>NZ_LT838813.1:1525000-1830000 GCF_900176595.1 Aquiflexum balticum DSM 16537
CATCAAAGATCCGTTTAACCGTGCCTGGGGATATCATATGCTCAGTCGAAATTACGGGGGCAATAACCGGTTCTTCTTAGGGCTGAGCTACAATTCAAATTCCATTGAGTTATTGCAACAGCTTGGAGAAACAAACCTTCAATCATTTTGCTATTATCATGCCGCATCAATCTATCAACGGGCCTCTGTTCGGCAACCGGAGTTGCGAACTAAAGTTGTCGAGAATTGCGAAAAAGCTATACACTTTCACCAACAAATGAATTTTACCAAAGGAATAGAGAAGGTGTATTGGCTTTATGTTCAAACAAAGCACAGGTTAAATGAGGATGCTATGAATAATGAAGCTGGCCTTTCCGAAGCTTCAAGCATTCCTGACAGTATTAATGTAGCCATGGATCACTACTTCAAATACCTCGGAAATAATCTTAACTCTGGATTGAATAAGCAACTTTTCGCCTTTTATTTTCAACAAAAGGCAACCATGCAAAACAAAACTGGCAACGTAGAACAGGCTTTGGAGGATAATTTTCGTGCGCTGAACCTGCTGCTATCTATTGCAGATTTTCGAGGTGCTAGCTATTCTGCACTCGCAATCGCTAAGAATTTTAAGGAAAGGAAAAGCTATGAAAAAGCATTGCAGTATGCCCTTCAAGCATATCAATACGCAACCGAAACCACCTGGACTATCACCATGATCTCCGGGTCAGCATTGGTGGCGGAGCTCTATGAAGAAACCGGGCAGTTGGGCAAGGCTATCGAATATTTGAAAATTAACCAAGGACTGGTGACAGAAAACGAGCGGCTGAATAACCAAATTCAATTTACTGAGATGCAAGTGGCTGGAGCGATCAAAGAGAGTCAGCATGAAATTGACCGGTTGGATACTCAGCGTAAAATGGTGGAAAGTGAAAATGAAAATCAACGCATCATTCTTGTAATGGCAGGCATATTGTTGGTCTTCTTGCTGGTGTTTTCTGTTATAATCTATCGAAATAGTGTTTCCAGGAAGAAAACCAACCAGGAATTAAGTCAACAAAGAGATTCGTTGCAGAAAACACTTTTGCAGTTGCAATCCACCCAAGCCCAACTCATCCAATCCGAAAAGATGGCTTCTCTTGGAGAACTCACAGCCGGCATTGCCCATGAGATTCAGAATCCGTTGAATTTTGTAAATAATTTTTCGGAAGTGAGTGCGGAGCTTTTGGATGAAGTTAAAGAGACAAGAACCAAGAGCCAAGAAACAAGACCAAGGACAGAGGAAGACGAAATCGAGGACGAGATTCTGGAGGATATTAAGAAAAACTTGGAAAAGATCAATCATCATGGGAAGCGGGCAGATGCGATAGTGAAGGGGATGTTGGAGCATAGTAGGACCGGTTCGGGGGAGAAGGAATTGACCGACATCAATAGTCTGGCAAGCGAGTATTTGAACCTGGCTTACCAATCCTTCAAATCCAAAAATGAAGGGGTCGATATAAAGCTTATCACAGAGCTTGATCCAACAATCCCCAAAATAGAATTGGTCCGACCCGATATCGGGAAAGTATTGTTGAATATTCTCAACAATGCATTCTACGCTTGTACTTTAACTTCGATCAGTACTGACACTTCAAAATTCGATATTCCCTTAAATCATCCGACTGTTGGTATTACCACCAAAAGCCTTGGCGACTCAATCCTGATTTCCATTTCCGACAACGGCCCTGGCATCCCCGACTCCATCAAAGAAAAAATCTTCCAGCCTTTCTTTACTACCAAACCAACGGGTTCCGGAACTGGCTTGGGCTTGTCACTATCTTATGATATAGTGAAGGCGCATGGAGGGGAGTTGAGGGTGGAAAGTGAAGAAAATGTATTTACTAAAATAATTATAAACCTGCCTATCCACATATAAATACTAATCATATGATGTCTCAACTTTTCGATAGTGATTTATATAGGCTTCATCCCTCTTTTATAGCGGCTTTTGCTGAATTTATACTTTCCCTCTTTATTTTTTCTTATTTCTTAAGTCTTAAAGGAAAAACGAAAGACACCTGGATGATGGTAGGCTTTATTGGAATATTGATGTCAACTTATTTTGTTGATTTGGCTGTAACGTCAAGTTCACCTCCAATTTATAGCATTTTTAGAGTGATCCATCTGTCTTTATTTTCTATTTGGATGCTTTATTGGATATGGGTAGCATATAATTATAGAGGCAAGCCCTGGCCAAGAGAAGGCGTTTTTGCGATTATTATTGCTGGAGTTTTAGTTGTTGCTATCTTAATTGACGATATCATTTATCAGTTACCTAAAATTGGCGCTAACTTTTTTTTCAAAACTATTTCTTTCCACACTGTAGTAATATTTTGGGTTTTTGTTGTTTTGTTAAGAAGATTTTATTTCCTGAAAAAAGCACTAGTTAGAGCTAATGAAAAAGATGGAGATAATTCCTCAAATTATATAGATCATAAAGTAACTGCAATAAGAGCTTTTGCTGTATTAAGTATTTGCTGGTTTTTTTTATTATTAATTACCAAATCCCCGATCACTTATCATTCAGGACAAATGATTTTGTTATTGGGAATAATGATGATTCATATAAGTTTTACCCAAGAGATTACTTCCATCCAAGTAAAACTAGTTATACTTCCATTATCAGCAATTCTTGTTATACTTGGTATTATGCCATTTATTCTTTTTGGGACTTCGAGTCCTGAAAGTACTTGGGGTGAATCAAATTTAGAGTTACAGCAAAAGTTGAGTCTCTTTGTTTGGATAATCCCAAGTTCTGCCATTTTTATTTTAGTCGCCTTTTTTCTTTTTTATCGAATTGGAATATTAAAGCCTTTATCACTTTTGATGAATGGAGTCCAGCACATAGAAAAAGGAGACCTTAATGTCAAAGTTCCTATTTTTAATAGAGATGAAATCGGTTCATTAGCTAAAAATGTTAATGAAATGGCTTTTTCACTAAAGTTGTCTAAGGAGGAATTGGAAAATAAAGTTTTGGAAAGGACATTCCAACTACAAGAATCAATTAATCAGCTCAAATCCACCCAAGCCCAACTCATCCAATCCGAAAAGATGGCATCGCTTGGGGAGCTGACTGCAGGCATTGCGCATGAGATCCAAAACCCGCTGAATTTTGTGAATAATTTTTCGGAAGTGAGTGCGGAGCTTTTGGATGAAGTTAAAGAGACAAGAACCAAGAGTCAAGAAACAAGACCAAGGACAGAGGAAGACGAAATCGAGGACGAGATTCTGGAGGACATAAAGAAAAACTTAGAAAAGATCAATCATCACGGCAAGCGTGCAGATGCCATTGTCAAAGGAATGCTGGAACACAGCAGGACGAGTACTGGTGAAAAAGCTCCAACCGACTTGAACGCCTTGGCTGAAGAGTACGTCCGACTTTCCTATCATGGATTCAGAGCCAAAGACAAATCCTTCAATGCAGACTATAAACTAGACCTCGACCCTAATCTACCAAAGGTAAATGTGGTGGCCTCAGATATCGGACGGGTGATTTTGAACTTGGTAAACAATGCATTCTACGCGGTTCATGAAAAATCGAAATCTACCCCCCAACCCTCCCGAAACATCGGGACAGGCTCTCAAGGGGGTGCTGTCCTAGCTCCAACTGTAATTCTCAAAACGACTACGGTCAAGTCCCCTTCAGGGGATTTAGGGGTAGAGATTTCTGTAAAAGACAATGGAAATGGAATTCCGGATTCGATTAAAGAAAAGATCTTTCAACCTTTTTTCACTACCAAACCGACAGGGTCTGGGACAGGATTGGGATTATCCTTATCTTATGATATTGTAAAGGCGCATGGGGGGGAGTTGAGGGTTGAGAGTTCCGAAGGAGAATACACCACCATAACCATAATACTTCCAGCCAAATGATAAAAAACACACTTTTTATAGCGCTAATTGCCTCAGCCTTAAGTTGCACAAAAGCACCCGAAACTGAAAATGAGCCCATTTCAGAAAAGCAATTAGGCATAACCTTTAAAGATTCTTTTCCGGAGCCGGAAATAGTTCAATTCAAGCTCGGACCCAAAATCCCAAAAGAAGCTTATATCGCGAGTCAAAGGAAGTTTTCGCTTGAAGCGGAGTATGGAAAGGAGGCAGTTTCTTCAATCACTCCGAAAGACGGTTTACCTCCTGAGGGTTACCCACAATTAGGGTTTGACAAAAAAGGAAATGTTTGGATAAATACCTCAACCTCGCTGCAATACGATGGAAGCCGTTTTAAGGAGTTTGATGTGATTGGTACAGACCTTACAACAAGGAGCATACTTATTGATAAAAATGATCACCTCTGGATTCATGGATTTAAAACAGCCAATGACAGCATAGAAGACAGAATAATGATTTTTGATGGTATTCGATGTAAAGATGTCGCGGGGCTAAAGGTTAAAACTAAAGTCTCCAAAACTTCACTTGGCTTAGGCATGTTTGCAGGAGCAGACAAATCAATTTGGGTGATAAATTCTTTGGAGCGAAAAATCATGAAATATGTGGGAGAAGAGGTCGTGGAGTCCTTTGAATATGGTGATTTATCCATAAATGATGAGGCTTCACTTCAGGATCTCGGCGACGAAGGTCTATTTATTTTTGATTATTATAATGCAATCCTAACACGCATTAAGGCTGGGTATTTTGAAACTACAGAGCTCAAAACTATTCTGCCGGAGACTAGAATACTTGCGATAAATGTTACCGACTCCAACACCTTCTACGCCAGTACAACGTCAGGCACCTATAGAATTGATAATAAAAAAGCAACATCACTTAATAAGGATAGTAGGGGGCTGTTTATCGATAAAAATAATTTTGTCTGGAACATCACTGATAAAGGTATAAAAAAGAGCAAGGGTACCCTTACGCTGGAATTTGAAAACTCTTCTTTGTTCAATAATTCAATAGGGCTTACGCTCAAGAGCGATAACAATGATCATACCTGGATCGCGGTTAAAAGTTTAATTGGGAGGTTTGATGAGACGATCAAAACCTATAACAACCTATTCGATGGCGGGGATAACACATCACGAATCATAAATCTGTATCAGGCAAGAAATAGTGATATATATCTGGGCACCTTAACTAAGGGGTTAATCCATTTTGATGGAACTACGATTACCCAATACGACTTTCTCAAAAAGCAGACGAAGGATAGCCGTGAAAACCGTATACTTTCAATTGCAGAAGATCCAGAAGGTAATATTTGGTTTACACAGTTTGGCGGGAGGCTGACAAAATTCGACGCTGAGTTTTTCCAATCCTATGATCTGGATGCATTTTTATCTAAAATATATCACGTTGATTCGGCAGGGACGTTTTGGTTAGATATCTGGGATCAGGATTTTAAAAAGGGAGGTCTCTATAAATTCGACGGCAAAGATTTCTTAAAAGTAACAACTCCATCAAAGATTGGTTTAAGGGCTACATCTGTATGTACAGATACCTCTGGCGCCGCCTGGATTGGTACTGGAGAGGCACTTTGGAAATTCGATAAAGGAATATTTACAAAATACACCACTCAGGACGGCCTGCCAAACGATTTCATCAATACTGTTCAGTCAGATGCCAAAGGAAACATTTGGATCGGAACAGATAACGGGTTAAGTATTTTTGATGGTAAGAAATTCAGAAATTATGGCAGACCTGAAGGCATAGTAGAAAAAATTATTGGAAGCATTATACCAGATTCGACTAACAATAAATTCTGGATAAAAGGCCAGTTTTCGGACTATCTTATAGCCGCTAGCTACAACGACCAAACCAAAGAACTCCAGGTAGAAACCTTTTCTGCTAACCAAGGTTTCCCTATTCCTTCCTATAATGCTTTTTTGGTAGATCAACAAGGGTTGATATGGATGTCCACAAATAGCGGTGATCTTGCAAGATTTGATTACCAAACCCTCAAGAAAAACAGTAACCCATTCCCAATCCACTTGAATACCATACTTGTCAATGGCGAATCCTTGGTTTGGTCCGAGCTAAATGAAAATTACTCAGAGGATAGTCTGATCTCAAAGACAGAAATGATTTCCCGGTTCGGAAAAGAGAAATCAACAGAGGAAATTGAGGCATTAAAAGAAACCTTTTCTTCCATAAGCTATGACAGTTTAATCCCTTTCGATTTTATACCGATAGGCCTGGAACTTCCTTTTTCAGCTAATTCATTAAGTTTTGAGTTTACAGCTATTGACCCTTTCTTCTCCAAAAGCACCCTATATCAGTATTACCTGGATGGTTTTGACAAAGCCTGGAGTCCTTTGAGCAAAAACAATACCGCCAATTTTGGCAACCTGATGGAGGGCAGTTATACCTTTCAGTTAAAGGCCCTGAACCCTTATGGCATCTGGAGTGAAATGAGCTATTCTTTCCGGGTGCTGCCTCCCTGGTACCGCACCTGGTGGGCGTATTTGTTGTATGCTTTCTTATTTTTTGGGGCCATTACAGGCTTTATCCGCTGGCGAACCAATAAGCTGAAAACCGAGAAGGCATTGCTGGAACAGGAAGTTTCACATCGAACTTCCGAACTGAAAGAATCCCTCGAACACCTCAAATCCACCCAGGCCCAACTCATCCAATCTGAAAAGATGGCCTCACTCGGAGAGCTGACTGCAGGCATTGCGCATGAGATCCAAAACCCGCTGAATTTTGTGAATAATTTTTCGGAAGTGAGTGCGGAGCTTTTGGATGAAGTTAAAGAGACAAGAACCAAGAGCCAAGAAACAAGACCAAGGACAGAGGAAGACGAAATCGAGGACGAGATTCTGGAGGACATAAAGAAAAACTTAGAAAAGATCAATCATCACGGCAAGCGTGCAGATGCCATTGTCAAAGGAATGCTGGAACACAGCAGGACGAGTACTGGTGAAAAAGCCCCGACCGACTTGAATGCCCTGGCGGATGAGTACGTCCGACTTTCCTATCATGGATTCAGAGCCAAAGACAAATCCTTCAATACAGACTATAAACTAGACCTCGACCCTAATCTACCAAAGGTAAATGTGGTGGCCTCGGATATCGGCAGGGTAATTCTGAACTTGGTAAACAATGCTTTTTACGCCTGTGCTGAGCGAGGTCGAAGTACAGTCAATGAAAAATCCAAGTCAGGTCCCGATAGTCATCGGGGAGAAGGCTATAAACCGGAGGTGATTGTCAGTTCAAGCAAGACTGAAAATGGAATTGAGATTTCTGTAAAAGACAATGGAAATGGAATTCCGGATTCGATCAAAGAAAAGATCTTTCAACCTTTTTTCACTACCAAACCAACAGGGTCTGGGACGGGATTGGGACTTTCTCTTTCTTACGACATTATCAAAGCGCATGGAGGAGAGTTGAGAGTCGTTAGCGAAGAAGGAAAAGGCACGGAAATGAAAATTATACTCCTAATCATAAAAGATTCATGATCTCCTTTTTACGCAAAATACTACTTTGTTTTTTACTGATCTTAAGCTTAGCTACTGGCTCTGCCTTCGCTCAGGATATCGAATATAAAGAGTTCTCTTACTCTGAATTCTTTCAAATGATGGAAGCCTCAAAGGATTCCATTTTTACCTATGAGAATGCGGTCATCACCTTTAATCCAGAAACAGATTCTGCGTTTATCAACGATTTGAACGACGGATTGGGTACCTATTCTATTCAAAAAAATGCTCCACAAAGGACGATAAAGGCTGAAATCCGATTGACTAACGTCCATTTTTTAAGTCAATTTGAAGGACAAAGTAACCTTATCTCAAATGGAGTAATACAACACATTGTTTTCGAAAAAAAAGTGAGGCTTAGGCATTGTGGTGAAATTACCTTTAACCAATGCACATTTAAAACAGGGATTGATGCAGTAGCAAATGGACCTGGACTCCAACATGCTTATAAGTCCTTTCCTGATATGGATGGGATCCAAATTTTCAATTCTACTTTTTATGATCAATCGCGATTCTTTCCGAGCTTTCTCCCAGGAGATAATATTACTACTTTAATTATTGGTCTTAGAAACAACATCTTTTACCTCAACGATAAGGAGAATGAAAGATATGGACGAAATATATTTATCTATGGGCGGGGCTCCTTCAATACCGTATTTGAGGGCAATCAACTCTACGGGAAGGGGAGAATATTTTTTACAACTCAAAATAACCAAGTGACCAGTTTTAGCAACAATCAACTGGACAGCGCGATTGCCGAGATACAAATTACAGATTTAATTGGTATCAATGAATTGGATATAACCAACAATGCATTTGGCCCCTATGTACAACTTTCTATCCAGGAGCTCAGCGCCAAATATAGAATAGGTTGGGACCAATTCGATGGCAAACTTATCAGCAATCGAGATTTTGTGGAGTATGGTAGTAGGTTTGAAAACATCACTTTTAACGATGAAAAACTGCTGGCACCTTATTACGATTCTATTCGAGTGGTAGACCAAGAGGTCTATCGAGGGGAAAATGCGATTAGAGGGATTCTCTATAATCACTACAGTGCCACGTTCGATCATGAAAACAAGAATGCGGTTTATATCGAAATCAAAAACCTGGAAACAGAAAGACTCAAATACCTTTACAATACAAATCCCACCTTCGATAACTTCTTTACTTTACAGATCAACCGCTTCTTAAAGGTCTTTTCCCTTTACGGAACGCGTCCTGCAAGAGCCATTATTTTTTCTGTTTATGTCATCCTGGCTTTTGCCTTGATCTACCTGTTTTTTCCAAACTCATGGGATAAATATGGCAAAAATCGGATTATGAATCGGTATAGATTTTTTACCAAGTATATGAATCAAGATGCCGGAATTCATGATGTGTATCTGGAAGAGCAACAGAAGGAAATGTTGGAAGCTGAAGATTTTAAAGCCTATATGCTCCAAGCAGAAAAATACATTCCCGGATTTTTCATAGCCACCGCAATGCCCCTTTATAAATGGGCCGTTTCAGGTACTCGACTTTCAGCTTTTTTGCTTAAACGCGTGGATATCATGAGAGGCACCTGGCAAGATCTTCCAACTCATAAACGCTTTTGGAAATCGGTTCTATTAATCGGGGCTTTTATCATTTCGGTGCTTTATGATTTGCTTATCAAAATCCTAAACGCCATCATGCTTTCCATTAATACCTTCACTACGCTAGGTTTTGGAGAGATTCCCATCAAGGGATTACCGCGATACCTGGCGATTATCCAGGGATTTATCGGCTGGTTTATGTTGACGATTTTCTCTGTTTCATTGATCTCTCAATTATTGAACTGATATGAAGAAGCTACTGATCCTTTTCTGTTTTCTTCCAGTAGCTCTTAGCGCTCAGGAAACTACCTATCGGTATTTCTCCTATACAGAGTTTTTTAAAATGATCGAAGAAGAAAAAGATTCAGTTTTCCGCTTCGAAAATGCCATTATCCAACCGGACCTGGAAAAGGATTCCCTTTTCATGCTGAAGCCATTCGGAATACCTGTTCGTGAAGAACTTTTGATTGTAGATAAAGAATTGATTTTAGACAATGTTCATTTTCAGAATCCCCTTTATTTTGGTCCGGGGAATTATTCACGGGGATATTTAGCTAAAATCCATTTCACCAAAAATGTAAGCATTCGTAATACCGCTGCACTACATTTCAGCAATTGTCAATTTGATGGTCCAGTCCAAATTGCAGGAACTGGATTTTTCTGTTCTTTATTGGACCAACTTGAGCAAGAGCAACAAGTCATTGACAATATCCGAATTGAAAATTCCGAGTTCCGCCAAGGTTTATCTTTATTTTTTAATTGCAACTATCAAGAATCCAAAGGAAATACATCTATCCAGCTTTCGGAGAATGTATTTTGGCCAAATGATGAGGGAAATATCACTAGGTTAAGAGGAAAAACCAGCCTTTCTGCCATAGGCCACCAATTTGGTGATTTTTTAATATATGAAAATGAGTTTAAAGAAGAGGGATTTGTTTTACTGATGACTTCTGGCAACCTGTTGGTAGTCTCCGAAAATAGGTTTGGAAACAGCCTACTAAATCTTATAACAGGAAGGCCGGAATCAAATTTCTTTCTTGATATCGAAAAAAATGAAATTTTTAAAAAGGTAATTTTTCAGCCAAGTGGATATTCACCCAATCAGATAATTGAATTTAGTCAATTTAAGGGTGGGATACGATTTGGAGAATCCTACGGTATGTTCCTTTCTGAACAATACCCAAGGGACTCTGAAATTAAAAGGCCTACCGAACTAGAACTGTATCACTCGGACAGCCTGCAAAGTTTATACGAGGAGGTTTTTCTTGTAGAAAATCCGGATGCCTATCTATCCGAAACTACAAATCTGGGAATGCTTTTTAACCACTATAAAAATCTTCATCAAACCAAGTTTGCCAATCAAATTTATATTCGGCTCAAAGACCTAGAAACCAAAAGACTGGGATTTGAATACAAAGCAGATCCTTCCTTCGACACTTTTTTCACCTGGAAGATCAACCAGTTTCTCAAGCTGTTTTCAGATTATGGCACCAAGCCCTCCAAAGCCATTGTCTTTTCAGTCTATGTGATTTTTGCATTTGCCTTAATCTATCTCCTTTTCCCAAATTCCTGGGATGCGCATGGTAAAAACCGGATCGTTGATCGTTACCGATTCTTTTTCAAATACCTCCAGAGAAATGCCGGAATTCATGAAGTCTACCTGGAAGAAAAAAAACTGGATCTCTTAGGCTATGAGGAATTCAAATCCATCATCACCAATTCTGAAAAGTCAGTTCCAAGGTTTTTTTCTGTCACTGCCCTTCCGCTCTACCAATGGGCTGTTTCAGGAACGCAAATCAGTGCTAAAATCCTGAGCAAAGTTGATATTCTAAAAGGAACTTGGGAAGATCTACCGGCTGGCCAAAAAGCTTGGAAGTCCTTTCTATTGGTTGGGGGATTCTTGATCGCTTTGGTTTATGACCTGCTGATCAAGGTCCTCAATGCACTCATGCTTTCCATCAACACCTTTACCACCTTGGGTTTTGGGGAGATTCCCATCAAGGGATTACCGCGATACTTGGCGATTATCCAGGGATTTATCGGCTGGTTTATGCTGACAATTTTTAGTGTTTCATTAATTAGCCAACTGTTGAACTGATATGAGGAAACTTATTTTCGCCCTTCTCCTGATTGCCTCCCTTCCCTGTCTTGGCCAAGACAGAACAGAAATGTCTTTTTCTCAATTATTTCAGAAAATCGACCAATCCAAGGACAGCGTCTTTAAACTCACTCACGCTAAAATCACCTTCGATCCCTTAACTGATCAAAGGTTTTCAAACTCTGATGAACCAAAAGATTCTATTTTCATCGATAAGGCAGTCGAGCTTAAGGATGTGATTTTTGAAGAACGAGCGAAAATCAATTATATCTCTTTTAAAAGACCGGTCAGCTTGGTTGAATCCGGTCCGTTCCAAATTCGAAATTGCAGTTTTGCTGAAGGGTTTTCTCTACGGAATTCGGAAAAGTTTGAACTTTTAAAAGAGAGGACAATTAGTGGTTTATGGTATAATTTATCCAATAATTTATTTCTAGGCTCTGTAGTGGTTCGACTCTTCGGAAATAACCCAAATTCTGTGAACTCTAATTTTTGTCAATTGCATTTTAACAATAATACGATTACTACTGATTTAAGGAGAATAGATTTAAATAATGCAATAGTAATGATATTCGGACATGACTTAGTACAAGTAGCTATCCGAAAGAATAAAATAGAAGCTATTAATGGAGGGGTTTATTTTGAAGCAATTGGATCTACAAGAAATGCTTTCATAACAGGCAATATCATTCGCTCAGAGGGGCTATCCATCAAAAAAAATGATGATATGAAAGAGTTTGAATTGAGGGATAACAAAATTGAAAGCCCAATATTTTTGGGTATTGACCAATTGAGATCAAATTATATTATTGACTGGAAAGACCTAAAGGAAAATTTATTCTCAGGAACCCGGTATTTATTTTTTCATCTCAATTTATACGATTCAGATACAATATGGAAAACCAATATTTATTCTGAGGAATTTGTCAACAGATACAGAAATACCCATCGAATAGAAAATGAATATGCTTTCAATGCAGAAACCTCCTTATTGGGTTCATTTCAAAACCATTACTTGGAAAATCATAATAGAGCTTCGTCAAACGCCGTTTTCGTGGCGATCAAAGATTTGGAAACACAGCGTTTGGTCTATTTATATCGAGAGGATCCAACCTTCAAAACTTACTTTACCTGGAAGGTCAATCAGTTTCTGAAAATCTTCTCTGCTTATGGAACCGAGCCCGCCCGGGCCATAATTTTCTCGGTCTATGTAATTTTGGCCTTTGCCCTGATCTACCTTTTCTTCCCCAATTCCTGGGATGCTCACGGCAAAAACCGGATTGTGGACCGCTACCGCTTCTTTTTCAAATACCTCCAAAGAAATGCAGGAATCCATGAGGTCTATCTGGAGGAAAAGCGACAAGACCTATTAGACTATGAGGAATTCAAATCCATGATCACGGATTCTGAAAAGTCTGTTCCAAGGTTTTTCGCCGCTACAGCCCTCCCTCTTTACCAATGGGCTGTTTCAGGTACGCGTCTGACGGCAAAAATCCTGAGCAAAGTTGATATTCTGAAAGGAACTTGGGAAGATTTGCCGGCCAGCCAAAAAGTCTGGAAGTCATTTCTACTGGTTGGGGGATTCTTGATCGCTTTGGTTTATGACCTGCTGATCAAGGTACTCAATGCACTTATGCTTTCCATCAACACCTTTACCACTTTAGGTTTTGGAGAGATTCCCATCAAGGGATTACCGCGATACCTGGCTATTATCCAGGGATTCATCGGCTGGTTTATGTTGACGATATTTGGTGTTTCACTGATTAGCCAACTGTTGAACTGATATGATCTCACTCTTCCGAAAAATCCGCCAGAAACTTCTTTCACAAAATAGAGTCTCTCGATACCTCGTCTATGCCTTAGGAGAAATATTCTTGGTGGTGATTGGAATTTTGATTGCCTTGCAGGTCAACAACTGGAATGAGGCCAAAAACAATGAGAAGCGTTTTACGAAAATTCTTCAAGAAATCTCTAAAGATGCACAAAGGGACTTTAATAGAGCTTTTTACATTAATAGGGCTGAATTGGAGGTAGATTCTTTGATTAATAGAGCATTGAAAGGTCAAATCTCTCGTGAAGAGTATACAGCAGACAATCTTCATCTCTTTTATATGGGATTGCAATACAGTCCTTTTGAGATGCAAAAGACCGCTTTCAAAAAATTGGAAAATTATCCAGGGATCATTCCTGAGAAATATGATTCTATTTTGACTGAGATAAATCAATACCATATAGAACTTTCAGGAAGGTATTACACGACCTATGAAAACTTTCGGGAACAGGTCAATCAAAGACATGAATACCTAGCAAGGAGCTATGAATGGTACGCCCATTTTAGACAGAGAGAAGTCACCGAGGATATGGTTGATTTTTACCTTGAAAATTACCTGTATAAAAATTGGCTTACCCGGCATTTATCCGACAACCCTGTGGGTGATCATAGCGAGCTCGAGTTTATCCAAAATCAATCTGTAAAACTGACTCTACAGATCAATAAAATACTAGGTGAGAAAGAATTCCCGGAGGATTTTAAAAATCGAATAGGAGAACCAATGCCTGAATCTGAAAAAGAATTTTTAGGAGACTATTTACTGGAAAAAGAAAGAATAGAATATTCGATCTCACTAGTCAACGGATACCTTTTTCTTTATGATTTCACTCCTTTGAAAAGGGTTGGGGAAGGAAAATATGAGGATTTATTAAAGAGATTTTCATTCACCTTTTTCAAGAATGAAGAAGGAAAATTGAGCCTTACTTATTCAGTTAAAAATGAACCTGATGAGATTGCCTTAAAAATAGAAGACTAACATGATATCTTTCTTCCGAAAAATCCGCCAAAAACTCCTTTCCCAAAATCGGGTCACCCGATACTTGGTCTATGCCTTGGGCGAGATATTCTTAGTGGTGATTGGGATTCTGATAGCGCTTCAGGTCAACAACTGGAATGAGGGCAGAAAACTGAACAAACAAAAAGCGGTTCTTTTGGAAAACCTTGAGCAGGATTTTGAAGAAAATCAGAAGCGCCTGGACTTGATTATTGGCTTTTTGAACGACCGGGAAAAGTATGCCCGTCATATCCTTGCTCTCTTGGATTCCTTACCTGAGAAATTGGACAGTATCCCAACTGTTTTTGCCCTTGAAAGAGCTGGCTTTGTCCACTACTTTAATCCTACCCAACCTACCTACGAGGAGATGAAATCCTCCGGGACTCTTAGCCTCATTTCAAACAAGGAACTCAAAAGAGTCATGTCCAGCTACCAGACTTTTTTGGAATACAGCTATCGCATAGAAGAGAAAAACAGTGACTTGATCCAATCTTTTGCAGACCGAATTTTGCGATACATGGACCCGGATTTCGGTACGGTAAACATTACTGATAATGAATCCAAGGCTTATGCTGGAGTACATTTTGATCTGAAGGCCATGTCAAATGACACTGAAATTCACTATCTTCTCAACCTTATTGTCCACAAAAGTATTGTGGAAGCCGGATACAAAGACCGAATATTTAGACCCAGGCTTAAATATATCCTCGAATTGATCAAAGAAGAAAAGAAAATTGCATCGAATGAATAAAGAAAACACACATACCAAACTTTTAAAAAAGAGGTTCCTTGTAGGTTTAACCACGCTTTTTCTTCTTGGATCAACATTTTCTTCACAAGCCCAAAATTTCATTTTTAACAACATCACTTCCGACGATGGTTTGCCGAGCACTTCGGTTACGGATGTCACTCAAGACACCTATGGTTTTATTTACTTGGGTACCTGGGATGGAGTGTATCAATTTGATGGGAAAAGCTATAGAAAGATTTACTATGAGGGTCGGTACGTAGAGGCAGATGACAAAGGAGGAGTCTGGATCGAAGCCCAAGAAGGTAACTTAGTTTATTACGATTCTAATCGGGACAGTTTAACTTTTTACTTGAATGTTGATTCCCGAAGGCGTTATATCCAGGTCCTTATAGGAAAAGAAGGTGAAGTTTTGGCTGCCACCTCCAAGGGGATCATGAGGCTAGACCCGGAAAGTCAAAAATTTGTACTCGAACCGGGTCAGGAAAAAGGAAGTGTCTGGGAACTCAATCAGGGCGAAAATGGAAGGATCAATTTTCTTTTTGCCGCAAAAAACGAAGGTTTTATCAAGATGGGAACTAGAGGTCCCAATGGAGAATTTAGCTATGAACAATTTCCTAAAGATGAAAATACTAAGGGGAAGGTGTCCTTTGCTGCTTCTTATCCCACTATCATTCTTCCCTATGGTAAATCAGGGACTGTGCTTCTAAATCTTAACGGATTAGCTATTCGGGAATCCAATACTGGTCCTTGGACATTTAAAAAAGTCACAGAGCCTGAAATACTTAAAGAAAAGGGCTTTGAAAACGATGCCTCCTACTTACTTCTGGATCAATTTCTCTGGCTCAATCAACGAAATGCAATCACTAGGATTAATGTTGAAACAGGAGAATCCCTAACCATCCATTCCGGTGCCAATACACAAAAAGAATTGCTCCCAATGTCCAGCGGTTATGGTTGTAGATTATTTCTGGATCAACAGGGAGTGCTTTGGATCCCCAAATTTGCCTATGGCATCAGTCTTTTAAATACCTACCAATCAGATTTTGGCCTTTTACGGGACGAAAAAGGAGAGGTGATCCCGGATATTCTTTCTTCTTATGAATTGTCAGATGGGTCATTTTGGGTAGGCCTGCGGATTTCATTCGATAGGTCTTTGATTCAGTTCTCTTCCGATAGAAAAACAATCCTTCACCGAGTGGGAGATACTCGGACTGACTTAGCTGAGAGAGCAAGTATTATACGTTTTCCTGGAAAATCTATCGGAACGGAACTCACTCACCCTTATCCATGGGATATTACCCAGACCGCTGATTCGGTACTTTGGGTGGGAACGGGTTCTCCTGAAGCCGGAAGCGGAGGACTAAACCGAATAGATCCAAAAACCGGGCTGATTACACGATATCGAAATGACCCTGAAGACACAACCTCATTAGGCCAAAACTGGGTATTAGGGATTCTTAAAGATCCCAGAGACAAGCTATGGATCAATCATACCGGTGGAGTGGATTTTTTTGATCCGCAAACTGAGACTTTTGAACACGTTGTAAAAGATACCTCTCGTTCAGGTTTTAGGGGAGTTTTGATTGATTCCAGAGATAATATCTTAATAGAGGAAGGAGTGCGAAATTCCTGGCTATTGCTCGATTCCAAAACCAAAGCCATTGTCAAAAAGGGTAAATTATTCGGTCAGGGTTTGGGGGTTATTTTAGCATATCCTTACTTAGACCAAAAAAGTCGAATTTGGATAGCTTCGGTTAATGGGTTTGGATTTGCCAGTGAGGATTATGATGGGCTAAAATTTTGGCTGACCTATGAAGAATTTGGCTATCCGGATTTGGAAATCAAGGCATTTAGCAATGACGATCAGGGCAACGTATATTTTGCCAGTTCAGAGGGTATTTTCCAATACAATCCCGAGACAGGCAAGACTGTCCGGTTTGGCTCAGAACGAGGCCTTCAATCCAATCTTTTTAATACAAAACTGAATAATCGGGGACCTTCAGGAAAAATTTACTTTTCCGTAAACGGAGGGATGAATGTATTTGATCCCAAGGAACTCAAAACCAATCCATACCCTCCCCAAGTCCTAATTAGAGGTATAACTTTGGACGGTAAAAGCTACCAAACCTATTTGGACTCGGCGGACAAAAAACCAAATCATACTATTTCCTCGCTCATTATTCCTCCGGGGATTACCACCCTGAATATCAATTTTGCCACCATTCACTTTGGGGGAAATGGAAAAAACAATGCCCAATACCGACTTCTCAACTTTGATGATACCTGGCAGGATGCCGGAATCAGTGGAAATGCTGTTTTTACCAATCTACCGGCCGGGGATTGTACTCTCGAAATAAAATCCGTCAATTTGGATGGAATCTGGAATGAAATTCCTCTTCAGATTTCGATAATTGTATTGCCTCCATGGTATCAAACCTGGTGGGCCTATTTGCTTTACTTTGGCTTATTTGTACTTCTGGCTTATGTATTTATTCAGGAGCAAAGAAGAAGAGCTGCACAAAAAGAAAGAGAACTGGCAAAGGACAGGGAATTAGCCCAAGCCAAGGAAATCGAGAAAGCCTATTCTGAACTGAAATCCACCCAGGCCCAACTGATCCAGTCCGAGAAAATGGCATCTCTTGGAGAGTTGACTGCTGGGATAGCACATGAGATCCAAAACCCGCTGAATTTTGTGAACAATTTTTCGGAAGTGAGTGCGGAGCTTTTGGATGAAGTTAAAGAGACAAGAACCAAGAAACAAGAAACAAGACCAAGGACAGAGGAAGACGAAATAGAGGATGAGATTCTGGAGGATATTAAGAAAAACTTGGAAAAGATCAATCATCATGGGAAGCGGGCGGATGCGATAGTGAAGGGGATGTTGGAGCATAGCCGGACCGGTTCGGGGGAGAAAGAACTGACCGACATCAATTATCTGGCAAGCGAGTATTTGAACCTGGCTTACCAAAGCTTCAAATCCAAAAATGAAGGGGTCGATATAAAGCTTATCACAGAGCTTGATCCAACAATACCCAAAATAGAATTGGTCCGAGCCGATATCGGAAAGGTCTTGTTGAATATTCTCAACAATGCTTTTTATGCTGTAGGGACAAGGCATGTAGGGACAGTACATGCCCTGTCCCTAGAGCCAATGGTCATCGTTACCACCTCCCCCCTTGAGGGGGGCAGGGGGGTAGAGATTTCTATAAAAGACAACGGCCCCGGCATACCCTCCTCCATCAAAGACAAAATATTCCAACCTTTTTTCACTACTAAACCCACCGGACAAGGCACAGGATTAGGATTATCCTTATCTTATGATATTGTAAAGGCACATGGGGGGGAAATAAGGGTGGAAAGCCAAATAGGAAGTGGAACAGTATTCACCATTAATTTGCCTTTGACTTAACTTGATAGGGGACTTGCCCTTACTGATAATTTAATTGATTATTTAAAGAAAAAATAAATCCATGGAAACAAACCACAGCTTTTATCGACACAGCAAGGTATCGGTAATTTTACCTCTTTTGTTTTTTATCCTCCATATCTCCTTCACATTGCAAGCACAAGTCAATGCCTCCAAAGGAGTTCCCAGCTACACCAATTATGTTATTGGGGATGATAATATTGCGGGACAACAAGTCTGGAATGTCAATCAGAACAAGTATGGGTTTCTCTTTGTCGGCACAAGCTCAGGTTTACAGAAATTTGATGGAAAAAACTGGGAGTTACTTGCCTCACCTACCACCGAATATAATACCAATGTCAGGGCCACTTTGCTTGCCTCGGACAGCACTTTTTATTTCGGTTCTTTGGGTGACTTTGGAATTGTAACTTCTGATTCTACCGGCAAGGCTGTAGAAAGATCACTTTTATCGGGGTTTCCTGCTGATATGGTTTTCAATGACATTTGGTCAATCAGGGAGAGTAAAGGGAAAATTTATTTTCAGGCAAGGGAAGCAATTTTCATTTACACCCCAAGAACCGAAAATCAGACAAGCAGCATCAAAATTTGGAAACCGGATACAGAGTTCATGTATGGGTTTAGCCTGAATGGGACTTATTATACCCATCAAATGAATCTCGGATTATTTAGAGAAAAGGATGGAAATTTAGAGTTAGTCCCCAAAAGCGAATTTTTAGGTGAAGAAAGGGTGCAGGTTTTGTTACCCTATCAAAATCCGGATGAATTCTTAGTTGGCGCATTTTCCGGAGGGCTATTTCATTATAATGGGCAGGATTTCATTCCCTTTTATACTGAAGTAGACTCTCTCCTTCAGGAAAGAAGTTTGTACAAAGCCTTGGCACTTCCAGACGATACCTATGCATTGAGCGTATTGGGCCACGGTTTTTTTATTATTGATCAGGGGGGTAAAATCAAGTCCCACTTTAATACAAAAAATTCGATTACAGACCAAAGTGTCTACGCATTTCACTTGGACAACACTTACAATTTATGGGTGGGTACAAATAGTGGACTTTCGAAAATTGAAATTTTCTCGCCAATAACCAGATTCAATTCTAAGGAACATGAAATAGGAAGTCCATTATCTCTTAAGGCCAATGACAATAATTTATACATCGGCACCTCTACCAATGTCCTGTACATCGATAAGTCGGATGGGATAGTCAAAAAAGTAGAGGGTATCCCCAATACTCAAGTATTTGGGCTTGCCGCAGACAACAATCAGTTGCTGGGCACCGGAGTGGGGATTTTAGAAATCAAAGGAGCAAAAGCAACCATGGTCAAAGGCACAGAAAGCTTCCAGACCTTACAGGTGGTGATTTCTGAATTCCATCCCGGTTATGTTTTTATCAGCGGTGGATTTGGCATACAGGTTTTCAAACGGGAGCTTGCCAGTAATGGGGAGTATGAATACGAAAACATCGGCCCTATTTCAGGGGTAAAGCGCTCTGTTTATAGCTTAGCAGAAAACAAAGAGGGCGAATTATGGGGCGGTACCCAAGCGGGGATCCTTTTTCGAATAGTTTTTGCAAAAACAGCTTCCGGTAATCTTGATGTGCCCAATGCCAGGGTGGAAGAGTTTAAAGAAAAAGACGGAATCAGAGGTTTGTCAGGCTTAGCAGTAGGCCCCATTGAAGGAAAGGTCTACACTTCCGGTATAGATGGCTTTTATTTTTTCGATTCAAGTACACAGGAATTTGAGCGCGACCCCGTATTTAGTTTTTCTGACGAAATCGCCAATATCAACTTGGATACCTATGGATTAGGAGTGGCGGAAACCGGCAATGTTTATTTGGATTTTAAGGGAGAAAAGCGATTGGCTACCCGTCATGCAGATGGCACCTTCATACTGCAATCCTACCCATTCAACTTAATCAATTCCAGCAGAGTAGCATCTGCATATACAGAACCGAGTGGGGTAATCTGGTTTGGTACCGATGAGGGATTAATAAGGCTTGACCCGAACAAAGACTATAAAATAGATCATCCTGTTCCAGTGTATTTCAACTCCATTGTGGCCGGAGAAAAAAGCCTGGCACCAAAGGAGTATTTAGCTGGGTCAATTCCGAAAATTGCATTTAAAGGTAATGGGATCCGTTTTGATTATTCGGCTCCATATTTTATCAGGGAAAACCAGATTAGATACCAGACCTTCTTGGAGGGTTTGGATGAGGACTGGAGTAACTGGGAAGACAAGGTGTACCGGGAGTTTTCCAATCTTCCTTGGGGGACTTACACCTTCCGGGTAAGGGCAAAAAACACCTTTGGTACTGTCTCAGAGGAAATTGACTATACCTTTGAAATCTCACCTCCTTGGTATGCCACTTGGTGGGCCTATCTCTTATACTTCCTTAGCTTTGGTCTGATCGTATACGGAGTGGTAAAGTTTCAAACGGGTCGCATACTTGCCAAAGAACGTGAGCGCAATCTAGAGCGGGAAGTGGTTCAGGCCAAAGAGATTGAAAAAGCCTATAATAAATTGAAAGCCACTCAGTCCCAATTGATACAGTCGGAGAAAATGGCTTCCCTTGGCGAACTCACCGCCGGCATCGCCCATGAGATTCAGAACCCCTTGAATTTTGTCAATAACTTCTCCGAAGTCAGTGAGGAACTCATTGATGAAATGAAGGAGGAGATGGAAAAAGGGAATATGGTTATGGTCCTGGAAATATCCAATGACCTAAAGGAAAACCTCTCCAAGATCAAACACCACGGAAAACGGGCGGATGCGATCGTGAAAGGTATGTTGGAGCATAGTAGAAGCAATGCAAGCGATAAAAAACCGACAAATCTCAACGCCCTTGCAGATGAATTTTTGCGCCTGAGCTATCATGGGCTGCGGGCCAAAGACAAAAGTTTCTCTGCTGACTTCGAAACCGATTTGGATCCAAATCTACCCCTCGTAAACGTGGTAGCCCAAGATATAGGGCGCGTCATTTTGAATTTGATCAACAATGCGTTTTACGCCTGTGCTGAGCTGAGCCGAAAGTCCTCCGAGAATGGTGCATCAAGCTACAAACCCAAAGTCACTGTCCAAACCCGTTTGGTTGAACTTGCAGGCAGTCTTGGTGGAGTGGAGATTTGTGTAAAAGACAATGGTGGGGGTATCCCAAAGTCCATTAAGGATAAAATCTTCCAACCATTCTTTACCACCAAGCCTACGGGTAGCGGTACCGGGCTAGGCCTTAGTCTGAGTTATGACATTGTCAAGTCCCACGGTGGCGATTTTAGGGTCAAAAGTAACGAAGGTGAAGGGACAGAAATGATTATCTTTTTACCTATCGAAAATTAGTTTCAATGGCAACTATAACCCAGAGAATAACCGAAGCAAAAAAAATTTACAAAATCTATTGGGATAGCTACACCAAGGGAGACTTGGAAACCTTTGCTTCCACTTGGCTTAGAGAGACTGAAGAAGGGAAAGGAAGTGAGTTTATTTTTCAAATACCAATCAATACCGACAACAGATGAAAGTAACTCCAGCGCTAAAAAAAGAATTGGCTCAATGGCTTGAAACCTATTGGACCACCTATCTCAAAGGTGATATTGAAACCTGGGCCACTTTTCTTCGGGATGATTATCGAAATATTGGAGGCACCAAGGAGGAGATATGGAATAGCAAGCAGGAAATCATTGATTATACCAATAGCATCTTGAGTCAGATGCTGGGAACAGTTGAAATCCGCAACCAGGAGGTTGAGTTGATTCCATATGGAGAATACATGATGGTGCATGAATTTACCGATATTTATGTAAAAGCCGAGGGTGAATGGATACTCTATAGCCCATTTCGAATGTCATCTCTTCTGGAGAAAACAGATACCGGCTGGATTGCCATACATCAACATGGCTCCTACCCCGACATGAAAGCGATGGTAGGCGAGGCTTTTTCAATGGATGCTGTAAAGGCAGAAAATGCAAAGCTGCTGGAAATGGTAAAAAGCAGGACTCTTCAATTGGAGATCGAAGCGGCTCTTGAGCGTGTGCGTGCAGTAGCCATGGGTATGAAAAAACCGGAGGATATGCTGGATGTATGCCAAGCAATTTCGGAGCAGTTACAGCAATTTGGGGTAGAAAAAATCCGAAATGTTCAGACTGCGATCATAGACGAAAACATCGGCCAATACCTCTGTTACCAGTATTTCACTCCTTATGACAAAACCACCATTGAAAAAACAGAATACCTCAAAAGTCCGGTAGAGCATGGTATGGTCAGGCAGATGCTGGCCTCACGGGACGGGTATTTCATCGGTAGACTCAGTGGCAAAGACCTTGAAGATTTTAGGATTCACCGAAAAGAAGAAAACCATTTTCCCGATCCATTTTTGGATAAAGCCGCCGAATTGGACTATTGCTTTTTGTCCATTGGAGAAGGCGGACTTGGTCTGACCTTATACAAAACAATGGCTGAGGATGTATTGACTTTGTTTAAGCGTTTTCATCAGGTTTTTTCCTTGGCTTACCAGCGTTTTCGGGATATTCAAAAAGCAGAGAAACAAGCCCGCGAAGCCCAGATTGAAGCTGCACTGGAAAGGGTCAGGGCTCAGACTATGGCCATGCACAACAGCGAGGACGTGGGGAAATGTGTTGTCAAAATGTTCAGTGAACTCACCGCCTTGGGGGTGGATGAAGGTACCCGCTTTGGGATCGGCATCCTGAACCATGACAACGAAAACAATCAGCTTTGGACGGCCCGCAAAGATGGGGCGGAAGTCAACATGCATATCGGCAACATCAATATGGCCTCGCACCCTTTGCTGAAAAGTGCCCGTCAAGCTTGGAAAGAGCAGATTCCCCTCCACAAGTATGTGTTAGAAGGAGCAGATTTGCTGAATTACTACCAAATGCTCAATAATGCCCCTGACTACAAAATTCAGATACCGATAGAAAAATTACCCAAAAAAGAAATCCAACACTGTTTCATCTTCGAGCATGGATTTTTTTATGCTTTCACTCCCCGTGAATTCCAATCCGAATTAATTCATATTACCAAACGGTTCAGTTCTCTTTTTGAACAAACCTATAGAAGGTATCTGGATTTGGTAAAAGCAGAGGCGCAAGCCCGCGAAGCGCAGGTTGAAGCGGCACTGGAAAGAGTGAGAAGCAGAACCATGGCCATGCACCATACCGAAGAACTCAAAGAGGTCATCCAGGTAGTATTCGATCAATTTGTGGGATTGAAAATCCATGTAGACCATGCAGGATTTATTCTGGACTACAAGGAGCGGGAGGATATGCATATCTGGCTGGCAGACCACCAACAAGGTGTGCCCACTGAGATCAGCATTCCCTATTTTGATTCGCCGCATTGGAACAGTTACCTCGAGGCCAAAGCCAAGCAGGAATCTTTCTTTGCCAACCTGCTTCCCTTTGAAGTAAAAAACAAATTCTACCAGGATCTTTTCGAGTTGATTCCGGAATTGACGGAAGAAGCACAGCAAGCCATTTTCAGCAAACCGGCACTTGCCATCTCCACCGTTTTGCTGGACAATGTGGGCTTGTATATAGAACATTATTCAATGACTCCCTATACAGCCGAAGAGAATAAGATTCTGATGCGCTTTGGAAAAGTATTTCAACAGACCTACACCCGCTTTCTCGATTTGCAAAAAGCGGAAGAACAAGCAAGGGAAGCACAGATAGAAGCAGGTCTGGAAAGAGTCAGAGCAAGGGCGATGGCCATGCACAAAAGTGATGAGTTGGGACAGGCTGCAGAAGTACTTTATAAGGAGCTTCGTATACTTGGATTATCTGATTTTATCAATTGTGGATATGTTGAAATAGACGAACAAAATCAGTGTCAGTACGGTTGGATGACGAATTCCAAAGGCCAGTCAATGGAAAGATTTTATCTGCCCTTGATTGGAGAACCTATTTTGCAAAAGCGGTATAACGCATGGAAACGCAAGGTGCCGGTCTTTTGCCAAGTTGTCGAAGGGAAGGAACTAAAGGACCATCTTTCATTCGTTAATCCACAACTTGGTTCCCAAGAAGTTCGCGAACACGTTAAAAAGAACTTTCCCAGCCCTACCATTTTTTACAGTGGGAATTTTTCCGACGGTTATCTCAGTTTTATCACAGGAACTCCAATTGGTTCCGATGGTGAATTACTTTTGAATAAATTTACAAGGGTTTTTGAGATGACCTACAAACGCTTCCTTGACCTTCGAAAAGCAGAAGCACAGGCTAGGGAATCACAGATCGAAGCAGGGTTGGAGCGAGTGCGATCCAGAACTATGGCCATGCAGAAAAGTGAGGAACTAGCTGAAGTTTCAATCAATTTGTTTGAACAGGTTGAAAAACTTGGCATTAAGACCTGGTCAACCGGTTTTAATGTTTGGTTGGAAGGTGATACATCCTACATTGACTGGGTAGTCAATAGTGCAAGCAGAAAATTTATAGAACCCTACAAAGTTGATCTTAGCGTGCATCCTTCCTTCATGGAGATAAGTCGCGCTAAAAAACAAGGAGATGATTTTTTTGTACATGAAACTGAAGGTGAAACGTTAGAGGAACTTTATCGCCTTCTTTCCCAGATGGCGAAAACTCAATTTCAGGATATTGTTAAAGCAGGTTTTCAACTGCCAGAACATCAAATTAATCACTATGTATTTGGTTCTAAGGTGAGCCTGATGTTTATAACTTTCGATCCTTGTCCTGAAGCCCATGATATTTTCAAACGCTTCGGAAAAGTCTTCGAACAAACCTATACCCGATTTTTGGATCTTCAAAGAGCAGAAGCACAGGCAAGGGAAGCACAGATAGAAGCGGCACTGGAAAAAGTCCGTTCCCGGTCCTTGGCCATGCATAAAAGTGATGAGCTAAAAGAAGTGGTCTCTGTTCTTTTCGAAAAATTAAAAGACCTGCAAATCCCATTTACTGCCGTTGGCATCGCCACAAACATTGAAGGCTCAAAAGATTTAAATGCTTTTGTCTGCGGTCAAAATGAAGCCGGCCTGGTCATCACTAATTATCGTCTTCCTTACTTTGATAATCCGGTACCGAAAGATTTGTACAGCGCCATTGAAAAGCAATTGGATTATTTTGTGGGGCATTATTCAAAAGAAGAAAAAGATTCCTTCTATGAGTATGTAATTGAACACACGGATGAATTCAGGCATTTGCCCGAGGATATCAAGCGCATGATATTCGATAGCACCAACTATACCATTTCCATGGTCTCGGTTAAGAATGCAGTTTTTAATGTCAATGATTTTGAAGGGAAGGTTTTAGCTGAAAGTGAAATCGACATCATCAAGCGATTTGCTAGAGTTTTTGACCAGGCTTATATCCGCTTCCTTGATCTCCAGAAAGCTGAAGCACAAGCGAGGGAAGCACAGATTGAAGCGGGATTGGAACGGGTACGTTCCAAAAGTTTGGCGATGCATAAAACTGCTGAATTACAAAGTGTGATCCATACAGTTCATCAGGAGTTGCTTAATCTGAACATATCCATTTCCGGCGGATCTTTTATTGTCATCAACAGTGAAATTGATAATGAAATCCAATGTTGGGGTTCGGGCGGAACTGCTGACACTTCGGATAGGGTCCATATCCCCCACTTTGAAAAACCATTCTATACTCATCTATTAAACGGGATAAAAAACGGTCCTAATTTTTTTACCGAGGAATACACCCAAGAAGAGAAAATAGAATTTTTCACCTTTTTATTTCACCACGAGCCTTGGTCAAAACTGAGTGCCAAAGAGAAAAAAAATACGCTATCAGCACCGGGCGGATATACCCGCTCTTGTGCAGTAGCTAAGCATACAAGTATTTTTATAATCAACCACTTTGGAGAAAAATTTTCTGAAGCTGAAAATGCTATTCTCAAACGTTTCGGTAAAGTCTTTGAGCAATCTTACACCCGCTTTCTTGACCTCCAAAAAGCCGAAGCACAGGCAAGGGAAGCAGAAATTCAGTTGGCCTTGGAAAGGGTTCGTGCCCGTACAATGGCCATGCAAAAAAGCGACGAGTTGAGAGAAACTATCGGAATTATTTTCGAGCAATTGGTAAAACTAGGGTTCGATGTAAGACAATGCTCGGTCAGCCTCATAGACCATGAAAAAAGAGAAATAGAGTCTTTCCAATCAGCAGAAGTACTGTCTGTTCTTCCTCAAAGTATCAAAACGCCATTTATCGAAGGCCCTTTATTTGATAAATTGGTAAAAGGAGGGATTTTTAATAAAAGTGGCTACACAGTAAACATTCTGGAAGGTGAAGATAAGGTAGCATTTGACGACTATATCTTTCAATACACTCCTTTTCAGTTTGCACCGGAAGAGGTGGCTGCCTTCATGCGAAGCGTCAAGAAGCTGATAATCTGTAGAGCACATATGAGCTTCGGTTTTGTTGAAATAGTGACCAATGACGAACCCATTTCATCAGAGGAAGCCGACATACTGCAGCGATTAAGTCAGGTATTTGAACAAACCTATATTCGTTTCCTTGATCTGCAAAAAGCAGAAGCACAGGCAAGGGAAGCTCAGATTGAGGCAGCTTTGGAAAGAGTGAGAAGTAGAAGTATGGCCATGCGCAAAAGTGAGGAACTGGCGGATCTTTCCCTTGAGTTGGTAAAGCAAGTTCAGGCTTTAGGGGTTGCAACCTGGTTTTGTGCATTTAATATTTACATGGAAGACGGAAGTGGCTCTTTGGAATGGGGCAGCAATGGCGAAGGCACGTTTCCAAGGTACGTTACTCCGCGGGAGGGAATATTTCTCCGCTATTACGAGGCTGGTCAGCAAGGTGAATCCTTACTTGTAAATGAAATTGGAGCCAATGAATGCCCCGCTCACTATGATTATTTGTGCAGCTTACCAGGGGTCGGCGATCAGCTCCTTAAAATGAAAGAAGCTGGCATTCCCTTTCCAACGGCTCAAATTGATCATGTAGCCTATTTCAAATATGGTTATCTACTTTTCATAACCTATGAGCCCACGCCGGAATCCCATGATATTTTCAAACGCTTTGCCAAAGTTTTCGAACAAACCTACACCCGCTTCCTCGATCTCCAAAAAGCAGAATCCCAGGCAAGGGAGGCTAAAGTCGAAGCCGCTCTCGAAAAAGTGCGCTCCCGAACAATGGGTATGCAGAGTAGTGATGAATTGCAGGAAGTCGCCAATATTATGTTTCTGGAAATCCAGACGCTGAATATCCCTGCCTGGAGCTGTGGCTATAATATTCTTTCAGCAGATAAAAAAGTTGCCACCAACTTCATGAGTAATGAGGGAACCATTCAAAAACCATTTGACCTCCCATTGACCAAAGAGAATTCTTTACTTGAATTTTATCATTTTCTTCAAAGTGAAGAATCCTTTTTTACCCAAGAACTGGAGGGAAAAGCCCTTGAAAGCCATTATAATTTCATGAAATCCCTCCCGGAATTAACGCCAGTATTTAACGGTCTCGAAGAAGCTGGAATTGCTTTACCAACCTACCAAATAAATCATCTCTGTAAGTTCACCCATGGATATCTCCTCTTTATCACTTATAAGCCAGTCCAGGATGCCCATGATATTTTCAAACGTTTTACCAAGGTCTTTGATCAAACCTACACTCGTTTCCTAGATCTGCAAAAAGCGGAAAAACAAGCCAGAGAAGCCCAGATCGAAAATGCGCTGGAGAAAGTGCGCTCCCGGTCTTTGGCTATGCAGAGCCCTGATGAACTGATTGAGGTCGCGCAACTGCTTCGCGAAGAAATGGGCGCATTGGGCGTAGAGGAATTGGAGACCAGTTCCATCTACATACAGGATGAAAGCAGCGGATTGACCCAATGTTGGTTTACCATTAAGAATCCGGATAACCCTGGCAAAGCGATAACAGACCAGATGACTATTGATCTTCAGGATACCTGGGTGGGCCGAAAGATGGATGAATTTTACCGGTCCAAAGGAAAACAAACTTCCATCCTGATGCAGGGTGAGGGAAGGATAGAATGGATCCGCTATTGTGAAAAAAAATCCGACCTGTTTGGGACCAGTAATTTCTATGGAGAAACTATTCCTGATCGTACCTATCATTTGTACAAATTTTCCAATGGATACATCGGTGCCGCTGCCCCCGGAGAGATTTCCTCAGAAAGTTGGGAACTTTTAAAAAGAGCCACGACAGTATTTTCCTTTGCCTATACCCGTTTCAGGGATTTGCAAATGGCCCAAGCCAGCGCCCGAACCGCCATGCGACAGGCTTCTTTGGACCGTGTTCGCGCTGACATTTCATCCATGCGCAATGCTGATGACCTGGACAGAATCACGCCGCTGATTTTCAAAGAGCTGACAGTACTGGGTGTTCCATTTATCCGTTGTGGGGTTTTTATTATCCAGGAAAAACAAAAAATAGTCGAAGCCTACCTTTCCTCACCTGAAGGCAACTCTCTTGGCGTTTTACGGCTTCCCTACAAGGCCAGCGAACTCACCTATCAGACGGTGGAGGCCTGGCGAAAGGGAGAGGTGTATAAGCAGCATTGGAATAAGGAAGATTTTATCCAATGGATCAACCAACTGATGAAAGAGGATCAGATTCAGGATGGCAGTACTTATCAGGGTACCGCAGCACCTCCCGAATCTCTTGATTTGCATTTTGTCCCTTTTGCGCAGGGTATGCTTTATGTTGGTGCAGTCTGTCCCTTGGATGAAAAGGAATTGGAATTGGTACAGACATTGGCCAAGGCCTTTTCTATTGCCTATGCCCGATTTGAGGATTTTGTCAAGCTCGAGCAGGCCAAAGCCGAAGTGGAATCCGCCATGAGCGAACTCAAAGCCACCCAATCCCAACTCGTCCAACAGGAAAAACTCGCCTCTCTCGGTCAGCTGACGGCAGGTATCGCCCACGAGATCAAGAATCCGCTGAATTTTGTCAATAATTTTTCGGAGGTGTCGATAGAGATGATTGAAGAAATACAAGAGGAAAGAAGCAAGAGCCAAGAAACAAGAGACGAGACCTTGGTGGATGAAATCCTGGAGGATATCAAGTCCAATCTGCAAAAAGTCCATCAACATGGTTCACGTGCCAATGGTATTGTGACTTCCATGCTGCAACATTCAAGAGGTGGATCAGGGAAGAAAGAACCTACTGACCTCAATGCCCTGATCAAGGAATATGTCAATCTCAGCTTTCATGGGATGAGAGCAGGAAAGAATCCGATCAATGTGGAGATTGTCTTGGATCTGGATCCTGATTTGGGCATGGTGTCCCTGATCAAGGAGGACTTCACGAGGGTGGTGATCAATTTGTGTAATAATGCATTTGATGCGATGCGGGAGAAAGTGTTGAAGACGGAAGACGGAAGACGGAAGACAGAAGATGGAGCAGTGGTTGATGGAAAGTATCTGCCAAAATTAAAGGTGACCACAATGCTTGAGAATGGTCGGGTTCGGTTATTACTTGAGGACAATGGACCGGGGATTCCGGATGAGATCAGGGACAAAATCCTGCAGCCGTTCTTCACCACCAAAAAAGGAACCGAGGGAACGGGTCTCGGGCTAAGCATTACTCATGATATAATAAAGGCCCATGGTGGGGAATTAAAAGTGGAAACCAAAATAGGTGAAGGCACCACATTTATCATTGATTTAGAAAAAAAGGCATAGTATGGATGCTAAGAAGAAAAAAAACCTGGAAGAGACCTATGAACGGATCCTAAATGTGGGCTTCTGTATAGTTCCCTATGAAGATATATCGGATATCATAGGCCCCGACCCCATGGTATATGGCACTGCAAAAGATGAAAGGATACTATCCTTTGAAGGTGTCGAGGCTTTGTTCAAATCCCAGTACGAACAAATGGGAAACATGAAGCCTGCTTTTGAGCGCAAAAGAATTGCTTTGCGGATATCAAACAGTGGGAACAACGCTTGCATCATAGAAGAACTTACGTTTACACTTTCTTCTGAAGAAGAAATTCATACCATCTTTATGCGGGCTACCTGTGTGATGGAATATCTGGACAATAAATGGAAACTCACCCATTGGCATACTTCAACACCTGTAGATACCGAAAATGATCCATGGCACATGGAGGAGTGGAAAAGGGAAAAAGAGAAGCTCCAGCAGCTAGTCGACCAGCAGACTGCGGCATTAAAGCAAAATAACCGGGAATTGCAGATCGAAGCGGCTTTGGAAAAAATCCGTTCCAGCTCTTTGGCAATGCAAAAAACCGATGACTTACGGGACGTAGTGAAGGTGCTGTTTGAGCAAATGCAAGGGCTAAGCGTGGACATGGGTTTTGCATCGGTAAGTATTTTTATTTTTGAAGATGGGTCCCGGAATATCAGGCAATGGCTGCCCCTGCCGGATGGGGTTTCTTCACTTAGTGTACCCTATTTTGACCACCCGATTTCTTCCGACCTTTTTGATGCAAAGGAAAGTGGGGAAGATTTTTTCACAAAGATTTATACGCTCGAAGAAAAGAACACCTGGCTAGCACATGGTTTTGAGCATACGGATTACAAAAACCTTCCTGTAGCATTTAAATCCTCTCTACTTCAAGCGCCCGGCTATGCCATCGCTATCACCTTGGCCAAAAATTCGGGAATATGCATTCCCAGTTTTGAAGGCAAACTTCCTTCGCCTGAGGATATTCAAATCATGAAACGGGTAGGTAAGGTCTTCGAGCAAGCCTATATCCGTTTCCTAGATCTCCAAAAAGCAGAAGCACAGGCAAAGGAAGCGCAGATAGAAGTGTCATTAGAGCGGGTACGATCAGCCTCAATGGCAATGCACAAAACTGATGAACTGGGAAAAGTGGTAGAAATGCTTTTTTTACAGTTCTCTGAATTGGACCTTGATTTTTATCAAGTATGGATCAACATTTTCCGCTTGGAAGAAGGAGTCTCCGATTGTTGGTTTTCTCCCGTAAAGGGAGTAATTAATGAAGCATACACCGCTCTAGTACCCCTTGAACCCTTTGAGAATCTATCAATAAAAACCTGGAAAGCTGGTGAAGAGTTTTCCTATTTATCATGGAATGGCCTGGGGGAAGTGGATATAGTGATGAAGGAGTTGTCTGCGCTGACGAATCATCCAAGTTTTCATCAAATCCAGAAAAAGAAACGTATGAAACGCGTGGAAATTGTCGATTGTAACCATAAATATGGGGTGATAGCAATGGCAAAGAATGAGGATATTACAGATAATGACCGATCCATTCTTAAGCGTTTCGCAAATGTTTTTGAGCAATCCTACACCCGCTTCCTCGATCTTCAAAAAGCCGAATCGCAGGCAAGAGAAGCCAAAATAGAGTCGGCATTAGAAAGGGTAAGGTCCCGCAGTTTGGCCATGCATCATTCCTCAGAATTATCGGCTGTGGTAGATACATTGCTTAAGGAGTTCACGAATCTTGAATTCACTCTTACCTTCTGCATCATCAATTTGATTGATGAACAAGACTTGAGCAATACGGTGTGGGCAGCTAACCCCGAAAGCGGGAAAGACCCGGAATCCTATTACATGAAATTTGAAGATTATCCATTTCATCACGCCATGTGGGATGCCTGGAAAGCTCAGAAAAAGCGATTTGTTTATACCATAGAAGGAGAAGAGAAAAAAATCTATGATCAATATCTTTATAATGATACTGAATTTCGACGTTTCCCAAAAAACGTCCAAGAAGCAAATAAAGCCCTCGAAAGGTATGTAGCCGGCTTTACATTCTTCAAGTATAGCGGACTACAAACAGTGAGTGTTAATCCTATATCTGAAGACGAGTTGGAAATCCTCGAACGCTTTGGTAGAGTCTTTGAGCAGGCCTATACCCGCTTTCTCGATCTGCAAAAAGCAGAGGCACAAGCCAGGGAAGCTGAAATCCAATTGGCGTTGGAAAGAGTGAGAGCTAAGACCATGGCCATGAAAACCCAGTCTGACCTCCTCGGTATCATAGAATTATTTGGCGAACAACTGAATGCTGTAGGTATAAGGTTTGATAACGTCACGTTTATCGAAGGACCCATCACAAAAAAAAGAGACTGGGATTTATGGAGCTATGCGCCGGAGGCAGAAAATACAACCGATAAAATTCTCATTCCTTATATAGAGACTCCGTATTTCACAAAAACAGCAAAAGCTGTAAAAGAGTACCAAAAGACCGGCCAGCCCATCCAAGTAAAAACATTCACAAAGAAAGAGAAGAATGAATTTCTCGACCACTATTGGAAGCATGCACCAGCTGTGTCAGATGAATTTGTCAATTATGTTAATGCCACTCCAGGTTCAATAATAGTAGATGCTTTTTTGGAAGAGATAACTGTTTCTATGGTAAAATGGAATACAGAACCATATACATATGAGGAACTTGAGAATTACGAACGCTTTGCAAAAGAGTTCAAGCAAACCTATATCCGCTTTCTTGATATCAAAAAAGCTGAAGCTCAAGCTAAAGAGGCAAAAATCGAGGTAGCCCTCGAAAAAGTACGCTCCCGAACCATGGGGATGCAAAAAGCCGAGGAGTTGGGAGAAGTCGCCACGGTTTTGTTTAAAGAGATGAATGCGCTGGTTGATAATCTTTGGACCTGCGGTTTTGTACTCTGCGAACCTAATCGCCAAGAAGATGAGTGGTGGCTGAGCTTAAATAATGGTTTGATCCAACCGTTCTTCCTCCCCAATATTGGGGACTTTGCCCATGAAAGCCTTTATGAAGGATGGAAAAAAGGCGAAAGCTACCGGACTGTAACCCTGCAAGACGAAGTGCTACAGGAACATTACGATTGGTTGATGAATATTCCAATCTCCAGGAAGATATTTGAGGAAATGGAAGGTTCAGGCATTCCGCGTCCAAACTGGCAGCGATTACATGCGGCCTACTTTAAGACCGGATATCTGGTGATTATTACTGAGGTGCCCTGTGAAGAGGAGGAAATATTCAAACGCTTTGCTCAGGTTTTTGATTTGACTTACACCCGCTTTTTAGACTTAAAAAAAGCCGAAGCACAGGCCCGGGAGGCACAGATTGAAGCGGCATTAGAGCGCGTTAGGTCTCGGACTATGGCCATGCACAGCAGTCAGGATGTGGATATGATAGTCACCACACTCTTTGATGAATTACTCAAACTTGGGGTAGATAAATGGATCCGTTCAGGTATTGGGATCATGGACAAATCCAGGAGAATGGAAGTTTGGACTGCTTCTACCAACCCATCAGGACATACAGCCCTTGATAAGGGATTTTTGGATATGGAAACACATCAATTACTGAAAGAAGTCCAGGAAGCATGGGAAACAAAAAAAACAACCAATTCCTATGAATTGATAGGTGATGATCTGATCAATTACTTTAAGACGATCAATGATGCACCTGAATATTCTTTTCAGGTAGATTTTGAAAAACTACCCAACAAAATCATCCACTATGATTTCTTCTTTCCTGAAGGGGCTCTTTTTGCTTTTTCCCCAACTCCACTTTCTGAAGAAATTGGAAGAGTTTTTATGCGTTTCGCCTCTGTATTTGGTCAAACATACCGTCGATACCTCGACCTGCAAAAAGCCGAAGCTCAGGCTAGAGAAGCGCAGATTGAAGCTGCATTGGAGCGAATCCGATCGAGAGCGATGGCCATGCAGCATTCTGAAGAGCTTCGTGATGTGGCGCTTGAGCTTCGAACGCAAATGGGCATTTTGGGCCAGAAAGATCTGGAAGTTTGTGCCATTCACTTGTACGAGGAACATAAGGATCATTTTGAATCATGGGCAGCCATGCATGTGCCAGGTAAAGAAGAAGGATTGTTACAGTTCCAGGCACTTTTCCCAAAATCAGGAAAGCTGATCATTGACGAAATGATGGAATGCTATGCCTCAGATCAAAATGAATATGTACTGGTAAATGAAGGTGAAAAGGGCAGGCAGTGGTTTGAACTGTTAAGGGAAAAGGCTCCGGAGGCATTTCAATACCTTATGGAGGCTATGCCCAATATGCCAGCACAGGAAATAAAAGCCTATTGGGGAATAGCTGATTTTTCCGGCGGCGCGCTGGTGATGGTAACCTATTTTTATCCGGACAAGGTTTCTCGGGATCTTTTGCGGAGAACAGCCAATGTATTCGCTCTTGCATACAAGCGATTCAAAGATTTGCGAATGGCCGAATCCAGTGCCCGGGCTGCCAGACGCCAAGCCTCTTTGGACCGCATTCGGGCAGATATTTCTTCTATGCGCAATGCGGAAGACTTAAATCGGATTACCCCACTTGTATTCAATGAACTCACTGCTTTGGGCATACCCTTTATTCGTTGTGGGGTATTTATTGTACATGAAAAAGAGAAAAACGTGGAAATTTATCTTTCCACACCGGAAGGAAAGTCATTGGCAGTTATGACACTCCCTTTTTCTGCCAATGAAATGACCTCCAAGTCGGTGGAAGCCTGGAAAAAAGAGGAAGTCTATATCCAACATTGGAATCAAACAGATTTTACCAATTGGGGTAAATCCATGCAGGAACAGGGCTATGTCAAAGATCTGAAAACGTATCAAGGTACCGAAAATGCACCTGAAAGCCTGCACCTGCACTTTGTTCCTTTTGGCCAAGGATTGCTCTATGTAGGGTCACCGGGAAATTTATCTGAGGAGCAGATTGATCTGGTAAAAGCAATGGCCAAAGCTTTTTCCATCGCTTATGCCCGATACGAGGATTTTGTCAAGCTGGAGCAGGCCAAAGCCGAAGTGGAATCAGCCATGAGCGAACTCAAAGCCACCCAATCCCAACTCGTACAACAGGAAAAACTTGCTTCTCTTGGGCAACTCACGGCCGGCATCGCCCACGAGATCAAGAATCCGCTGAATTTTGTGAATAATTTTTCGGAGGTATCGATGGAGATGATTGAGGAGATAAAAGAAGAAAGAGCCAAGAGCCAAGAAACAAGAGACGAGACTTTGGTGGACGAGATCCTGGAAGATATACATTCCAACTTGGGAAAAATACATGAACATGGTTCGCGGGCAAATGGTATTGTGACTTCCATGCTACAGCATTCCCGTGGAGGATCAGGGAAAAAAGAACCCGCCGACTTAAATTCCCTGATCAAGGAATATGTAAATCTCAGCTTTCATGGCATGCGGGCGGGTAAAAATCCGATCGATGTGGAAATCGCTTTGGATCTGGATCCCGAGGTAAAGGAAGTTTCTCTGATTAAAGAAGACTTTACAAGGGTGGTGATTAATCTTTGTAACAATGCTTTTGATGCGATGAAGGAGAAGGTATCAAAGACGGAAGACCTGCCTACCGGTCAGGCAGGCGGAAGACAGAACACAGAAGATGGGGAATCTGGTAATGTAAAGTACGATCCTAGATTGAAGGTGAGAACAAGGTTGGAAAATGGTCGGGTTCAAATAGCTTTTGAAGACAATGGACCTGGTATCCCAGAAGAGATCAAGGATAAAATCCTACAGCCTTTCTTCACCACCAAAAAGGGAACTGAGGGAACGGGATTGGGACTGAGTATTACGCATGATATTGTAAAGGCGCATGGGGGGGAACTGGAAATAGAAACAGCCATGGACAAAGGAACAAAGTTTATAATCAAACTAAACACATGAAAGCAAGATCAATTTGCGGAAAATCAGCTGAGGAAATCCAAACAGCTTTAAATGCAGCTATAGGAGATGGTTTTATACCCACCTTGGCTGTTGTTTTTATCTCCATAAAGCAGGATCGAAAAGCGGTCAGTGAAATCCTTGCAGCACAGGACATCGACGTTTTTGGGGCTACATCCTGCGGCGAGTTTGTTGATGGTCACCAAAGCAAGGGCGAAATAGCCATCTTGTTGATGGACTTATCACGGGATTTATATGCGATTGTGTTTGAAGATATGGGAGCACGGAGTATTCAGGCAGCAGCAAAACAAGTCGCAAGTTCCGCCCTTTCGAAATTTGCCAATCCGACCCTGATAGTATGCAGTACCGGTGTAACCCCGGCAGTGGAATTATTTGACGGAACAACCCTGGTACATGAACTCTCAGAAGCAATTGGCCGGGACAAGATCTTTTTTGGCGGTATGGCCGGAGATGATTTTACATTGACAGGAACGGCCGTCTTTACCCAAAATTGGGAAACCAATTATGGGCTTGTCGCTTTGGTGCTGAATGCTGATAAAGTCTCCCTGAATGGTATGGCCATCACAGGCTGGAAAAAATTGGGAATTTCCAGGAAAGTGACCCACAGCAAGGGCAAACTTTTATATTCCATAGACGGAAAACCCGCTGTGGACATGTACCTGAAATACCTGGGCAAAAGCGAACAGGGTGGAGACCGGGATTTTGACCTTTTAAACGAGCTTTCATTCGAATACCCATTCATCACAGAGCGGGAAAACAGCCATGAAATATTAATCAAGTCGCCCATGAACATTGATCATGAAGAAAATGCGCTGGTCATGGACCTGGAGATGAAGGAAGGTGAGACTTTCTGGTTTTCGGTTCCTCCTGATTTTGATATTGTGGAGGAAATCATCGATGAAGCAAAAGAGGTCAAAAATGCTGCAGGTGGAGATGCGGATGCCCTGCTGGTATTTTCCTGTGCAGGCAGAGAACCGGCGCTTGGCCCATTGGTGACTATGGAGAACGAAGGACTGGCTGAGGTATGGAAAAGTCCCATGGCCGGGTTTTTTACTTATGGGGAATTTGGCCGGGCCAAAAACGGACAACAGCATGCTCACTCGACCGCCTGCTGCTGGGTGGCATTGAAAGAGAAATGATTCAATCATAAAATATTGAAAATATGAAAGCAAAATCAATAAAAGGAAAAACACCTTCAGAAATACAAAAAGCATTGGAGGAAATCACAAGTGATGCCAGCCAGCCCAATGACCAGGGTTTCAAACCGACCCTTGCGATCATCATGATAAGCAATATTGACGATGCGGAACCTCTTCGCTCTATTTGTGAGAATCAGGGCATTGCAATCTTCGGGGTCACTGCACCACAAAACTTTACGGACCAGGGAATTACAGACAGTGATATCGTTGTGATGCTTCTGGATATTAAACCGGAGAACTTCAAAATAGTGTTGAACGATTACGAAGTATCGTCTGCTTATGAAGCCGGGTATAATACAGGTATAACTGGGAAGAGCGCTTTTAAGAATCCGGGCTTCATCATTTCACCATTGGATTTCAGAATTTCTTACGATGGGCTCATCCAAGGATTGACGGATGCCGCAGGTCAGGATATTTTGATCGCGGGCGGCGGTAGTGGTGATCCGGCTGACTTTACAGGAATCCTTTTCACCAATGATGTATCAAGTAAGGGAGGATTACTTGCACTCATTCTGGATCAGGACAAGGTTGCGATGAGCGGCCTGGCTGTTTCAGGATGGAAGCCGGTAGGGACAAGCAAAAAAATCACGAAATGTGAAGGCACTTGGGCGCTCACCATTGACCATGAACCGGCGATGCATGTCATTCAAAGATTCTTAGGGAATGATATAGTAAGGGATAATCCAGAAGGAAGTGGATTTATTCCAACAGACCTTGGCTATCCATTACAGTTTGAGAGGGCATCAGGAAATGCCATTATGAAACCTGCGCTGTTTTTTAATCCTGCCGATCAATCCGTCATGATTGCAGGTGGAGTAAACGAGGGAGATCAATTCCGTTTTTCCCTGCCACCGGATTTTGATGTGATAGACAAAGTGTTGGAAAGCACCAGGATCAGTAAAGAAAAGGAGATGCCGGATGCCGATGTGTTGATGGTTTTTTCGTGCGTAGGAAGGTTAGGAACGTTCGGCCCTTTGATCTCCACAGAAATAGAAGGTCTGGCATCTACTTGGGGCAAACCCATGATAGGCTATTTCTCCTTGGGTGAATTTGGAAAATTGGATGAAGGCCGCTGTGAATTTCAGGGTACAACGGTAAGCTGGGTAGCATTGAAAGAGAAATAATTTTAACCACTAAAATTGAAGAAATGAAAGCAAAATCAATCAAAGGCAAATCAAAAGAAGAAATTAAAACAGCACTCGCTGAAAGTATGGCCGATGGCTTCAAACCCTCCCTGGCGATCATGTTCTCTTCCGTGAGTCAAGATCTTCATGCCCTTAGTAAGGTAACATATGATGCGGGATTAGACCTTTTTGGGGTTACCACCAATGGAGAGTTTATAGATGAAGAAACTGAAAAGGGATCAGTAGTGGCACTCTTGTTGGAAATCAACAAAAATTATTACGAGATATATCTGGAAGAATACCCAAATAAAAACTTCAAAGAAGTTGCGATGGGAATTGCCGGTAAAGCAAAAGCGACATTTAAAAAGCCTGCTTTTATCATCGGTACGAGTAATCCTGCGGCAGATGGAGAAGAAGTCTTGCGGGGCTTTGAAGAAGTTATTGGGAAAGATGTGATTGCTTTTGGCGGAGGTGCAGGAGACGATTACGCCTTTACTGAAACCTATGTTTTCACCAACTATAAAGTGAGCAACAACGGGATGGTTTGTATCGCTTTTGATGAAGAAAAAGTGGCTGTCAGCGGCATCGCTACCTGTGGTTGGAAAGCAGTAGGAACAGAAAAAACAGTGACCAAAAGTGAAGGGAACCATGTGTTCACGATTGAAAACGAACCGGCACTCGATATCACCACAAAATATGGCGGACTTGAAAATGTAACCCCGGGCAACCAGGATTTATTAATAGAAATTGCCGCCAATTTTCCATTGCAACTTCAACGAAAAAATGGAGATCCAGTCATGCGTCCACCGTTGGTCGTTGACTGGTCAGATCGCTCTTTTTACACAAGCGGCACGGTTCCGCAAGGGTCAAAAATCCGTTTTTCCTTACCTCCTGATTGGGATGTGATGGAAAAAGTGGTGAAAGGCGTTCAAAATCTAAAGGAAACCGAAAGGCCGGAAGCAGATGCCTTGGTTGTGTTCAGCTGTGCTGGCAGGATTCTTTCATTCGGCCCTATGATGAATTCCGAAATAGAAGGCATTCAACGAGTTTGGAATGTACCCATGGTAGGAATGTTTTCCAATGCGGAACTCGGCAGAATGGCAGGAGGTAATTTGGAAATGCATAATTTGACCACCTGTTGTGTGGCGTTAAAAGAAAAATAGAAATGGATAAAAATCTGCTAACTGTATTAGAATTTATTCAGCAGTTTCCAAATATGCCGGCTGAACAGAAAGAGGCTGTTCTTATGGCATTAAAAGCTGTGGATAAAGAACTTCAGATTTTATCTTTTAAGCTCGACCGAACCGAAAAAGTAAAACGGACGACAGCTATCCTGCTAGAAGAAACCATTGAGGAACTGGAGCATAAAAGAATTGCGGTGGAAGAGAGCAATCAGGCCCTGCAAAAAACACTCGAGGATTTAAAAGCTGCTCAGGATCAACTCGTCCAACAGGAAAAGCTCGCCTCCCTCGGCCAACTGACAGCTGGAATTGCCCATGAGATCAAGAACCCGCTGAATTTTGTCAATAACTTTTCGGAGGTATCGATGGAGATGATTGAGGAAATTAAAGAGGAAAGAGCCAAGAGCCAAGAAACAAGAGACGAGACTTTGGTGGACGAGATACTGGAAGATATCCAATCCAACTTGGGAAAAATACATGAACACGGCTCCCGGGCAAATGGTATTGTGACTTCGATGTTACAGCATTCGAGAGGGGGATCAGGGAAAAAAGAATCTACTGACTTAAATGCCCTGATCAAAGAATATGTCAATCTCAGCTTTCACGGGATGCGGGCGGGGAAAAACCCGATCAATGTGGATTTGGTATTTGATTTAGATCCAAAGTTAGGGGAAGTGTCCCTGATCAAGGAGGACTTTACCAGAGTAATCATCAACTTGTGTAACAATGCTTTTGATGCTATGAGGGAGAAGGTGAAAAAGTACGAAGTACCAAGTACGAAGTACAATGAGGGAGCAGTGGTTGATGGAAAGTATCTGCCAAAATTGAGGGTGTCCACAATGCTTGAGAAGGGTCGGGTTCGGATAGCTTTTGAAGACAATGGTCCGGGGATTCCTGATGAGATCAAGGACAAAATCATGCAGCCTTTTTTTACTACTAAAAAGGGAACTGAGGGAACAGGATTAGGGCTAAGTATCACCCATGACATTATCAAAGCGCATTGTGGGGAATTGATTATTGAAACAACTATAGGTTCGGGAACTGCATTCCTTATCCAACTAAGTAAATAAATATTCAGAGATGTAATCAGTAGTATAGGGTCCATCTGATTAGATTATCTTAAAGATAAGCTTCAGATATCTATATTGGAAAGAGATGTTTGTGTATATTTATAAATATCAAGGTAATTGAACCGGATCTAAAATTCCTTTTTATTGGAAAACTTAATACTGAATTATTCAATTATACCGCGACAAAATACCATATATGATTTGGTTCAATCAATAATTTGAATTTCAATTAAAAAAAACAATAAATAAATGATTTTCCACTAAGCAATAAACAACTTATGCACTTCAAAAAAATCTTAATTTTTGCCTTTTTGAGTCCACTACTTTTCTTCTCAAGTCAAAATTATAATTCCTTTATTGAAGAAGATGAAATTGATATTCGACAGGGAAGGGTGGAACACAAGGTAGTTGTAAAAATCATCGGAGATGAATGGAGAGTGGTCTTGGAAGATGATGAATCTCAAAGTGATGTGATTGTAAGGAGAGGCGACCGGATTCGATGGGTGGTCGAAGGTTCCGATGCTTCCTTTGCATTTCCAGATATCCGGATTTTTGGCCTTGAAACAAGGGAAGTAAAGGATGGAAATCCCTTGGTGATGGCAATTTCGGCAAATAGCCCGAAAGGCACTTTTGCTTATACGGTTTTTATTCATGAATCCATGACTTATGCCCGAGGTCAATCTCCGCCAAGGATTATTGTTAGAAATTGATCAAAATGAATTTATTCGGTCAGGTTCACCTGACCGAATACATCTCTTCAAAAATGATAACTGTTTTTTTTCACCCGGATTCTCTAAGCTAAAATAATGTTAGCAAATGTTTATGTATGATTCAATCTGAAAGATATGGTTGCTGAAAGTGAAGCAATGAATTTTCCGGCAAAAGATGATTTAAAAAGATGTTTACACGCAACTTTAGGATTTCTCTGCATTCTGATTTTTTCTGGAGCTTGTCAGCAAATTGATAAAAAAGGTACTCACCAAAATCAAGATTTTAAAGAACCGGTAAATCCTGCTTTGCCTACAATCATTTATTTGGACAGTCTTGAAGATTTTCTTCAACCCCAAAAGAATTGGATCAGGGACAATTCCCCACCGAAAACTATAACGGTTCCCCAAAGTCCACGTGAGGAATATACCCTCCAAGATGAGCAAAACCAAACGCGTGCCATTTCTTCCCCGGAAATTATTAAAAGACCTTACTTAAAAAACGAAAAAGGTGAAGCTATCCTTGACGCTGAAGGGAACTATTACTATTTAGGTGATGGCGGGATTTCTCAATTTAGCACATTTACGACTGATGAAGGTTTGAGCTTGGACAATATCACCTCTTCGTTGTTGGACAGGTCAGGAAATCTATGGTTCGGTACTTGGGGAGGTGGGATTTCAAAGTTTGACGGGGTTTCCTTTACCAACTTTAATACAGCCCACGGTCTTTCCAACAACTTGGTGCACTGCCTTGCTGAAGATAAAGACGGGAACATTTGGATTGGTACTGAAGGAGGAGGGATTTCTATTTATGATGGCTATTCTTTTTCCATCAAATCCAAATTCGATGGGCTGGCAAATGATATTGTCTATGGGATTACTCCGGACCGAAATGGTAATATGTGGATTGCTGCAGGAGTGGGTGGAGCTTCAAAATTTGATGGGGAAGGCTTTACCAACTTCAATCAGGAAAACGGTCTTCCGGAAAATACTGTTATAAAAATTGCTGAAGATCGCAATGGTTTTATCTGGTTTGGAACAGGGAGTAATGGGGTCTCAAGATTTGATGGAAAATCCTTCCTGCATTTTTCCACTGAAGACGGGTTGGTTGATAATGCGATCAATTGCATTGCCAAGGACAGTTCAGGCAACCTTTGGTTTGGAACCAAGGGCGGTGGGGTTTCCAAGTATAAGGAAAGTGCTGATTCAAAGAAAAAAGGAACCTTTACAAACTTCACCACTTTGGATGGGCTTGGCCACAATGACGTTTGGGATATTGAAGAAGATTTGGATGGGAATTTATGGTTTGCCACAGAGGGCGGCGGGGTTTCAAAATTTGATGGCAAATCTTTTACAAATTATACCACTTCCCAAGGATTGCCCATAAATGTTGTATACAGCATTTCAACTGACGCATCAGGGAATATCTGGTTTGGAACTGCAGGAGGTGGAGTTGCACTGTACAAAGGTCCTGCCTTTAATAATTTTACGGCAGATCTTGGTCTTGCCAAGAATAGTGTTTATGGTATCCTGGAGGACGACTATGGCAATCTCTGGTTTGGTACTGATGGAGGTGGAATTTCAAGATACGATGGCAAATCCTTTACAAATTTTACTACCGATCAGGGACTGCCAAATCCACTTGTCATCAGTGCCCTCAAAGACAAAAATGGTCAACTATGGTTTGGAACAGGCGGTGGAGGTATTGTGCTTTTCGAGGACGAATCTGATAAAGGTAAAAATACAAGCATTACCATTTTTAATACGGCCAATGGTCTGCCCAATGATATCATATATGCTATCAAAGAAGATCGTTTGGGGAATATTTGGATAGGTACCGGTGGGGGAGGTTTGGTAAAATTTGATTGGAATATCAAGCCTGTGAATCAGGCAGGTTTTATTGCTTTTACCACAGATCATGGTTTGGGCAGCAATTACATTTACAGCATTTTGGAAGACAGTAAAGGAAATCTTTGGGTGGGTACAGCTGGTGGGGGTGTTTCCAGATTTGATGGTAAAGGATTTACTAATTTCAATACCTCACAAGGTTTGTCCAATGATATTGTGTGGAGCATTTTGGAAGACAAGGTGGGTAATATTTGGTTTGCCACCCAAGGCGGCGGGGTTTCAAGGTTTGATGGCCAATCTTTCAGCAACTTGACAAAAAGAGAGGGATTAGGTGATGACACTGTTTATGATCTTTTGGAAGATAAGGATGGAAATATTTTTATAGGAACGAATCAAGGTTTTACCGTAATACCCGCACCGGCAGCTACCCTGCCGTTTCAGGAAATACGCGGAAGTTTGGAGTACTACAATACTCCTAATGGCTATCCGGTCAAAGATGTAAATAAGGGTATCTACCTGGACAGGCATGGAAATATATGGGCAGGCAATGGGAGTGATAAAACAGGTTTGGTGAAATTCAATTACCAAGCTTTGAGAAAAAAGAAAACAAAGCCTGGCATAAAAATCAAAAACATCAGAATAAATGAACAACCGATTAGTTGGACTTCCCTGCAAAAAAGCAATCATGAAGATGAGCATTCCGATAGTTCAAGATCCTTGGCTTATATTACCGATGAAGTCAGGGTATTTGGTAGGCAACTCAGCACTGAAGAAAGAAGATCTCAACAAAAAGAATTCTCAAAAATCCAATTTTCAGAAATCAGGAGATTTGAAAATTTTCCTGAAAATCTTGTACTCCCCTTCTCTCAAAACCAAATCACCATAGATTTTGGGACGGATGAACTGGTAAGGCCCAATTTAATGGAATACAGGTATATGCTTGAAGGGTACAATAAAAGCTGGAGTCCAATTATAAAAAACAGCCTTGCTACTTTTGGCAATATCACTGAAGGTGATTATGTGTTTAAAGTGATAGCTAGATACACCGGGCCTGCCGAAGCTGAAGGAAAAGAGTGGTCAGAAGAGGCTGTCTATAGATTTTCCGTCCTTCCTCCATGGCATAGAACCTGGTGGGCCTATTTGATATACCTGATAATTTTTATTTTAGTTATCAATAGAATAAATAAATTCCAAAAAAGTAGGGCCTTACGCAAAGAAAGAGATCGGATCCAACAGAAGGAACTCGAGCATGCCAAGGAAATTGAAAAGGCATACCTTGAATTAAAATTGACCCAAGCCCAACTCGTGCAGCAGGAAAAACTTGCCTCGCTCGGGCAACTCACAGCGGGAATCGCTCACGAGATCAAGAATCCCTTGAATTTTGTCAACAACTTTTCAGAGGTGTCTATCGAGATGATTGAGGAGGCAAAAGAAGAAAGAAGCAAGAGCCAAGATGCAAGGGATGAGACACTTGTGGATGAAATCCTGGAAGATATCAAGTCCAATCTGGTGAGAATTCATCAACACGGTTCACGGGCCAATAGTATTGTGACTTCTATGCTGCAGCACTCCCGCGGGGGCTCAGGTATAATCGAACCTACGGATCTCAATGCCCTGATCAAGGAATATGTCAATCTTTGTTTTCATGGGATGCGGGCCGGTAAAAATTCCATAAACGTTGATATAACCTTGGATCTTGATCCTGAGATAAAGGAGGTACCACTGATCAAAGAGGATTTTACAAGGGTAGTAATCAATCTTTGTAATAATGCTTTTGATGCGATGAAGGAGAAGGTTTTAAAGACGGAAGACAGAAGACGGAAGACGGAAGATGGGAATTCCCAAAACATTAAGTATGATCCTAAATTGAAGGTGATTACAAGTTTGAAAAATGGTCGGGTTCGGATAGCTTTTGAGGACAATGGACCGGGGATTCCAGATGAGATTAAGGATAAAATCCTGCAGCCTTTCTTTACCACCAAAAAAGGCACTGAGGGGACGGGATTGGGGCTGAGTATTACCAATGATATTATCAAAGCCCATGGGGGAGAATTAAGCGTATTGAGTAAAGCTGAAACAGGAACGAAGTTTATCATTCAATTACCAATACAACCTAAGTGATGAAGCAAAGAATTTTAATGGTACTGTTTTTCTTTTTGATCCAGGATTATTGCCTAGGTCAAAACCTAAGGCAATGGGACAGAAGAATTGATAGTCTGCAAATTCAATATGAAAATGCCTCTTTGGATTCTGTCAGAGTTCAGACGGCCATAAAATTAATGGATGTGTTGGGCAACAAAGCTTGGATTGCAACCAATACAGGTCAATTTGCTGTGGCTTATGAAGCCTTTAGGAAGGCTTTTGATTTTTGGGAAAATCCAGAAACCATCAAACTTTTTGGGAAAGTCAAGCATGATAAAGAATATGAAAAAAGCTACTGGAGCGTGCTGGCCAATTTAACTTTCAATTATGGCCATCTGATGGGGGCAACAGGAAATATCGAAGAGAGGCTTTACTACTATCAAAAAGCTTATCAGATAGCCAAAGAACAGGAAGATGTGATGAATACTGTTTTTTCCTTAACTGGATTGGCCTTCGTATATCTCACTAATAATGAATTGGATTCAGCTCAGATGAAAATTGAAGAAGCAAGGTCCTATCCACCGGAATTATACAATTTCGAAGGATATCCTGAAATTAAATACATTGATGGTGCAATCAAGCTTAGATTGAAGCTGTATGAACCTGCATTAAACGCTTTTTGGGATGGTCTTGAGGATGCCATTGAAAAGGACTATCCTGTGGGCAAAGCCACAAATAATCTTGGATTATCAGAGACCTACAGATATCTCAATAATATGGATTCCAGTTACTTTTTTGCAAGACAATCCATAAATGAATTAAGGAGAATCCGAGAGATCCAGATGTTTGAAATAGATATTGCCTTGGCTTATCAAAACCTTTACGGGCATTTTCGACATTTTAACCAGCCTGACAGTGCTTTCAGGTATTTGGAACTGGCTCAGGTAGAAAGATCAGTTTTGACCAAAAGAAAGTTTGCCAATATGGCTGCTTTTCAACAAGTTCTCTTGATCAGAGAACGAGAACTCGCAAACCTTGAAAAAGAAAATCTTGCTATTCAGAGTAGATACCGAACTTATTTATTTGTGTTTGTACTGACTGTATTTTTGTTCATAGGGGGCATCCTTATTCGTGCCAATCGCCAAAAACAAAAAGCTAACCTGCTGCTTGCCAGTCAAAAAGAGGAAATTCAATCCGCTTTGCATCAGCTCAAATCCACCCAAGCGCAGCTCATCCAATCGGAGAAGATGGCTTCTCTGGGTGAACTCACGGCCGGTATCGCCCATGAGATTCAGAATCCCTTGAATTTTGTGAATAATTTTTCGGAGGTAAGTGCGGAGTTGGTTGAGGAGGTTGAAGAAGAAAGAGCCAAGAGCCGAGAAACGAGAGACGAGACTTTGGTCAGTGAAATCCTTGAGGATATCAAGCAGAACTTGGAAAAGATCAACCACCATGGGAAGCGGGCGGATGCGATAGTGAAGGGGATGTTGGAGCATAGCAGGACCGGTTCGGGGGAGAAGGAACTGACAGACATCAATACCTTGGTAGGGGAATATCTGAATCTTGCCTACCAAAGCTTCAAATCTAAGAACAAAGAAATTGAAATCGAACTAATCTCAGACCTTGATCCATCGATCCCCAAAATAGAACTTATCCGTGCGGATATCGGCAAGGTGCTGCTGAATATCCTCAACAATGCATTCTATGCTGTAGGGGCAGGGCATGCCCTGTCCCTACAGCCAATGGTCACCGTCTCCACGAGGCTGCGGGAGGGCTCCCCTATAGGGGCTGGGGGTAGCAATGGGAAGTGGATACAAATCTCCATCTACGACAACGGCCCCGGCATCCCCGACGCCATCAAAGACAAAATCTTTCAGCCTTTCTTTACCACCAAGCCAACGGGCCAGGGAACAGGATTGGGATTATCCTTATCTTATGACATTGTCAAGGCGCATGGGGGATCAATAAAAGTACTTTCAAATGAAAATGAAGGCCTGCCTGAAGGAAAGGCAGGGACAGAATTTAGCATTGAATTACCTTTATTAATATGAAAATAAAATAAATAGCATTTCTCAGTTGAAGTTTAATTTCACTAAAAACAAATCATACTGGAAATTCAATTAAGGAATATATTTAACTTAACAACAACGATTACACAATCAAATTTAAGGTCATGGTAACAACTGAAAATAAAATGGTTGAAAAAGTTGATATGGAACAGGTTTGCCAGGAATGCAGCAAAAAAACTAAGATTTCAAAAGGTCCAACACGCAGCTTTTGGCATCCCCGATTAAAAAACCTCAATAGAATTGAGATTCATAAATCACGAAGCCATGCCGGACTCTTACAGAGATTTTCACTCTTTTGCATTGAACTATACGAAGATTTTCTACTTCTATACCATGCAATGGATAGATTCATCTTTCCACGGCGAAATAAGATTTATGGACAACCCAGTCCATATCATCAGGTTACAGGCCATCTTACCTTTGGTACCCGCAAAAAGGAATCTGATTCTCCTGTTTTTAATATGCACATAGAGCTTTGGGCGAGAACAATCTGGGGAGGATACCGAAAGCTCAGTGAAGGTAAGTCCGATTTTAGTGGAGCTTTTAGTCTTCCATATGATTTATTCTACACCCATAGGTTTTATATTGTCAAGGTTTGGCTGGCGATTTACCAGACGGGTTACGAGCATTTCAATAAAAAAGGCCAACACCTTCCAAATTTCACAGAATTTAAGCGTATTAAAATCTCTAAGGGCGATTTGGTTGGCATCGAGTACTGCTGCCGTCAAATTCAGCTATCCTACTGGGAGTATCGGCAAGATACCCCATTGCCTCGTGTTGTAATTAAGGACCATGATAAAAACGCTCCGGATAAGTATTCGCCTGGCTATAACAAGACACTTGAAAAACAATTCGTACCCATCGAACTGATCAAACTAAGGCACATGGAGATGATCCTTTTAGGTCAGGGCCTTACTTATGAACGTATCACCGAAGATTATCCTGAGAATCTTACGGTTTGTATGGAAAAGAAGATTCCGGGAATCACTCGGAGTGACGAATGGTTTGGCAGAAGGATGATGAATGGCATGTATGCATGTGATTTCGACCGTGACCCTAAAAATCAATCACTATACTGGGTTCACCATCATTGGGGATCATATGAAAAAAGATACCATCATTATGCCATGCCTGATGTGGATATGTGGTTCGAATTAAAGGACAATGGCCTTCCAATTCCGGTGAAAATTACACTTACCGGGCCTTTAACCGAGCAAGAAAAAGACCTTAAACAAAAAAGAACTTTTACCCCCAATGATGGGGCTAAGTGGTTGGCAGCAAAACGAATTTGTCGGGTAAGTGCCGGGCTTTATGCAGAACTGGCGCACCATTTTGCCGGAACACATGTGAACACTGAACAATATGCGATTGCTTGCTTCCGAAATTTACGACTGAATCCAATATCCGGCCTGCTCAAATCTTTTCTGCGTTCGGTGGTATTGGTAAACCATACTGCTGACCGCATCCTAATAGGCAATGGATACATCACTTCTGCTTGTGCACTTACTCCAAAAGGTATCGATCAGGTGGTGTACAATGTGTTGGGGACTTTAGATTGGAAAGGTTTTCGTCCTCAGCAACCAATAAGCGATGCGCATACCTACGCAAAAGCGAGCAACCTATACTGGGATATTGTTTTTGATTTTGTTACAGGCTTTATTGACAATCCTGCCAACCGTTCTGAAATATTGGCACATTGGTTTGAAATCCATTGCTTCTCAGAAGATCTGGTAAACCATAGCGTTCCGGCCTTTTTGTGCCATTATCTGCAAAATGTCCTGTTGGATGGGTATGGTAAAATGAAAGGGAATGGAAGTACAGATTGGTATCAGCACCATCATAGGATGGATTTAACCGACGAACGGCCAGAAGTAAATGGAGTAAAGAAAGCAGTTTCCAGAATTACCCACAAAAAGGATGGGCAGGAGGTTACAGAAGCGGATATTAATCAGCTAAAACAAGCTTGTACCTATATAATTTACCAAGCTACTTTTGGCCACACCTGGTCTAATTCAAAACAATACGACGATATCGGAGAGGTGCTCTACTGTAGTCTGGGTCTACGTTTTGGAAAAGGGCCAGATGGAGTAATGGGGCCAGAGTCGGATCATTCCATTGCGCCTGATCTCACTCGGTCAACTCAGATGATGTGGTGGAGCAATATGCTTTCTCGCACCGGTTATGGATTTATCATGGCTGATGAAGATGGGGTCGTTCCACCGGAATTACGGGATAGTTTAGAAAAACACCGGCAGGAGTTTGCAGTTCTTGACCTTGATATAGATATAATACAATCACAAACCAACATTTAGATATTTTAAAAATGAGATCAAATCGAATTCCTGTTTTTAAATCAATTACAACCGCGGTCCATCGGTTATTTGGTAGGGTATTACTTTGGGTGGCCACTAAAGCTTTTACTTGGGCACTGACTATTTTCGGAAGTATTCTGTACCGTAGTAAGATGTCTCACAACAATGGTATTGCTGCGACCGGGTCCATCCGGTTTGTTGATAAACTCGAATTCCCGTTACATCCATTCTTCGAGCCAGGTAAAACACTGCCCTGTCGGGTTCGGCATGCGGCCGCCTCCTTCATGGATGACGCCATGCGTGTGGTTCGTAGTATGTCTATAAAGATGGCGGACACCAATTATAAAAGTCCAATGGATATTGAGCTCAATACTGGTGAGACTGCTCTTTTTTGGTCAATTGCAAGCTTTTTCAGGTTTGCTAAGTACAAGAAAACCCGATTTGGAATGCAATATGAGGAATACTACAGGAAATATCCTACAGGGGTGGAAGGTGCTCAGGTAGGGATGCGACGTAACCCGACATCCTTTTCCAATTTAAGATATTACTCACAAACACCTTTCCTTTATAGAGCCGAGGATAATGTGCTTCGATACATAAAATACCGTACCATTCCTGCTGAAGATGTACCTGAATCAGGCATTCTTGATGACTATGACATGAAGATTCCTTCTGAAAATCAAAGGATTTTACCTGGTGAAACACTGAGTCGAAATTATCTGAAAGATGAGTATGTAGAAAGACTCCGTATTAAACCTGTACATTACAAACTTCAGATTCAGCTACATGAGGCATCCGATGATGATGACGCTGAGATATTTAACTGTTGCCGAAAATGGGATGAAGCATCGCACCCTTGGATTGATCTTGCAGAGATAACGATGAATAGACCACTGGACTGGGCGGAGAGTACCAAAATGATTTTCTCCATGAAAAATCTGCCCAAAGGCCTTGGTATAATTACCTCCTATTCAATTTTCGATTATAATTCACTCAATTTCCTTCGTAAACACTCCGATTTGGCTAGATATGCCCGTGTTTGGGCCATCAAAATATTTGGAATGCCAAGTGAGATTCCTGATAATGATTATAGAAATTGCTAATCCCTTTTTACAATGGAAGAATATCTCTTATATGAAAGCAAAAGTTCAAAGATTTTCTTGAATGAAGATCAAGAAAAGGGATTCACTTACATTACCAAGATTTTGAATCAGGAATTTCCTTCACCGCAGGCTATACACCAATTCTATAATGAATATGAATTAACTCACGCACTGACTATAAATGGTGTACGAAAAAGTTTTGAGAGAAAAAGAGTAAACAACCGCCATGTCATTGAGATGGAGTATATACCTGGTAAAACGATCAGTGAAATGGTGGAGGTGGAGGCGTTCAGCATCGATGATTTTTTAGAGTACGCCATAGAAATTTCCAGAATCCTTTCTGAAGTCCATGAAGCCAAAATTATCCATAAAGATATAAATAGCCAAAATATCATTATCGATCCAAATAATGGAAGAGTTACTTTACTTGATTTTGGTATTTCTACTAAACTCAACCTAAAAAACAGTAGCCTTGATAATCCTGAAAAACTTGAAGGCACTCTCATGTACATCTCTCCGGAACAGAGTGGTCGTATGAACCGTGTGATGGATTATCGGACAGACTTGTATTCTCTCGGAATCACTTTTTTTGAGATGCTGACTGGTGACCTACCGTTCCAATCGACCGATGCCATGGAGCTTATTCATGCTCACATTACCAGTAAACTACCTCCCATTTCGAACTATCGGAAGGATGCACCGGATATGCTGGAGCGAATCATCAATAAATTAACCGCAAAAAACGCAGAGGCCCGCTACCAGTCAGCATTGGGGTTAATGAAAGACCTGCAATACTGTCTGGATGATTGGAAACGGCTCAATCATATCGAGGAATTTGAAATCTGTCAACACGACTTCTCAGGTGATTTCCATCTACCGCAAAAACTGTATGGACGTGATAAGGAATTGGGATTGTTGATGGAAGCCTTCGACCGCGTTTCAGATGGGCAGATACAAACTCTGCTGGTGGGCGGCTATTCCGGGACTGGAAAATCTGTATTGGTGCATGAGATACATCGCCCGATTACTGCAAAAAAAGGATTCTTCATTGAGGGGAAATTCGATCAGTTTCAGAGGTCAGTGCCTTATTTTGCATTTATTCAAGCTTTTACCAGCTTTGTTTCCATTAAACTAACTGAAAATAAAGCCCGACTGGAACCTCTCCAGATAAAGATGAAGAATTTGTTGGGAGATGAAGGAAAGATACTAACAGATCTCATTCCGAACCTTAAACTTTTAATCGGCCTACAGCCTGAGGTCCCGAGGCTTGGCGGTTTGGAGTCTCAAAACCGGTTGAATTACTTGTTCAGCTCTTTCATTCAAGCCATTACCGATGTTGAACATCCCATAGTACTATTTATTGATGATATGCAATGGGCAGACAGTGCATCTCTATCCCTGCTGAACGTTCTGATGTCCAACAAAGATCTGAATCACCTGATTTGTATTTGCGCGTACAGAGACAATGAGGTGAGTCCGGCCCATCCTTTCATCACTACGGTGGACGATATGCGTAAAAAAGGTGCCTTGATAAGCGAGATCAATATTGGCAACCTGGAAGAAATAGATGTACAACAACTGATTTCAGACGCGACCCGATTACCACTGGAGGAGACGTCCACCCTTGCTAATCTAGTATATGAAAAGACCCATGGAAATGCTTTTTTTGTAACACAATTCCTTAAAAATCTTGCAGAGGAATCCCTGCTGCATTTTGACCACAAAAAACGGGAGTGGCAATGGGATATTGAGAAAATCCAAGATCGGAATATTACAGACAATGTGGTGGACCTGCTCGCCAATAAGATCACTTTGTTGCCGAAAGAAACACAGGAGATTTTGAAAGTTGCCGCTTGTATCGGAAACCAGTTTGATATGGAATCCCTGGCCAGTTACCATAATCCAGCAGACAACACTGATCGCACTTCGGACAAACAGAATGATACCATAATGAAAGCACTACAGGATGCCCTTTTAGTAGGCTACATCACACCAACTGCTTACGGATACCGTTTCATTCATGACAGGATACAGCAAGCGGTTTATTCACTCATATCAGACAAAGATAGGATTGCGATTCACTATCGGATTGGTTCCCTCCTACTGGAAAAGGTTTCAAAGGAGCAAATGGAAAATTACTTATTCGTCATTGTAAATCAATTGAATCAAGGCAACGAACTGATTGAATCCGAAGAAGAAAAAGAAATGCTGGCAGAGCTCAATCTCCGGGCTGGCATAAAAGCCCGGGATTCCTCTGCATTTCAGCCGGCCCTTACCTATTTCGAAACAGGAATCGCTTTATTGAGGCCTGATCACTGGAATTCACAATATCAACTTAGTATTGAGCTGTTTACCGAAGCTGCGGAAATATGTTATAATATGGGTGAATTCGAACCCATGGAAGAAAAGTTGAACGCCGTACTGGAAAATCATAAAGAGCTATTGGATGTAGTTCGGGTTTATGCAATTAGGATTAACGCCCTGAAGGCACAGAACAAACTTCAGGAAGCTATCGATACAGGCCTTGAAGTTTTGGAACAACTGGGAGAAAAATTTCCAACGAAAGGGCCACTTCCATTGGTAATGGTCGATTTAATCCGAACAAAAATCAAGTTGATAGGCAAGGATAAAGATTCCATCTCCAACCTGCCTGAAATGACCAATCAATACAAAATCGCAGCACTAAGAATACTTAACAACATCGCATCTCCTGTTTATTGGGCACGCCCGAAAATACTTCCCTTTATCATCTTTAGAATGGTAAGGCTTTCTGTGAAATATGGGGTGACCGAAATATCCGCATTTGGATTTGCAACCTATGGATTGTTGATGTGCGGAGTATTGGGTGATATGAGGACAGGCTACCAATTCGGTCAAATTGGTTTGGCATTGCTCGACCGCTTTGAAGCAAAGCAATGGTTGTCTCAGATCTATACGCCTATCTATGCACTAATTAACCATTGGAGCGAACATGTTCATAAGTCGCTCGAGCCTTTCCTTTATTCCTACAAGGTAGGGTTTGAAACCGGTGCCATTGAATACGCCTGTATAAATGTGAATATCTATTGCAACCATAGCTACCTGGGCGGCAAACCCCTTACATATTGCGAAAGTAAGATGAAGATGTTCAGTGAGCAAATGTTAAAATATAAACAGGAGACAAACTATAATTACAATGAGGTATACCGACAGGCAGTACTCAACCTTCTTGGAATGTCTGAAAACCCAACGGTTTTGTCAGGCGAAGCCTATGATGAATATAAGATGGCACCCATCCATGAAGCCCGTAAAGACCGCGCAGGCACATTCCTGATCCATATAAACAACTTGATGCTTAAATATCTTTTCCATCAATATGATGAAGCTATTGAACACGCCGCCTTGGCCCGGCCATTGTTGGATGCAGTATTGGCCAAATACGATGTAGCGATCTTTTGGTACTACGAGGGTCTGTTGAGTATGGCAGCTGCGCGGGAGAATGACGGAAGTAAAAGGAGATTCTACCTGCGTCGAGCAAGGAAAAATATTGGACAATTCAGGAAATGGGCCAAATACTGCCCGGCTAACCATCAGCACAAACTTGATCTCCTAATTGCAGAAATGGCCTGGTGTGAAGGTAAAGGTGAAATAGCACGCAAACATTATGATCTGGCGATTAAAGGTGCGGATAATGGCGAGTTTCTCAATGAGGAAGCTCTTTCGCTCGAAAGAGCTGGTCTATATTATCTTTCAGCCGGATACGATTTCATCGCGGAGAATTACTTGAGGAAAGCTTACCAGACCTACAAGGAATGGGGTGCAAATGCAAAAGTTAATGATATGCGAATCCGTTTCCCAAAAATTCTGATCGGTTTTGATAAAGAAAGTGTGAATGTAAAATCTAAAACAAGAACGGACAGCGTCTCTATATCAGAAAATAATAAACTAGATCTTAATACTCTAATGGAAGCTGCACAGGCAATTTCCAAAGAGATTGTGCAGGAGCGATTGTTAAAGACACTTCTATACATCAGCATAAAAAATGCCGGTGCGGAATCTGGCTGCATTATAATGAAAAAAGGAGAGAATTGGCTTATAAAAAGCTCCTTTTTTGCAGAGCAAAACGACTCCCCTACTCATACTGAAACTCCCTTTTATGAAAATAACCTGGTGCCTGAGAGCCTGATAGAATTTATTTATAACACCCAACAGAATCTTGTTTTAAATGATATTTCACAGGACCCCAGATTTATGACCGATTCTATAGTGAAAGCAAGAAGATTGAAATCTGTGATGTGCGTGCCAATGTTTAGCAAGGGCAAAACCGAAGGTGTCCTGTATCTGGAAAATAATTTACAAGCTTCTGTTTTTACGGAAAGCCGTGTTCGGTTTCTTGAATTATTGTCTGGTCAAATCGCTGTTTCATTGGAAAATGCCCAACTCTATGAAAACCTGGAGTTAAAAATTGAGGAAAGAACATCCACGTTGAAAGCTTCTTTAGAAAACCTGAAAGCCACCCAGGCCCAACTCATCCAATCCGAAAAAATGGCCTCACTTGGTGAACTCACAGCCGGTATAGCCCATGAAATTCAGAATCCGCTGAATTTTGTGAATAATTTCTCGGAGGTTTCTATAGAGATGGTTGAGGAAGCTTTGGAGGAGATTAAAAAGAACCGAGACCTGCCTGTCGGACAGGCAGGCATGGACGAAGCTTTGGTCAGTGAAATACTGGAGGATATCAAACAAAACCTTGAAAAGATCAATCTCCATGGAAATCGGGCCGGATCTATTGTCAAAGGGATGCTCGAGCACAGCCGTACGAATACCGGGGAGAAAGTACTTACCGATATCAATGCCTTGGCAGATGAGTACCTCCGGCTGTCCTACCATGGCTTAAGGGCCAAGGATAAAAGCTTCAACGCCGACTTTAAAACCGCTTTCGATCCCGATCTCCCCAGAGTGAGTTTGGTGGCGCAGGATATCAGCAGGGTTTTGTTGAATCTGATCAACAATGCATTTTTTGCGGTCAATGCAAGAAAGAAATTGGGAGAAGATGGGTATCAACCAACCGTGAAGGTTTCCACTTCCTATTCCCCACTTCCAGGGGGGCAGGGAGGTAAGGTACAAATCTCCATCTCTGACAACGGTTCCGGCATCCCCGATGCCATCAAAGACAAAATCTTTCAGCCTTTCTTCACCACCAAGCCTTCCGGGCAGGGAACAGGATTGGGATTATCCTTATCTTATGATATCGTGAAGGCGCATGGGGGGGAGTTGAAGGTAGAAACCAAAGAAGGGGAAGGATCTACGTTTACTATCTCATTGAAATGATTTCAAAGAAGCAATTCCAAATTGCTTTGAGTAAATTATTAAAGGCTTGACCTTAAGAGAAAAGTTAAATGAATTCAAAATCTGTTTTAGAATAAGAACAAAAAAGATAATTGATCCGCACAAAAAATCATCCCTAACCAGATTCAGGCAGGGATTTATTCCACATATATGGTTAATTGTTACCTTGTTCGGGCAGGATCAACGGATCTGGTCCGAGCAGGATCAACAGATCTGGTCCGTGCAGGATCTACAGAAAACTCGGAAAAATCTTCATCCGCCATTTCATCATCGTTGGATGACTCATTGGGAGAGGAATCATTATCTTGGTCATCCGAATCTGAATCAACCATTTCAAAATATGATTCTAATTCCGTATAAAAAAACAAAATAAAGGTATTTGCGGTAGTAGAATAGATTCTTTTCATGATTTTAAATTCAAAGGGCAAATTTTATATGTTAAAGGTAGTTTTTTAAGTTAATTATGCAAGTTTTATGACTTTGAAATTCGACCTTTCCTATTCTAAAATATCAATTAATTATAATTTACTAATGAAAGTCCGTTATAGATCGTATGGGTTCAAACTTGGAAGGGTCTCTTTTCTTGTTTTTTTTATTCTTGTAATTTTCGAGTCAGCTGTACAATCCCAGACCATTGAAAAACTAAAAGCCGAACTCGAAAGTCTTGCCGAAAAGCCCGGCTATTCCAAGGATACTGTTTACTTAAACAAAGCTAATGATCTGGGATTTATGCTGGCAGAAAGTAATCCCGACAGTGCTTTCGTTTATCTAGACAAGCAGATTTTGATGTGCCGTGAAGCCAAATATAAAAAGGGCGAATCCGAAGCTTTGAAAATATATGGAAATGCACTCCAAAATAAGGGTGATTTTGTTAATTCCTTGGAGTACTACAAAGATGCGCTCAGTATCGCAGAAAGTATCCCTGATGATAGATTGATTCCAGGAATATTGAATAACATCGGATTGGTATATTTCAATCTTGGAAATTATGCAGAGGCATTGGGTAATTTTTTTGAAGCGATAAAAGGAGCTGAAAATACCGGGAACTTAAATGTTGAAGCGGCAGCTTTGAACAACATTGCCATGATATATTTTGAACAGGGAAAATTAGAGGAAGCTAAATCCAAATATCTGGAAATGCTCGCTATTTATAGTCAAATAGGGAATCAGGGAAGGATGATCCTTGCCTATAACAACATCGGAGATGTAGCGCTCAAGCAGAACAAACCGCTTGAAGCCCTTGAAAATATAAAGATAGCACATGCCTCTTCCCTGGCGTTACAGAGTCCGGAATTTATTGAAATGACCTCAAGGACAATGGCTGATATTTATGTTGCGCTTGACAGTATAGATAAAGCCGAATTTTTATACCGACAGTCCATCGCCATTGCCAAAGAAAAAGGGTATGGTGTTCCATATTCCCACTCTTTGATTGGATTGGCAGAATTGTTTTATAGAAAAGGTAGCTATCAAGAGGCCCTCGTTTATGCCAATGAAGGGTTGGAACAGGCCAATAAAATGAATCAGATCATGCAACAGCGCAACGCGCATGAATTGTTGGCTAAAATCAATGAAAAGGAAAATGACTACGTTGAAGCCCTGAATAACTTCAAGCTGTTTAAACAGTACAATGACAGTATAAACAATGCCCAAGGACAGCGCTTGGCGGCAACCCTAGAAGCGGAATATGAATTTTCCAAAAAGACATTGGAATTTGAAAAAGCCAGTTTGCGTCAGTGGTGGCTGATTTTTTCAGCCTTTATAGGCTTGTTCACATTTTTGGTAATCCTTTTTATGGTTTTTAGAAACAGGAACAAATTGGACAAAGCGTACCAAATTCTGAAGGGCAAAAATATTGAAATTGAAACTAAAAATGAAAAACTTGAAAATGCACTGGATCAATTGAAATCAACACAGTTGCAGCTGATCCAATCAGAAAAGATGGCCTCTCTCGGGGAATTGACTGCCGGGATCGCCCATGAGATTCAGAATCCGCTGAATTTTGTGAATAATTTTTCGGAGGTCAGCAGCGAGTTGATTGAAGAGATTGAAGAAGAAAGAGCCAAGAGTCAAGAAACAAGAGACGAGACTTTGGTCAGTGAAATACTGGAGGATATCAAACAAAACCTTAAAAAGATCAATCACCACGGAAATCGGGCCGGATCCATTGTCAAAGGGATGCTCGAGCACAGCCGGACGAGTACCGGTGAGAAAGTACTTACCGATATCAATGCCCTGGCAGATGAGTATCTCAGACTTTCCTATCATGGAATACGTGCAAAGGATAAATCTTTCAACGCAGACTTTAAGGCAGACTTGGATCCCAAACTCCCCAAAGTAAATGTTGTGCCGCAGGATATTGGAAGGGTTCTATTGAATCTGATCAATAATGCTTTTCAGGCCACACATGAACCCTCCAAGGGTTCTCAATCCTTGGAGGGTTTCAAGCCACTTGTCACCGTCTCCTCCAGACTGTGGGAGGGCTCCCCTTCAGGGGCTGGGGGTAGCGATGGCAAGTGGGTCCAAATCTCCATCTCCGACAACGGCCCCGGCATCCCCGATGCCATCAAAGACAAAATCTTCCAGCCTTTCTTTACTACCAAGCCTACAGGGCAGGGGACGGGATTGGGCTTATCTCTGAGCTATGATATTGTGAAGGCGCATGGGGGAGAACTCACTGTCAAGTCCCAAGTAGAAAAAGGTTCTGAATTTATAGTCACCCTACCTATTCAATGATTTTTTAATAGAGAAAGAAAAAACCTTGATTTCATAATGATTCCAAACGCTACTACAACAACTGGCTTTGATTTTATGATTTTTTTTGTGATTAATGTCATGGAAGAAAGTTGCTTATTTTAATAAAAGCCGTTTCTTAGTGGTCTTGTCAATATTAAATTCTCTCAACTAGATCCCATGCTGGAATTAGCAGGAATAATTATTTTGGGAATATTCGCACAATGGCTTGCGTGGAGGCTGAAAATTCCCTCTATCCTGCCATTGATTCTGATAGGCCTTTTTGTAGGACCAATATCTTCCCTTTTTACAGATGAAAGATCCCAATGGATCCAACCTATATACCAAGGAAATTATGGGCTTTTCCCTGATGAAAACCTGTTTAATTTTGTTTCTCTGGCCATAGGAATTATCCTTTTTGAAGGTGGATTAACATTACGCAAAGGAGAAATAAAAAAGGTGGGACCGGTCATCGGCAAACTCATCAGTGTGGGTTCGGTGATTACGTTCTTTGGGGCTGGATTAGCTGCACACACTTTGTTTGACTTTAGTTGGAGTATTTCATTTTTGTTTTCTGCCTTGATTATTGTGACAGGGCCTACGGTGATCAATCCTATTCTGAGGAATATTCCTCTCAAAAAGGACGTTTCGGCAGTGTTGAAGTGGGAGGGAATTCTTATTGACCCCATCGGAGCCCTGATTGCTGTTTTGGTATTTAACTTTATCAGTATCGAGGGGGGGGGCGGGTTACACCGGAAAGGCCTTGTTGGATTTTGGGAAAGTGGTTGTCGTAGGGTTGACTTTTGGAACCGCCGCTGGTTTTGCTCTTTATTATTCAATAAAGAATAAATGGATTCCACATTACCTATTGAACGTCGTGGCATTGTCCTTTGTCCTGTTCACTTTCGTTTTCAGTGACTTTTTGGCCCATGAGTCAAGTTTGTTGTCCGTGGTGGTCATGGATATGTTTTTGGGCAATAGTGATCTTCCAAACCTTAAGGAATTACTCGATTTCAAAGAAACCTTGAGTGTATTGTTGATATCCATTCTTTTTATTTTGCTTTCTGCCAATATCGATTTAGATGAACTGATTTTGATTTTTAGGTGGGAAACAGGCATTTTGCTGGCCATCATCATTTTTATTATCAGACCTTTGGGAGTGTTTTTGAGCACCACCAACTCTACTTTAGGGACTAAGGAAAAGTTATTTATCAGTTGGGTCGGTCCAAGGGGAATTGTGGCAGCAGGTATAGCTTCTTTGTTTGGAACAAAACTTACCCAAGCCGGGATTGAAGGCGCAGAGTATATCACTCCGCTTGTCTTTTCTGTAGTGCTGATAACAGTGTTATTGAACGCAACCACTGCAAGATTATTCGCTTCTGTGGCCGGCTTGATCAAAAAATCTGATGGGGTATTGATCGTGGGAGCTTCAAAGGCATCCCGCTTAATTGGGCGTTACCTACAAGAACATGACCGGCATGTGGTTCTCGCTGACACCAACCGCGTTAATCTGGAAAGATGTAGAAGCATTGGATTAGAAGCCATATATGCCGATATATATTCTGATGACCTGGATGAATACCTTGAATTAAACGACATGGGATTCCTTTTGGCAATGACCGGGAATGATGAAATCAACAAACAGGCCATTGAAAGGCTTGGGGGAGAGTTTGGAGAACATGGATCTTTTAGACTGATCAATTCCGAGAAAATGAAATCCGAAAAAGAGCTGGCTTCCAAAGAGCTCTTTTCAAAAACACATGATTATGTAAAGATAACTACGGTGGCGCGGCAATATCCTTTTATCCATGAAATCCCGATAGATTCCAATGATTCTTTTTCTTATCTTCTGGATGAAATTGAAAAAGACGATAATGCCATAGCGATTTTTATGAAAGACAAAAATGGCAATATAGAAGTACTCGCCCATACTGAAAATTTAACAATAGAAAAGGGTTGTCGATTGGCATATTTGGGCAAAGCCATGGATTTGAAAAACAAGGATACCAATACCTTGGTGAAAGAATATTGACCTAATGGATCAGTTATACCGGCAGCATTTTTTTTTGAATGAATGTCTAAGTCGGATTTTTGAGCCAACTGGATCTGAAAGATACACGCCTGCGAGATTATCTTGAAATAGTCAGACCCCAACCAGACAAGTGAAAAGGAAATGGGTACTTTATTCACGGCTCTTTTGCCTATCAAGAACTAAGTAGAATTTTTCAAACTAAGTATTGGAGTTTCAGTTATTTTAGTATTTTTAGTTTTCTGAAATTCTATTTGAAAAAATCCTGAGGGAGTCCAGCGTCTGTTCAGGAAAACAGTTATCTTAACCTTTACACCAATGGCCTCTCTCCGACCGAACTTTCCTTCCGGAAACCTCCTTATTGGATTTTTGTTTCTGACCCTTTTCTTCCCCATTCTTCTCCCCGCCCAGTCGATCTATGAGCAGGTAGGAAGATTCCCCCTGACTGCTTACAGCCCAGAAGAATATGAGGGTGCTCCGATGGTATGGTCCGCTTTGCAAAGCGATGACGGCCTAATGTACTTTGGGACTTCATCTGGTATTGTGGAATATGACGGAGTTTCATGGCGTTCGCTCTTTAAAAATAATCAAGTCTTTTCCACTTATAGTTTAACCAAAGATGATAAGGGACGAATATTTTATGTGGGTCGGGATTTTGGCTATCTGGACTTCAACCACAAAGAAGGGACCAAAGCTGTTTCGTTGCTTCATCTCATTCCGGAGGAGTTTAGGGATGGCTTTAAGGCCTGGGAAATCCATTTTTTGCAAGGTTCTTTCCTTATTCGGATAGGATTTGAAACCATTATTAGGCTTGAACTGGCTGATGATATGACTTTGAAGTCGCTGGAATCCTGGGATGCGGAGAGTTCATTTGGTATTTCTTTTGTCGTGGAAAACGAATATTATGTACGACAGGCAGGAAAAGGCCTTTACAGACCGGTCGGGAAGGAGTTGAAGCTGATTCCCAATACAGAGTTTTTCGGAGGAGTAGGCTTGACCATTATGCTCCCCTATAATGACGGGACTGGCAAATCCCTGCTTTTAGGAGGACAGACCACTGGCTTTTATGTGTTTGATGGGTTCAAATCACGTAAACTACCTACCGGAATCGACCAGGAATTGGAAGATGGAACCCTACTTCGGGATGCTATTCCCTATCAAGGGAACTATATCCTTGCACTACTTGGGGGAGGGGTAGTGATCCTGAATCCCAATGGAGAAATTCTCAAAAGAATTGGCCTGGCACAAGGATTGCCTTCAAATGTAGTGTCCAAAGTTTATTTAGACCAAAATAAAGGCTTATGGGCTACTACCGAGGAAGGGATGGCGAGGATAGGAATAGAATCCCCGATCCAGAGTTTTGGCAAGGAATTGGAAATCAATTCAACAGTCTTGAAAATTCAGAAAAAGGGAGATGAGTTGTTTTTAGGCACCTCCACCGGCTTTTTGAAATTTGATCAGACGAAAAAGCTATTCCAGCCCGTTCCGGGAGTTATACCGAGGGCCCTTTTTGACTTCATTTTTGACGGAGATGATTTGATTGTTCCCGGGGTAGAATTGCAGGTGCTCCGAAACGGGAAAAGGATCGGCTTGTATTGGCCTAAAAACGAAGGCGATTCACGCTATGTTTTGATACCAAGAAACAATCCAAATCTTCTTTTGGTAGGTGCCCAAGCTGGACTGTTTATCTATCGAAGAACACTTTCCAATGAGTCCCCATGGGAATTTCATGGGAAAGTGCCCAATATAGGACCTATTGAGTATTTCCTAATGGAAGGGAAAGACGGGACGATCTTTATGATGGGAACGGACAGGCTATATGCACTTGATCTTAGAGATTGGAGCAGTGAAACTTCAGATCTGACCAATATCAAAACCACCTTTTTGGAATTTGATACTTCTGAGGACCTTTTTTCCTTAGTTGACGGTGAGTTTTTTAAACGGTCCTCCAAGGGCTTCCAGAAGTATTCACCGGGGGAGGGACGGTTGATTCCGGCAGAAGAATTCAGTATGGTCGAGAAGGACTTGATAGGTTTTTATCAGGCAAATACTGGGACTGTCCTGTACGAATCGATTGATGGGAACACATATATTCTCAAACGAAATGCATCTGACAGATTTATTAAGGATGATGGACCAAGTTCGGTCCTTCCTTTTCTGTCAAGAGGTGGTTTTTTGGATAAGGACAACATCATGTGGTATGTTTCCCCGAAAGGTTTGATCCGCTATGACCCGAAAAAGGATAATCAGAGCGATAAGGAATTTTTCACCCTGATCCGACGAATAGAAACCAATACAGACACGCTTCCCTTGATTGCCTACGGAAGGGACAAAACCCTTCCTGCAAGTGAGATGAAAGACAATTCCTATCGCTTTGAGTTTGCGGCTCCTTATTTCGATGAGGAAAAGAAAACCAAATACCAGACCTATTTGGAGGGATTCGACCAGGATTGGTTGGACTGGAATGACATTACTTTTAAGGAATACACCAACCTCTCTCCGGGGGCTTACACCTTTCATGTCCGGGCCTTGTCGCAAATCGGAGGGATTAGCGAGGAAGCTGTATTTTCATTTGTTGTCTTGCCTCCCTGGTATGCTACCTGGTGGGCTTACCTGATCTATGTCTTGCTTATAGGAGGAATAATCAACGCTATTGTAAAGTGGCGTTCCCAAAAACTCAAAGCCGAAAACCGTATCCTGGAAGAGCGGGTAAACGAGCGTACCGCAGCACTTGAAAAATCCATCACCGACCTGAAATCCACCCAAGCCCAGCTGATCCAATCGGAGAAGATGGCTTCTCTTGGTGAACTCACGGCCGGTATCGCCCACGAGATTCAGAATCCTTTGAATTTTGTGAATAACTTTAGTGAAGTGAGTGCTGAGCTTATTGACGAAATAGAAGAAGAAAGAGCCAAGAGCCAAGAAGCGAGAGACGAGACTTTGGTCAGCGAAATACTGGAGGATGTCAAACAAAACCTTAAAAAAATCAATCACCATGGAAATCGGGCCGGCTCCATTGTCAAAGGGATGCTCGAGCACAGCCGTACGACTACCGGTGAAAAAGTACTTACCGATATCAATGCTTTGGCAGATGAATACCTGCGGCTCTCTTACCATGGATTGCGTGCAAGAGATAATTCTTTCAATGCTGACTTCAAAACCGATTTAGATTCCAATCTCCCCAAAGTGAACGTAGTACCACAGGATATCGGGCGTGTTCTATTGAATCTGATCAACAATGCTTTTCAGGCTTGTGCTGGCCAACCCTCCAAGGGTTTTGAACCCTTGGAGGGTTTCAAGCCACTTGTCACCGTCTCCACCTCCCCCCTTGAGGGGGGCAGGGGGGTACAAATCTCCGTCAAGGACAACGGCCCCGGCATCCCGGACTCCATCAAAGACAAAATCTTCCAGCCTTTCTTTACCACCAAACCCACCGGTCAGGGAACAGGATTGGGTTTGAGTTTGAGTTACGACATAGTCAAAGCCCATGGCGGGGAGATCAAAGTTGAGACAAAAGAAGGTGAGGGAACAGAGTTTACCATTCAACTACCAAGCTTATGATAAAAAATTCCGTGACATCCAATAATCCTCTTAAATCACTGCTTCATGGCTGAGAACTACATTTTATGTCCAATTGCCCATCTAAATCAAATACAATAATCATGAAAAAATCCACAATTAATTAATAATGAAACTATTTATGAAGTCTACCCTTCTTTCTCTGGGACTTTTATTTGCCCTTGCTGTAAATGCCTCTGCCCAAACTAACCCCGAGCTTGGTTTCCCTCTGATTACCAATTATTCATACAAAATGTACAAAGGACACTCTCAGGTATGGTCGGTAATTCAAGATGATAGCAATTTGATGTTTTTTGGTACTACTTCAGGTATTACCTCATATGATGGAGTGAACTGGTCTCAAATAAAAATCAGCGGTATCAATAAGGCAGGAACTGTAAGAGCGCTAACCAAAAGTAGAAATGGAACTATCTATTATGGAGGAGCTGGTTGCATGGGTTATCTTGATATTTTAGAAAATGGGGAAACTAAGGCTATCTCACTGACTGACATCATTCCAGAGGCTAACCGGAATTTTTCTCAAATATGGTCCATCAGAATAGTTGGAAGTTATATCTATTTTCAGGCAAGAGAATACATTTTTAGGATCGAGGAAAATTCAGACAAACCGGACATGGGATTAAAAGTGTGGGGGACTGAAACGGGTTTTGCATTTTCTCATTCCTTTGGTGACCAATATTTTGTTTCTCAAGTTGATAAAGGACTTTTCAAATTATTGAATGAGGAATTGACACTAGTTCCTGATGGTCAAACTATGGTAGATAAAAGGATTTATACCATGCTACCTTTAAGTAACGAATCTGATGGATCAGAAACATATCTTATTGGAACTATGAATAATGGTTTTTATAAGTATGATGGGGAAAAATTTACTCAATTTAAAACAGATATAGATCCTATTGTAGAAAATAAATTCCTTTATAGGGGTATCATTCTTCCCGACGGAAATATTTTAGTATCTGTTATTGGGGAAGGTGCAATAAAAATAACACCTGAAGGAAAATTTATCCAATCAATTTCCCTATCCTCCGGTTTGCAGGATCCTTCAGTCTATGCCTTGTATCTTGATAATTCAGGGATTGTATGGACAGGTTTGGATAATGGGATTTCTAAAATTGATTTAACAAGTCCAATTACACTGTTTTCTAAACAACTCGGGCTTAACGCCGGGGTATTAACAATTGAAAGGTCCAATGGGACTTTGTTTGTAGGAACTCCTACAGGCGCTTATGGATTCAATAAATCCCAAAGACAATTCGAATTTGTTAACAATACATCAATCAGTCAGATATTTATGTTGAAATCAGATGAAGATTTTTTGTTGATACCTGGTAATGATAAATATGGTGTAGTGAATGTTTATAATTCAAGACTTAATACTTTGGTTGGGAAAATTAAGACACAAGGTCAGCCCAACTATTTTTACAAACCAAAAAATAAATCTGATAAGATTTTATACGGCGCAAGTACGGGAATTGGTGTTTTAAAGAGATCAGAAAATAGAAATGAAGGTTTGCCGTTTTATCAAGAAGGATTTTTTGAGACGGGAGTTAATACAATCTGGTCTATTGCAGAAGATAATTTAGGGCATTTTTGGGGAGGTACCCAGACAGGAATAGTTTACCGGATAATTGTTTCTTATAACTCGGACGGGGGCATTGATTTTGAAAATTCCAAGATTGAAACATTTGGAGAAAAAAATGGGCTAAGTAATTCAAATGGAGTTGTATTTGGTGCTGCAGGAAAAATATATGCCATGTCAGAAGACGGTATTATGTCTTTCAATGATTCTACTTCCAATTTTGAACCGGACGATGTCTTTGGAAATATTAAAATTGATTTTTCAAGTACAGATAACTTTTCTTTAATAGAAGACGCAATTGGCCGTGTATGGATCGGTACCAATAATAAAATAACACTTGCAATACCTAATGGAGATGGAGAGTATATCTTAGAGGATGAATTGTTCAACTCATATCCATTTGATGACATTACAGTAATCTTTCCTGAGGACGACGGGACAGTATGGGTGGGCAATAGTGATGGTTTGGTAAGAATGGAGGGTAATGCCGCAAAAAAAGAAAAAATGCTTTTTTCAGTTCTTCTTCGTCAAGCCATTACCAAGACTGATACCCTGAGTTTAAATTCAAGTGGAAATCTTGAACTCAAACAATCCAACAATTCCTTAAGATTTATGTACGCTGCTCCGTTTTTTGAGCAGGAAGACAGGACTGTTTATAAGACTTATCTTGAAGGTTTTGACCCAGATTGGACAGATTGGGGAAACAATTCTTATAAAGAATATACCAACCTTTCTACCGGTACCTACACATTCAGGGTTCGTGCCAAAAACCTTCATAATGTTGTCAGCGATGAGGCGACTTTTTCTTTCACCATCCTTCCCCCTTGGTACGCCACTTGGTGGGCTTATCTGATCTATGCCTTGCTATTCGCCGGAGTGATTACCGCCATCGTGAAGTGGCGTTCCCAAAAACTCAAAGCCGAAAACCGAATCCTGGAAGAACGGGTGAACGAGCGTACCGCAGCACTTGAAAAATCCATCTCCGACCTCAAATCTACCCAGGCCCAGTTGATCCAATCGGAGAAGATGGCTTCTCTTGGTGAACTCACCGCAGGCATTGCCCATGAGATTCAGAATCCGCTGAATTTTGTGAATAATTTTTCGGAGGTCAGCGAGGAACTGATTGAAGAAATAAAAGAATCAAGAGCCAAGAACCAAGAAGCAAGACAATGGACTGAGGCGGATAAGTTGGAGGATGAGATTCTAGATGATATCAAACAGAACCTGGAAAAGATCCATCACCATGGCAAGCGTGCCGAAGGCATAGTTAAAGGAATGTTGGCCCATAGCCGTACCAGTGCCGGCGAAAAAGAACCCACTGATATCAACGCATTGGCTGATGAATATCTGCGGCTTTCCTTTCACGGGTTACGTGCAAGGGACAAATCTTTCAATGCGGACTTTAAAACCAATTTTGACCTCAATCTCCCCAAAGTCAATGTGGTGCCTCAGGATATAGGAAGGGTGTTGCTCAACCTGATCAATAATGCTTTTCAAGCTTGTGGGCAAGACCTGTCAGGTTTTCAAAACCTGACAGGTCTCAAACCACTTGTCACCGTCTCCACCTCCCCCCTTGAGGGGGGCAGGGGGGTACAAATCTCCATCTCCGACAACGGCCCCGGCATCCCGGACTCCATCAAAGACAAAATCTTCCAGCCTTTCTTTACCACCAAACCCACCGGTCAGGGAACAGGATTGGGTTTGAGTTTGAGTTACGACATAGTCAAAGCCCATGGCGGGGAGATCAAAGTTGAGACAAAAGAAGGTGAGGGAACAGAGTTTACCATTCAACTACCAAGCTTATGATAACAAAATCCGTGAAATCCATTAATCCTTTTGAATCCCTGCTTGTCCGGCAGGCAGGTGTGATTCAGACGATTTATGATATTGTGAAGACGCATGGCGGGGAGTTCAGGGTGGAAAATTTCGATGGGAATGGCTGTATATTAGTCATTGAGTTGCCGAATGCTTAAATTAAATGCAAATCATAAATGGGAATATTATGCGTGCAATAGAAACTACTGCCTTTTTTGAGTCAAAAGGATCCTAGAAATAGACAAACTGATTCTTATTCTTTAAAACATTCCATTTAATTTTTTCACGCATTATTTTGTAAATTGGAAATCAGACCCTAAAAACACAAAGAAATGAAAGTAATTTACCGCCAATTGTTCGTTTTAGTGATTTTTCAGCTTATTTCTCTGCATTCTTTGCTGGCCATAGACCATACCAATACCCGGCTACTTTCGGAACCGGCCATCAGTAAAGATCAGATTGCATTTGTTTATGCTTCGGATCTTTGGATCGCAGAGAAGGATGGATCAAACCCCCGAAGACTGACTGCCGAGCAGGGGATGGTTTCCAACCCTGTATTTTCTCCGGATGGCAGTATGATAGCGTTCAATGCACATTATGACGGCAATCTGGATGTATTTGTGGTTTCTTCCCAAGGGGGGATTCCTAAACGGCTTACCTGGCATCCCTATCCGGACTTGGTAAGGGCTTTTACCCCTGATGGCAAATCGGTTCTTTTTGCCTCTCAGCGGGAGGTGTTTACCAATCGATATAACAAACTCTACACCGTTGACATTGAAACCGGTAAAGAAACTGCCCTTCCGGTGCCCAACGCCTTTTGGGCAGCCTACAGCCCTGACGGGAAATACTTAGCCTATACACCCCTATCGGATCGCTTTGGACAATGGAAAAATTACCGTGGGGGCACGATGAGCCGGATCTGGCTTTATGATGTGGAAGACCATTCAGTGACTGAAATTCCAAAGCCAAACACCGGCAGCAATGACACCCAACCGGTTTGGATGGACGGAAAAGTGTTTTTTAGAAGCGACCGCGATGGGGAGTTCAACCTGTTCAGTTTTGACCCCAAATCAAAAAATATCCAGAAACATACTGATTTTAAGGATTTCCATGTTGCAAATATTGGATCCTCTGATTCCGAGATCATTTTCGAACAAGCAGGTTACCTGCACATCCTATCGGCCAACCAAAATGCACCAAGGCAACTTAAAATCGGAATTGCAACCGACCTATTGGAACACCGGCCCAGGTTTGTTTCGGGCAGTAATTATGTCAGATCTGCACATATCTCTCCTTCAGGCGCCCGTATAGTAGTGGATTTCAGAGGCGAAATCATTACGGTACCCGCTAAAAAAGGAGACCCAATGAACCTGACGCAAACCCCCGGAGCCCATGAGAAATTCCCATCTTGGTCTCCCGATGGCAAACAGGTGGCATTTATATCTGATGCCTCAGGAGAGTATGCTCTGCACATTCAAAACCAAAACGGTCAGGGAGAAGTAAAAAGCATTGCTCTGAATGGGGCAGGATTTTATGCTTACCTGCATTGGTCTCCTGACAGCAAGCACATTTGTTTGGTGGACAATAGCCGAAGCCTCTTTGTGGTAGATATCAATAGTGGCAAATCAACCAAGATTGCCTCAGATGCGGTTTATGTTCCCGGGGTATTCCGGGAATTGTTCGGCAGTTGGTCTGCCGATGGGGCTTGGGTAGCTTATACCGTTCTAACTCCCACAAACTTTGAACGGGCCTATGTTTATTCGGTCAAAGAGAACAAATCCTTCCCTATTTCTGATGGACTTTCCAATGTCACCAACCCTGTTTTTGATCCAAGTGGCAAATACCTTTATCTCCTGGCTTCTACTGATGCCGGACCGGTAGTCAATTGGTTTGATCTTTCCAATCAAGATATGAAGCTGAGCAATACGGTGTATTTGGTCACGCTCCAAAAAGAGGTCAAATCGCCATTGGCCAAAGAGAATGATATTGAAAAAGAGGAGAAAAAAGAAACAACAGAAGATAAAGAAGTAAAACCGGTCAGGATTGACTTTGATGGACTGCAAAACAGGATTTTGAATATTCCCATTCCTACAGGCAAATACAGTCAGCTGCAGGTTCCCAAAGAAGGTAAGCTGTATTACCTTTCCCAATCCCAGGATAATGGGAAAAGCATGCTGCACCACTATGACCTGGAAAAAAGGGAAGAAGAACCCATTATGCCTGCTGATAATTTTATCATCGCATCCCAAGGAGAAAAAATGCTCTACCAAAGTAAGGGGAAATGGGGTATTACAGATACCGGCAAAAAGCCGGATGCCGATAACCTGATCAATTTGGATCAAATAGAAGTCAAAATTGATCCTCTACAGGAATGGCCTAATATATTTGAAGAAGCATGGCGGGTGAACCGGGACTATTTCTATGATCCGGGGATGCACGGGGCAGATTGGGAAGCCATGAAAACAAAGTACAAAGTTTTCCTACCTGACATGGCTACGAAATCTGACCTGTACCGGGTCATGGAATGGATGTTCAGTGAATTGGCTGTCGGGCATCATCGCTTCAGTAGTCGGGGAGATAGCTTTTATTCCTCCAAAACTGTAAAAGGGGGCTTATTGGGGGCAGATTATGAAATAGCCAATAACCGATATAGGATCAAAAAAATCTATGGCGGTCTGAACTGGACTCCTGAACTGCGCTCTCCGCTTACCGAACCGGGGATAGATGTCAAAGAGGGTGATTATATCCTCGAAGTCAATGGAAAAGCAGTCACAGCTACAGATAATTTCTACAGCTTTTTTGAAAATACTGCTGACAAGCTCACGGTCCTGACGATTTCATCCACTCCTCAATTGGCGGGTTCCCGTAAAGTCACTGTTACGCCTTTAGCTTCCGAGATGGCATTGAGAAACAGGGACTGGGTGGAAGGAAACATGGCAAAAGTCCATAAAGCGACCGACGGACGGGTGGCTTATGTCTATGTGCCCAATACCACAACCCTTGGTCACGAATATTTTAAGCGCTACTTTTTCCCCCAAGCAGACAAAGACGCTATCATAATCGATGAAAGATTCAATGGAGGTGGACAGCTGGCTGATTACTATATTGATATTTTAAAAAGGCCGGTTCAGTCCTATTGGAATTACCGCTATGGGAAGGACCAAAAAGCACCAAATGCCTCCATACAGGGACCAAAGATCATGCTTATAGACGAAACTGCAGGTTCCGGCGGAGATTACCTTCCCTATCTTTTCAGGCAGGAAGGGCTGGGAACCATCATCGGGAAAACCACCTGGGGCGGCTTGGTAGGCGTGCTCGGATTTCCTGAATTCATAGATGGGGGAAGTGTAACTGCCCCTAACCTGGCTTTTTATGATGAGAGAGGTTTTGTGATCGAAAATGAGGGAGTAGCCCCGGATATTGAAGTCGAGCAGTGGCCTGCCGAGGTGATCCAAGGCAAAGATCCCCAATTGGAGAAAGCCATTGAACTGATCCTTGAACAGCTGGAAGCTAAACCCAAAATCAAAATGCAGACCCCACCTTATCCTAAGAGGGCGAGATGAGAGAAATGAAACTTGAGCTACATATAAAACGTGGAAGAAGCTAGTTTAAAGACAAATAACTGAAAGTATCAGGGTAGGTAAAGAGGATTTTAGCTCGATTTGTTAAATTTGATCAATAATGCATTTTGAGGTGGTTGGGAACAAAGTAAAAATGAATTAAGTAAAATTAATGACTTGCAAAATTTATCCGGTTTTGATGATTATATTTCCCTGTTTAAATTAAAAAAACAAAAACTTTGGACAAAATAAGTGAAGTAAGCGTTGCTGATAGTAGATCACTTAAATTAGTTAACTGTCAAATGATGCCCATTAGGATCGTTCTGGTTTTTGCTTTGTCATTCATTTTTATTTCTGAAAAAAGCTTTTCCCAAACACCGAGAGCAGATAGTCTATTGACAGTAATCAACTCCTCGGCGGACGATAGTTTGAAGGTTAGGGCCTATTTGGATTTGGGTCAGGAATTTTTGAGTTCAGACATCAGTCAAGCGATCCATTACCTTGATGATGCGATTCTTATAGCCCTTAAAATCGATTATAAAAAAGGGCTGGCAGATGCATATAATTTACAAGGAAGGGCTTTGGCCAATCAGGGCAATTTCCAGGATGCTATTTTTATAAACAGACAATCTTTAACTGAATATCAAAATCTTAATGACAAAGCCGGGGAAGCCAATATCCTAAGCAATCTGGGATCCATTTATTACAGAATGGGAAACAGTAGCAAGGCCTTGGAATATCATTTTCAATCCCTCAAAATTTCTCAGGAAATCGATAATAAATTAAGGATTGGAACTTCATATAACAATATCGGTACAGTTTATCAAAAATCTGAAAGTACGCTTGATGATGCTTTGGATTCCTATAAAAAGGCTTTGGATGTTTTCGAGCAAATAGATTATGAAGCTGGGATCTCCACTGTGGCCATGAATATCGGAGAAATCTATTTTTTGGAATTTAAATACGATTCTGCCATACAATACCATCAAGTAGCCTTGGAAATTTGTGATGGGACTATTGATGCACCTTTTCCACTTACCCAATTGGGGGAGATATATGGTATTTTGGGAGAATTCGAAACTGCAAATAACTATCATAGAAGGGCATTGGGTATTTCTGAAAAACTGGATGCTAAATTTGATCTTACCCAAAGTCTTATAGGCTTTGCAAAAACCCAAAAAAGACAAGGGGATTCCCAACAGGCTATCAGAACATTGGAAAGGGCAAGAGTTCTTGCCTTAGAGATCGATGCCAAAAATGAGCTAAAGGATGCCTATGAGGGCTTATCTGAATTATTTGCATTGGCTGGTGATTATAGGACTGCCTATGAAAATGAGATCAATGCCAAAGCTGTAAAAGAAGAAATAGCAAAATCCAGTACGGATGAGATGATCCGACAGCTTCAGTTTGAGTTTGAACTGAGCCAAAAAGAAGCCGAAATAGAACTGCTTCAAAAAGATACAGAGTTGAAAAATGCGGCTGTTTCCAATCAGCGAATTGTGATTTTTGCTGCTTTTGGAGGTTTGGTGATGTTTCTTTTTATCAGTATTTCGCTTTTCCGCAACAACCTGAGCAAGAAAAAAGCCAATCACCTGCTTCAAGTCCAAAAAGAAGAAATCCATGCCCAAAGAGAAAAGGTGGAATTGGCATTGGATCAATTGAAATCCACCCAAGCCCAACTGATCCATTCAGAAAAGATGGCTTCCCTAGGTGAACTAACAGCCGGGATTGCTCATGAAATAAAGAATCCGCTGAATTTTGTGAATAACTTTTCAGAAGTAAGTTATGATATGATTTTGGAGATACAGGAACTGAGAAGCCGTCAGCAGGCTCTTGATCAATCTTCTGGAAATTCAAGAACAGAAGATGATAAATTGGAAGATGAACTTTTAAGAGACATCCGAATTAACCTTGAAAAAGTAACGCACCATGGACAGCGCGCAGATGCCATAGTCCAAGGAATGTTGGAACATAGCAAGATCCGACACGGCCAAAAGGAAGCTACTGATCTGAACAACCTGGCAAAAGAATATTTGAATCTTACATACCAAAGCTTCAAAGCTAAAAACAAGGATACTGAAATTAAATTGATTACAGATTTCGACCCTAAACTTCCAAAAATAGAAATAGTCCGACAGGATTTCGGGAGAGTGTTTTTAAATATTATCAACAATGCATTTTATGTTCTAAATAAAAAGCCATTAAAAAATTTGGAAAATAAGGAAGATTATATTCCTACTTTAACCCTTTCAACTTCCTACTATTCCAAGCCACAAGGTGGGAAAAGTGTAAGAATCTCTATTTCTGACAATGGTCCCGGAATTCCCGATAAGATTAAAGATAAAATTTTTCAGCCCTTCTTTACTACCAAGCCGACGGGAGAGGGTACCGGATTAGGGCTGAGTTTGAGCTACGACATTATTAAGGCAAATGGTGGGGAGATTAAAGTGATTTCAGAGGTCGGGAAAGGAACTACTTTTGTGATTGAATTACCTGCTCAAGGAGACTTGAGCTAATCATAATCAGTTTTATTTTCAGGTTACTTTTGTTGCAATATGAATTCAACACATTTTTTTATGAAGTTTTAACAGTAATTCTGATTGAATTGTATTTAATGATATAGCCCATGTCAAATTGCAAGGAATAGGCTGTAAACCCAAAGTTTTTTATTTCCCCTGACGCCTTCGGTGAACTTTCTTCTAAAAATTTTAAAAAAACATCTGCACGATTGATTGACTTTAAAAAATGTCAACGAAAATTGCTAAATTGTAATCCAGAAATAATACCACAACTAACAAAAACAGGTATTTAAAATTAGGGTAGAGTTTGTTGTTTTGGTAATGTCAAAATTAGAAACTATAGTTTGGAGAATGAAATTTTAAAATCACATAAAGAATAAGAGAAATGAAATTTTTAGTAGTTGATGACGAAAAGGATGTAGAGTTATTGTTTCAACAAAAACTCAGAAAAGAAATCAGAAATGGTTCCATTGAGCTGAAGTTTGCTTTTTCCGGTAACGAGGCGCTTGAAATCATGGAAAAAAGCGAATCAAAAGAGGTGATGTATATTTTTTCGGACATCAATATGCCTGGAATGACAGGGCTTGAATTGTTGGATAAGTTAAAGGCAAAATTCCCTCAGATTCCTGTAAGCATGATCTCAGCGTATGGTGACGCCGAAAATTATGAAAAGGCAATCGAGTTGGGAGCAAAGGAGTTTTTTGTCAAGCCGATCAATTTTGAAAACCTGAAAGTGGAATTGAATAAGATTATCGAGGAGAAGGAACCGAAACAGGAATAAAATTTAATGACCGGACTAAATTGATATAAAACCAATAAGTCCGGGCATTTTTTTCATAAATCATTGAAATGTTCTTCCGGGCTTTGAATTTTTTGAATTAATTTCTTAGAACTTCATGATTGTCCCTTGTATCCCTTATGCTGAACAGCGAAATGACCAAACCCAGGTTTTGCCTTTTCCTAAAAACATGAAAACCTTGGGAATGAATCAATTTAGAAGCTATTGAAAAAGTATAAACTGATATCAGTTTAGTATAAATAAATGAACCAATCCTCGATAAATAAGGGAAAACAGAGAAAACACACTACATGTGAAAGAGTTTTTCCTATAAATTTACTTTTTTAGAAAAAATCCATATAAATTAAAAAAAATAAAGTCGATGGAAATGAAAAATAAATTTGATGATCATTATCGAGAGCTCCTGAGCAATCTTTTTGGGGAGATGGAAGAAAGTAGCCTAAAGCAGATTTTTGAAGGAGGAAAAAAAACAGAGCTTGACACAGGCCAGTATTTGTTCAGACAGGGAGATGCCGAAAATGATCTTTATGTTGTTTTATCAGGCAGACTAAGGGCAATCAATGAGGATAAGAATGGTGTTACAATTTTAGGTGATATAGCCGAAGGTGAACCTGTTGGCGAATTGGCACTTTTTACAGATGAACCAAGAATGGCTGCTGTGCTGGCTATCAGAAAATCATTGGTATTGAAAATCAGTAAATCAGAATTCCATGCCGTTGTGGCCAAAAATCCCCAGTTCGCTTCCGCATTGACAAAGTTTGTGATCAACAGAATGCGCAGAAATGTGCTGGAACAAAAAGTTGAAGCAGCTCCAAAGAATATTGTTTTTATTCAGCTTCAGGAAGATTATGATCTTGGCCCATGGATTAATGAAATTAAAAATAACCTGGATTCTCTTTTTTTGCAGCCACAGGTCCTCGATCGGTCTTCAAAGAAAAGTGATAGTTCCGCTACTGTCTTGGAACTTTTGGAATCCCATAAGGGGGTTAACCTTCTGGTATGTAGCGGTCAAGATTCAGAATGGACGAAACAATGCCTGTTATATGCTGATCTGATCATTTTGGCATCGGATTTTAATGCAGAGGCCAATCTATACGATTTAGAAAAGGATCATAAGCTTTATGAGAATAATATTTTAAATAGAAAAAAATACCTGTTGCTATTGCACCCCGAAGATAGTCCTGTCCCTGAAAATACTTCCCGCTGGTTCAAAAACAGGAATATCAATTTGCACATTCATGCAAGGAAAAACAACATCACGGACATGAGGAGACTTTGCAGGATAATCACCAATCAGGCGGTAGGACTGGTACTTGGAGGTAGCGGAGCAAAGGGTTATGCCCATACAGGCGCAGTGAAGGCACTTTTAAACTCAGGTGTAGAATTTGATTTTGTTGGAGGTTCAAGTGCCGGGGCACTTTATGGAATCGGGATGACGTTTGCAGATTTTGATTTTGATAAAATCAACCATATATGTGAGGAATCAACTTCCGAAGAATTTGGAATAAATGACTTTTTCCTAACCTTTCTTTCCAAAAACAGTGGTCAAAAAATCGGTGAATTTTCACACAAAATTTTCGGAGAAACAAATTTGGAAGACCTTTGGATCACTTCATATTGTGTCTCTACTGATATGACAAACAATGAAGTCAAAATCCATAATACCGGATTGGTTTGGCAACAGATTCAGGAAAGTTTCTCTTCTCCGGGGATCTTCCCTCCTGTTGTGGTCGAAGATCAGGTGTATGTAGATGGGGGATTATCTGAAAATATCCCGATAGATCCAATGTACCGGTATCCAATAAAACATATTATTGCTGTTTCCCTTACGGGTTCGGAACCGGAAAAAATTGATTTGAATCATCTTCCTTCTGTATGGGATCAAATCAAAGGAAAATTTAAAAAGAAAACACGGTACGATAATCCGGTTGCTACGACAGTCATGTTAAACTCCATGACCTTCAACCCACGGCAACGTGAGGAAATAAACAAATCGAAAGTATCTCTTTATTTTGAAATCAACCTAAGGGCAGTAAGCCTGTTGAATGACGCCAATTGGAAAAGAGTTGTCAAAAAAGGTCATGATCAAACCAGATCCTATCTTGAAGAACTTCCCGTGGAGGAGAAATTCTGGATCAAAAATTCTTAATATTTACATCAAAAGAAAAAGAATAGGATTATGGATTTCGAAAATGTGATCGCATTTATTTTCTTGTTTTATCTGCGGAGGCAGTTGAAAACAAAAGAAATCCCAGAGAAATGGAAGAAACCCATTAATTACGGGCTTATCATCGTAATTATTTTGGCACTTTTGGCAGGTTCTGGTCTCGTGAATGATTTGATTCTCAAATTCTTCAGCATTTTTCTGATATCATATATTGTTTACAATATTTTCACCCATCCCGAATTTTCCGGAACAAAGTCATTGGTCTATGCCGCACTGCCTTTAATTGCTGTATCCTTAATCAGAGATGTTTTTGAACTCGCCATGCCAGAATTGTTCGAGACCTGGGACAAGGTATTTGATGTAGCTTCATTTTTTGCTTTTATCTGGTTGGTAGCGATGTATATCACCTACAGGAAACAGAAAAAAGCACTTTTGGCTGAAAAAGTCAAAGCTTTGGAAAGAGAAAAGGAATTTCAGATCACCCAAAGTATCAAAGCCCAATTAGAGATAGATGTTGCAGAAAGGACTGCAGAATTGGTCAAACAAAAAGAGGAACTGGAAAAAGCTCTGGTAGACCTCAAAGCTGCTCAATCACAATTGATCCAATCGGAAAAAATGGCATCTTTGGGTGAACTGACTGCGGGGATTGCCCATGAAATCCAAAACCCTTTGAATTTTGTCAATAATTTTTCGGAGGTTAGTCAGGAATTGATCGATGAAATGAATCAGGAAATAGAGAAAGGTGACCTTGCAGAAGTAAAGGCAATTGCCATAGATATCAAACAAAACCTGGAAAAAATTCATCACCATGGTAGTCGTGCGGACAACATTGTCAAGGGGATGTTGCAACATAGCCGTACAAGCCTGGGAGAAAAAACCTCTACGGATATCAATGTATTGGCAGATGAGTATCTCCGTCTTTCCTATCATGGGCTGAGGGCAAAAGACAAATCTTTCAACGCTGACTTTAAAACCGACCTGCAAACCGACCTGCCAAAAATCAATGTCGTACCTCAGGATATTGGAAGAGTATTGCTAAATCTGATCAATAATGCCTTTTATGCTGTCAACGAATTTCGGAAAAAGACCGACATTTCTGAGGAATACAAACCTTCCGTTACAGTAAGCACTTCGACCAATGAAAAGGGTAATGAAATCATAATAAAAGTTGCCGATAACGGCCCCGGAATCCCAAAACAAGTAAAAGACAAAATATTCCAGCCTTTCTTCACCACCAAACCTACCGGACAGGGAACGGGCTTAGGTTTGTCGTTAAGTTATGATATCGTTAAAGCCCATGGGGGTGAACTAAAAGTTGAATCTCCCTACCCAGGAGGTGTTGGAGGAAAAGGCAAAGGAACGGTTTTCATCGTAAAACTCCCAGTTTGAAGGATATTTGAAATTTAGGTTTTTATTTAGAATTTTCTGGTATTTTGGGACTCCTTAGCTAGTAGATTCCAATTATCAATAAAGAATTGTACCAAATTGATGGATTGAAACCTTGAAGTAATTGAATTTCCATGCAATTGTGTATTTTACATAAAAATTAGACTTTGGTTTAAAGATGACAAAAACCACCAATCCTAAGATAATTTTGATACAAAGGTTTTGCTTTTTTTTATTTGCTTTTCTCACACCACTATTGGTGCAAAATCATGCATTTGCCCAATCCAAGGTAGAAATTGATTTACAGCTAATTTCAAACTATACCTCAAAAATTGACAAAGTCCATTTTCAAGCCATGAGTTTGAATCATAATATTGGAGGAATCATGGGTTTTATTACTACTTCCAATTTTTCGGACATTGATGGGGAAAACCTTAAAACAGGCAATTGGTATACCTCTTGGTGGGCTTATCTTTTTTACCTTTTAATTTTTGGGTTTTTGATGTTTTTGGTAGATAGATATCAAAGAAGCCGGCTTTTGTCAAAAGTATATGCTGAAAACCGGGAAAAAGAGCTGATTCACGCCAAAGAAATCCAAGAAGCCTATAATGAACTTAAAGCCACTCAGGCACAATTGGTACAGCAGGAAAAACTGGCCAGTTTGGGTCAGCTTACAGCCGGCATCGCCCATGAAATCAAAAATCCATTGAATTTTGTCAATAATTTTTCCGAGCTCAGTCTTGAATATGTTGAAGAGATTTTTTTAGAACTTGATAAGTTGGAGCAAAGTGAAATCACAGCAGAGATGAGGGCATTGTTGGAAGATATAAAATATAACCTTCAAAAAACCTTGCAACATGGATCCAGGGCGGACGGTATTGTAAAATCCATGCTGATGCATTCGAGAGGTGGAAAAGGAATCATGGAACCCACAGACCTGAATGGACTTATAAAAGAATATGTCAATTTGGCCTTTCATGGCATGAGGGCAAATAAAAATCCCATCAATGTAGATATTCAGCTTCAGCTCGATGAAAATCTTACAACTGCCAATATCAACCCTGAGGATTTCAGCAGGGTAATCCTTAATCTCTGCAAAAATGCGTTTGACGCGATGCGGGACAAGACCAAAGAAAATCAAAATGGCTATTTGCCCAAATTGACAGTAAGGACAAAAGATTCAGATGATAAAATACTAATTGAAGTTGAAGACAATGGTCCGGGTATCGCGGAGGAAAACAGGGACAAGCTTTTAACGCCTTTTTTCACAACCAAAAAAGGAAATGAAGGTACCGGATTGGGTTTAAGTATCACTCATGATATAGTCAAAGCACATCAGGGTATTTTGGAAATTAGTTCAAAAGAAGGTGAATTCACCAAGTTTAGTATTTTATTGCCCAAAGAAATAAAAAAAGATCAAAATGAAAATACTTATAGTAGATGATGAAAAAGATGTCGAAATGCTATTTCGGCAAAAATTCCGAAAGGAAATGAGAAACGAAAATCTGGAATTGGTTTTTGCTTTTTCGGGTGCAGAGGCCTTGAGAATTCTGGAAGAATCAGATCCGCCCAAAGTTGTGTATGTCTTTTCCGATATCAATATGCCCGGCATGACCGGACTTGAATTGCTCGAAAAGGTCAAGAAAAAATTCCCGCAGATCAATGTGAGTATGATATCTGCTTACGGAGACAGTGAAAATTATAAAAAAGCCATTAACTCCGGCGCAAAAGAGTTCTTTACAAAACCGATAGACTTTGATTCCTTAAAGAAGGAAATCAAGGAACTAATAAAATAAAAAGAGTAAAAACAAATTTTTAAAGTTATGGCGAAGATACTTGTGGTAGATGATGAAGCCGATTTGGAGGTGCTGATAAAGCAGAAATTCCGACAAAAAATAAGGCAAAATGAGTATGAATTTATTTTTGCAATCAACGGCAGACATGCACTGGAACAATTGGAGCTACATCATGACGTGGATGTTGTACTCAGTGATATCAATATGCCAGAAATGGACGGACTTACCCTCCTTTCACGCCTGAATGAAAAAAATGCTTTGTTAAAATCTGTGATTGTATCTGCTTATGGGGATATGGATAATATCAGAACCGCAATGAACCGCGGAGCCTTTGATTTCGTCACTAAACCGGTAAATTTCTCTGACCTGGAGATTACAATAGATAGAACTGTCAAGCATGTGGGGATGATTAAGGAAACCTTAAAAGCCATGAAAGAAAATAACATCCTTAAAATGTATGTGGATGAGACCGTGCTGAATTTTATGGGAAGCCGAGAAATAGGCGCCTCACTTTTTGACAACGAAACCATTGTCGGGACTGTAGCTTTTATAGATATCTGCGGATTTACCGCAATCAGTGAAACCCAATCCCCTGATGATGTGGTGACACTTCTCAATGAATACTTTGACATCATGGCAAGGGCGATTATAGAAGAAAATGGCATTGTGGACAAATTTATGGGTGATGCGATTTTGGCAGTTTTCAAGGGTGAAAATCATTTGGAAAGAGCGGTAAAAGCCTGCCTCCATATCAAACAGGAAATCTCCAATAAACCTCAAATCGAAGGTAAAATGAACTTTACTCCGAACGTCTCTATTGGCATCAATTCCGGTGAAATGATTTCAGGGAATATTGGATCTTCTACTTTGAGAAGATTGGATTATACTGTTATCGGCGATACGGTCAATACTGCTGCGAGACTTCAGTCTGCGGCTCAGGCCGGACAGATTTTTATTCCTGAGACTTGTTACACCAAAATCAAAGATTTGTTTACTTGTGAACTGGTGGGATTGTTGGAAATGAAAAACAAAAAAATCCCCATGATGGCTTACGAGGTTATGTCCTGATTTTGACCAATTTCAAATAAATCCTTTGCAAAAAATCACTTTATCAAGCTTCCGAAATTCTTGATTCCTTTTTGTTCGGCTATTTTCAATAATCTCATAAACAACTGCGCTGTTAAAAAAGCATCTCCGGCTGCGGTATGTCTGTCATCAAGAGGTATTCCATATCTTTCACAAAGATTATCCAAAGCATATTCACCGGGACTGCCCAAAGCAGGATCATAATGTGGCCCTTTTTCCAAACGCATACTGAGTGCTAATGTATCCAAAACAGGATTTTTTAACTTTTTCAGACCAAAAGACATTAGGGCTTTTTCCAACATAGCTATATCAAATCCGATATGATGGCCCACAATAATATCAGAACCTATATAGGTTAAAAAATCTTTGGCGAATTCCTTTAGTGGAAAAGCTTGATCATGATATAGGATTTCATGTATTTGGATGGACTCTTTATTGTGCAAAGGCGAATCAAGGTAGATTTCCCATGCTGAATTGACTTTCATTTTATATCCTTTGATTTTGATAGCCCCAAAGGACAGAATATAATCTTTTTTGGGGTTCAATCCTGTAGTTTCGGTATCCAAGACTATAAAGGTCAATTGATCTACCGATCTGATGGCTGGAATTTTTTTCTCGAATAGCTGTTCATATTCCTCCACAAAACTGGTTTTGGATACCTTATTCTTTTTTAAAAAATCAAACCATCCCATATCAGCTTCCAAAATAGTCCAACTGAAACCTAACCCTGAGGATTTTCTGTAGTTCATCTATCGGCGCAAATGTGTTTTTCAACAATTGCCTTTGCAGTTTACCCAAGGATTCCGGAATAATATACCTTCCGGAATTTTCGGAGCGTAATCCTTCTATCGCCCGCATACGCATCAGAATTTCATAAGCCTTGCCTGCTTCAAGAAACAAGTCCTTATAATGAGGTTCCAATTCAGATAGTTTTTCGAAGCGCTTGAATGTATTATTTATTCCAACTACCCTATGACTCAAAACCAATAACCTGGCTATATCCGCCAAAGGCATCATGGCCCTCAATTTGATATCAAATTTATCTCTGTGCTCTCCCGATTTTTCTACGATAAAATTTCTGAAAAAACCCAAAGGCGGAGGATTTAGCAAGGCATTTTTGGCAAGGAAATTCAAAAAAATAGTTTTGCCTGCGATTTCTTTATAGATATGCTGTATCATTTCTTCTGCCAATACTTTGTGACCGATAATCGGCCTAAAATCAAAGAATATGGCCGCATGCATCAAAGCTTCCTGATTGGGGCTGAGAATCCAATCACTGAAATATTTTTTCCATTGTGAAAGTGGCTGACACCATTTGGGATTGTTTGCCATCATTTCGGCAGGACAAGATTGAAATCCACAGGCAAGCAATATCTCAATCACTTCCTGCGCAATCAGCATCATATAAGCCTTTGTCCCCTCCGATTCTGAATCCGGTATATCTTCAAAAACAAGCGCATTGTCCAAGTCAGTACGGAGCATTTGCTCCTCTCTTCCCTCACTGCCCAAAGAAAGAAAACAAAACCTGACATTTGCTTCCTTGGGATGATCCGTATCATATTTATTTTTTGCAATCTGAACGGCTCTTTGAATGATAATATCATTGATTTCTGAGATGATATTGGCCACAAAATCCATGGCAAGCTCATTTTCAAGATAGTATTTCAACAAGCGTTCTGCCCTGTCACGTATTTTTGCCATTTCTTTTATATCCCAGGTATTCATCAAAGCATTGATCAGAACAGCGGGGCTATTTCCCTGGGATAATAGAATATCATGGTCCGACAATATCCCGGTAACGGGACTGTTTGGTGAACCATCCTCAGTAAATATCAAATGATGCAAGCGGTTTTTGATCATGGTCAGGTAGAGACTGGAAAAATCCGCTTCCTTGCTCTTGGTCATCACGGGACTCGTCATCAGATCATCAACCAAAGTATCATAACTTTTCCTTTCAGCCACAAGCCTATTTCGAAGGTCTTTATCGGTGATGATTCCCACCGGGTGTTTCTTTTGATTGACCACGACGATTGACCCCACTCCTTTTTCGGACATACTTTTTGCAGCTTTGGCCACTGTTTCCCCTGTTTGACAGGTCAAAACTTCATGGGAATAATTCAGGTCAGATTGACCGGTAAATATCAAGAGGCCATTGTCCTTGGAGATTTCAGAAAATGCTGTCCGGGCCTTTTGTGACTGGGAAAGGTCCGACCGGACCACAACTTGTCCTGAGGCAAATCCAGCCGCAAAATATAGGCTGACCCTACTGTTTTCTAACAAGATTTTTTCAAAAATGGCAACGGGAATTGCATAAATAAGAGACTCTTCCCTAGTCTTTGCATTTAATATATAGGGTCTTTTCCCCAACAAGGCCAATACCCCAAAAACATCTCCTTCATCACATACCTCCACTACTTTGGCTACCCCATCTTTGTTTTCTGTCAATTCAACAGAGCCTTCCTTCAGCACAAAAAAGTAGTTTTGAGCAGGTTCACCCTGCTCAAACAATACCTCTCCACTTGTAAAATACCGCACTTCTACTCCTTTTGCCACCAATTCCAGGGTGGTATCACTGAGAAAGGAAAAAGGTGGGTATCCCTTCAGAAATTCTTTGACTCTGTTGACGATGACATTGGACATGATTTTTTCGGGGAATATTCTTGGAAGAGCAATTTATCCAAAAAAGTGATTGAAGGGCTAAGATTTGCTATTGGGATCCAAAAAATGATGAAAAAAAAGTAAATGAGGATTCGCATTAACCAGAGTCATTTTATAGAACACTGATAACGCTGATTTTGCAGATGTCCACAGATAAATAAATCAGTGAAAATCAGCTCCATCAGCGTTATGAGTGTACTTCAGTAAATTAAATTAATTCTTTATAACCTCATAGGAGATTTCTCCGGGAACTTTCCAGTCCATGGTGATGGTATAATTGCCGGCTTCAGGTATCGGAATATTCGCACCATCGGGATCCAAAATTCCATCCGATCCTGTATCCCCATAATTATGTGCCCAATCACCGGCCCTGAATTTGAAATTTCCTGCAATCAAATCCAGGGTTATCGTGAGCACATTATTAACAGGATCAAAGTTCATTGGAGTATCGTTAGCCCAGCCTAACGGAGTGGCATCACCGATAATTCCCCATCTTCTTCGGGTGCCGATGGAATAGGTTAAGGTGTTGAGGTCTACTGTAATTCTGAACGTCCCAAATGGTTCTGCAATCCTTAAATCCGGTCCGTTTCTCTCCAGCACCCCATTGGACCCTCCATAATTGATGTCCCAATTCGGTTCCTCATTGACTTTAAATGCCCCTGAACCGCCCAGGATATGCACAAACCCTTCATAAATGTCATTGTTCTGTACGGAATAAATAACCGTGTTTTCATTGGAGGGATCCCAGCCCTGATAATCACCCGGAACATACATTCTGGCGTAGGTGAGCTCCTCTCTAAATGGGGTCACCAACATGGTCACCCTTTCGGAGAATAAGGGATCGACTGTTGGCCCCAGAATAGCCCTTACTCTGATATCCACCTGTGTGGCTTCATCAGGAACAAAACCCCTGGCAATCAGTCTTTGGTTGAGATTGGCCTGGGAAATTCCAACACTGTTGCTATTGGAATTACCAATATCCATTGCATTGTCAAATGATGCACCGGATTCCACCAATTGTACAGTGTAGTTGACTGCCGCCGGGAATCCAAAATCGGCTTTATTGTAGGCGAAAATTACGGTCTCTTCCGATATATCCTGATTCAGGATCAGTGAAGTTCCCGCCGAAGGACTTGTCAGGGCAGGTGCATTTGGATTGGCACTGATGACGGTTTCTATGGGATCAGTACATGCCCATGCACAAAGCAGGGTGAATACTGATAGAATTTTTATGTTCAATGTTTTCATTTCTCGATTATTTTTGGTTAGTAACCAGGATTTTGTTGTAATGTAGGATTTGCAATCAGATCTGCTTGGGGCAGTGGATATAAGTTTCTGAAATCCCCAACGGCCGAACCACCGAAAGTTCCGCCTTTCCATTGCCAAATATAGGCGGCGGTCGTAAATCTGCCGAACCGGATAAGATCGGTTCTTCGCGTAGCTTCCCATTTCAACTCCCTTGCCCGCTCATCAATGATGAAATCCAGGGTAAGTTCATTGGAAGTAATATTTCCGCTGCTGTCACCGTACGCCCTTTCTCGCAATGCATTGATGTAGGCCAAAGCCTGCGCCTGATTGCCACCGGAGCCACCTCTGAGTACAGCCTCCGCATACATCAGATAGGCATCAGCCAACCTGAACATAGGGAAGTCCACGCTGACCTGATCGCTTACCGGACCATCAGGCCTGTCTCCTGTTTCTTTGGTAATATTTCGGAATTTGATGATTCCATAACCATCCTGAAAGATGTTGATGTTCTCTACATCCAATTGCTGGTCATGGGTGTGGAACCAGCCCCTGGCATCAGGAGTCCCATCTACTCCCGGATAAAGGTTCACTAATTGAGGCCGCGCCCTCATACCTTGCCATCCTCCGGGAACTCCAAAATTATAGAAGTTTCGCATTGTTCCGCCTATAGCAGCGTTGACCAAAAATGTAGCGCCTCCCCAGGCCATGCTGCTGACCTGATCAAAGGAAATGGGGAAAATGATTTCATTGGATTGGTCATTGTCCGCAAAAAACAGATGGTTATAGTTGGGCTCCAGAGAATATCCTGCGCCGATCACTTCATTGAGCTGGGCAATGGCCTCAGTATATCGGGCCTCTCCAATGTAAACTTCAGCATTCAGGTACATTTTTGCCAAAAGCATTCTTGCCGCTGCCCGATCTGCCCGGGCATATTGATGCTGCCTAGGTGCGACCAACAATGGAATAACTTCCAACAGTTCCTTTTCGATGTAATCGAACAATTCTCTTCTATTGACCTGTCTGGGGAAGAAGGAGCCCACCGCATCCTCTTGTGTCACAAAGGGGACATTGCCATAAAGATCAAGGGCATGATAATAACTTAAAGCTCTTAAAAACCTGGCCTCAGCCCTGAAAAGTCTGGCAGTATTCTGATTTGCCTCGGAAATTCCTCTGGAATTCATGTTGGCATCACTGGTTTCCCGGATAAATTCATTGGCCAAAGTAATCTGATAAAATATCCGGTAATACATGGCCGCAACAAACCCGTTATCCGAAGACCAGGTCATGGTATTCAGAGCAGGCAGGCCTTCATCGTTCCATGAAATGATGGTTTCATCAGTTGGGAGCTGTTGGAGTTTCCATAAGGCCCTCAGATAAGTTGAAGCTCCTTCGTCCTGACCACCGATATCACCCCTTCCGTGGGGACCCGACTGACCACTGAGTGCCAGTCCGCCGTACATTTTGGCCAATACATGGATATAATTGTCAAAATCCTGATATACCTGTACGGAAGTCAGTTCGCCGAATGGCTCCAGTTCAAGATCCGTACATGCCGTAACGGTAAAAAAAGTTACCGTTAATATGGCTGAAATTTTTATAAATGTATTTTTCATCTTTTCAATATTTTGATTCCTAAGTCCCTAGCTGAATAAACGCATGGGACCTCAGAGATGGTTGTTTAGAATCCGAAGTTTACACCGAAGGAATAAATTCTGGGGAATGGATAGAAATTGTTATCTATACCGCCCGGTATTTCAGGATCAATTCCGGAATAATTGGTAAGAACAAAAGCATTTTGTATTGTGCCGCTTGCCCTGAGTGTGATCCTGGAGTTGAACACATTACCGAAGTTGTACCCCAGACTGATATTTTCCATTCGCATAAATGCTGCATTTTCAAGATAATAATCTGACCTAAGCCTGTAATTCTGGAAATTGGTATGCAAAACATCAGAAGTCATGTTGATCAGATAATCCGGAAACCTCAGACTTTGGTAGGCACCATTGGACGAACGGACGTTGTTATAAACTTTATGCCCAAGATTGCCTCTCATGACAAATCCTAAATCCCAGTTTCTATAACGGACCTGCGAATTGAACCCGAAGAAGTATCTTGGATCGGGAAATCCTCTTCTGATCAGATCCTGTTCATTGATAATTCCATCCCCACTCTGGTCAACATAGACATTTTCCAAAGGTGCTCCGTCAAGGCCATATACCTGCTGCCAAACATAGAATGAATTGGGCTGGAAACCCACCGTATGGACCTGAATGGTATTACCCGTTCCTCCTCCTATGCCGCCGACCAATATTCCGACTGCATCTTCTGCCACATTGCTCAGACTTAGTATATTGACCCGATTGTAAGTAAAATTTCCACCAATGTTCCAGTCAATATCTGGCGTTCTGAGTACATTATAGGTCAATCCCAATTCAAGACCAAAGCTTTCAATATTACCCACATTTGTAAAAAGCTGATTGGTAAGATTGGTTCCGGCAGCTACTGGAATCACAGCCAATAGGTCATTGGTTCTTCGGTAATAATAATCTATACTACCGAAAAGTTTGCCGTCATATAATTCATAATCAAGACCGGCATTCCAGGTCACGGTTTCTTCCCATTTAATATTCCTGTCATATCCTTCAGGTCTCAGCATATTATAAAATGTATCACCAAAACGGTACCGTGCTGCATCGTCACTGACAGTGTAGCGTGGGAGAAACGGGAAAAAAGAGCCGATGTCCTGTTGACCTGTCACACCGTATCCCAACCTTAACTTAAAATCAGTTAAGGTACTGTTGTTTATCAGGAAATCCTCTTCACTGATCCTCCATGCTGCTGCCAGAGAAGGGAAAATTCCCCATCTGTTTTCCGGACTGAATCTGGATGAACCATCAGTTCGGATCGTTCCTGTAAAGAGATATTTATCATTGATGCTGTAGTTGACCCTGCCAAAGAATGAAATCAACCTGTATTGCGGCCTTGTTTCCACCCCGGCAGGAGTAAGAACCACGCCTTCCTCATTGACTCTTGCAAAAGAAGGGTTTTCAAATAAAAAATCCTGCCAGGAATATCCAGCTATAACATCAAGCCGATTGCCATTAAATTCCCTGAGATAGTTCAGGTAAAAATCCGCAAGAAGATTCCGCTTGTTTTGGGCATATTTGGCAATCGATCCACCCTCATTGAATCCTGCCGCCGAGCTAGAGGGAATTATTACTTTACCATCACTTTCACTGATATCATATCCCAAATTCAGATTGGCCCTAAGCCCTTCAACATAGGGTATAGCATAATCCAACTGAAGATTGCCGAGGCTTCTTTTGACTTCACCTCTATCATCCCTTTGTTCCAAAAGACCGACCGGATTTCTTGGAGCGAGGTTTTGGGGTGAACCATCCGCATTGACCCACTCCCAGAAGCCCCCATACCCTTCAGGATCATAAATAGGCTTGGTAGGGTCAAAAACCGCCGCCGCTCCTATGGCTCCTTGATTGGCAAATTGGCTGACTGTATATGCACCACGTACATTAAAGTTGATTTTCAATCGGTCATTCAATAAAGTAGGAGTTAGACTGATTCCGGCAGAAGTCCTGTTGAAGTTGTCCCTTCTCAGAACTCCGTCCTGATTGAGATTTCCAACAGAAATCCTATAAGGTATTCCCTTAAAAGAACCACTTAGACTGACATTGTTGTCAAAGCTGATCGCATCCTGAAAAATCGCATCCTGCCAATTGGTATTGGCATCCCCCAACAATGCCTGCTGGGATGGGGAAGCCTGATCCAGGACAGCATCCCTAAACTGCTGTGGATTCAGTACATCGATATTGCTGGAGATCTGGGACACCGACACCAATGAATTGACATTGACACTGAGATCCTGTCCTTTTTTACCTTTGCGGGTAGTGATAAGGATTACCCCATTGGAAGCCCTGGAACCGTAAATGGCAGTAGCCGAGGCATCCTTCAGGACATCAAAAGTTTCAATGTCATTGGGATTGATGAAGTTGAGTAGATTGGGAGTACCGGCAACGCTGGAATTGTCCAGCGGAACTCCGTCAATTACGATCAAAGGGTCATTGCTGGCATTCAATGACGAACCTCCCCGAATCCTGATCCTTGCTCCGGCTCCCGGACGTCCGGAATTGGGCGTAATCTGGACACCGGCTATTTTTCCGGTGATCAATTGCTCCGCATTGGTGACCTGGCCGACATTGAAATCTTCCCTGCTCACAGATCCTACTGATCCTGTCAGGTCGGATTTTCGCTGGGTTCCGTAACCGATCACCACTACTTCATTCAACTGCTTGGTATTCCCTTCCAACTGTACATTGACAATGGATTGGTTTCCAACTCTTACTTCCTTTCTGGAAAATCCGATAAAGCTGAATACCAAAACATCATTAGGGGAATCCACCTCGATGGAATAACTTCCATCAATATCGGTAATGGAGCCTTTGGTCGTCCCTTTGATGCTTACATTGACAAAGGGCAATTCTTCTCCCGTACTCTGATCCGTCACTGTTCCGGTTACCAACTTTTGCTGAGCAGCTGTTTGCTGCCAATTCATCAAGGCTATCACCGTAAGTGCGATTTTCATTACAGTAAATAATTTCCGCATAATCGTACTATTTTTGGTTTATTGTTAAATTTCTATTTATTCCGGTCAAATTGGTCTTGGTTTAAGGATACCCTCGATATTTATCCAACCTAAATCAGGCTGCATTTTTGCAAGGGAATTTGTTCCTATTTGGATTTCTTCAACCATATTTTTCCTATTTCAATCAGAAAGGGAGAACTGTTCGATTCACCGATATCAATATTTTCAAATGTTATCTCTATTTTTTCTACTTGTTCAAGTCCATAATGATTAACTCCATTGTCTGATTGACTGTACAAAGGCATAAATTCCGGATAGGGTCTGGGCAACAACAAAGCCCCGCCATCCGCCTTCAGGTCTTTCAGTGCGATCTCTATTTCCTGAAATGAGGTATTTAATTCAACCTTTGTATTCCTTGCACCTGAATTTTCATAGGTAAAACCTATCTTGATGGGTAATTTTTCTCTTCCCACTACCCTTGCCTGGAGGATGATTTTGTTAAAGTCTTCTCCTGAAGTTAACCGGTCCATCAGTTTATCTTTAATTGGATATTGAAAACCCATCAGATCTGATGTGGAAGGTTCTTCTGCTCTCAATTCCAACAACATTTCCCCAGAAAAATACCCTGCCTCCAACCTTGTCCTGAATCCTTCTATATATGTCGGATAAATATGTATTTTTTGATCATGGGCCGGATTGAAAATTTCCAAGGCACCGTCTTCTCTGGCCACATATACTTTCCAGGTTTGAGGTGGGTCTGAAGCCCAATGCAATTCGGAAGATTTTTCTCCACTCGGAAAATAGACCGTTTCACCATTTTCCTCCACGGCAATCCGATATGTCAGCATCCCGGGATTCAATACCTCAGCAGGTATTTCAGCTTCATAATCATAAGGAGAAATAGCTTCCATAGGAAGTTCCTGAAAGCGGTCTCCCCCTAGCCTGAATTGAAGGGTTGCCTTAATCGGGGACGTACTTGCTGTTTTTGCTTTGATTTTGAAAGGTCTATTAGAGGACAATTCGAAAGGGGGCTTATGTAATAGGGCCACGGAATTATGTGTTGGTCTTGGTGCAACAAATTCCCTGATTCCGATTGCACCTATTTTTTGATTTTTAAGATCAAATTTTTTCCCTTTTTTGTTAATCAGGTATGTTCCTGGTCGTATCGGAATTGAACCGGCTTTTGCCACGGTTTTATAAGAGTTTCCATTGTCAAGTGGCATTACATTGAAGTCCACGCCGAGTTCATTCAAATTTATTTGCATGGGGTGTTCACTCCAGATAACCCGGGTTACTGACCTGTCAGGTGATGTTTTTGCAAACGGATCCCTAAGTGGAACTGCATCGGGCATGACTTCTAGCCTCCAAACGCCACTTTCCAGTTTATCCAAAAAATAGGCACCTAACCCTTCATATTTTACCACCTGAGAAGAACCAACACCCGCAAGGTGTTTTAATTTTTTTGGGTTTTTAGGGGTTGAGTTAGTGTTATTTGAATAATAAAATATCTCTTCTGAATTCATCTCGCTCAGAGATTCATGATAACTGACCCTAATTGGTCCAAACTGATTGTTGTCCGGATAATTTCCGTAATTTTCCTTTAAGGGGAGATTCCGGAACGCTTTGCCCGCGATCATCATACTGATAGCTTTAGCCGGTGTATAAATCAGGTTGAGGTAATGGGTCTGGTACTCTGTATTGGTATGGGCAATCGCCAAGGGATCATAGGCAAACTGGGTTGCCCATTGGAAGCCAGCCTTTCTGAAGCTTCTGGCCATAGCAGGATACATATAGGATCCCATGATATCCGCAGCATCAAATTCGTAAACCATCAAAGGCTTTTGATGGAATTCGGGAATGGAATCAAATGGAATATGGTACCTGTTGACGTGGGGCAGGTAGTTTTCCTGGAGGGTTTTGCCATAAACGAGACCAGAAGGATACCACTGAAAGCTGAAGCCATCTGCCTCTGAACCTGCAACGGCATCTGCATAATGAGGACCCTGACTGATGTTGTAAAATATAGGTTTGGAGAATCCGGTACCTGTAATGGCTCTTTTGAGCCTGTTGATATAGGCTGTCACACCCTCCTTGGGCCCGCTATGGGCCGGTTCATTGTTGATTTCAGCAGCCACCACATTTGGATCTTCCTGATAGCTCATCTTGGTATAAGGATTGACATGTTCAAAGAACTGCCTCAGGTAGTTTTCCTGTGCTGAAATGGCTTCTTCATGTGTGGTGAGCTTGCCCCTGCCATAGTGTCTCGAAAAACCGGGGGTGTCCCCGTCGGGCTCCGGATATCCGTTTCCCCAAAAAGCAATAGGGGTGATAATTGTACTGATTTCCCTCTTTGCCAATTCGGACAATAAAAAATCAAAAAGGCGTAAATGTTCATTTTCCAAAAGATTTCCATCTACATCCGAAATCTCTGTATCCCAAACATGAACCCTGAAAGCATTGAATCCCAAGCGGGACATGTGGTAAACGTCCTCCCTTATTGCCTGTTCTAAATCCACACCCAATGACTGATGGGCCCGGTATGCAAATGCAAATGGAGTGGAATAATTTACACCAAAAAATGAAGCTTCTTTTTTACTTTCCTGCCACCTTAAAATCCCATTTTCATCTACGTAAACAGGGTTGCTTTCTTTGGTTTTCTTTTTCTGGGCATAGGAGGTTCCAGGTGCCGAAATAGCCAACACTAAAACCAGAATTAGATTACAAACAGATATTTTCATTATAATTTTGGGTTCAAATAGATTAATAGTAATTTCAATAGTCGTCAATAATCGTGAAGCATGTAATCAATTCCTTCATGAAGATTTCCGGTGAAGTCAAAGAAGGTACAGTTCTCCCAAGAAGAGCCGGTACCCCACAAATCTTTCATGGGGGAGCTTATCCAAGCAGGTTCCCAATAGATGATTCCAATGGCTCCTGCACTTATCAATTCCTGAGTCATTTTTTTGAGTATGGCCAATTGCCCGGACTTGGTAAAGGGATATCCAACCAGTGGTGTTTGTCCTCCAAAAATATTGGTGTAATCGTCATTTCCTTCGGCTGTCCAGGGATAGGCCGTTTCCAACATCATGATATCCTTCCCGAATTTGGACCTAAAGGATGATATTTTTGAGAAAAGTTGACTGAATGGAACGCCTGTATGCCAAATAGGGTAATATGAAAATCCTATAATGTCAAAATCCCTTACCAATCCCCCGGCAGTAAGATTTTCAAACCACCAATCCACATGAACGGGATCTGCTACATGGAAAATAATTTTGGTGTCCTTTTGGGCAGAAGCATCCCTGATGGCATTTATGGATGAATTGACAATGGCTCTGAAATTAGACCAATTTCCTTCACATACATTGAGTTTAGGGAATCCTTCCGGTGCATCAGTATACATCATCCCACAATTGGTCTCGTTGCCGATCTGTACAAACTCTGGCATAAGTCCTTTTTGGTCCAAATACTTCAAGGTTTTGAAAGTATATTGGTAAACAGAGTCCTTCAATATTTCAAGATCAGTAATTGCTTTCCAGGCTTCGGGAATTTCCTGTCTACCCGGGTCCGCCCAGATATCCGAGTAGTGAAAATCCAACATGGTCTTCATTCCCTGTTCTTTTGATGAGGCTATTGCTCTTTCTACATCCAAAAGGTCATTGTACATGGGTGAATTGCTGTCACCGTAAATGGTACTCGTCCATGTGGGGTTGTGCCATAGCCGCAACCGCACAAGATCATTGCCATGTTCGGCAAATAAACGATATGGGTTTTCAGGAGAACTGTTAACCTTATATACGCCACCCTTATCCAAAATCTGGTTGATATAGGAAAGGTCTGATCCAAAGTAAAAAACAGGTTGGTCTTTATTTTCATTTTCCCCAGTAGAATCATTGATATCTACCTGACAACCAACAAGGATGATATGCACAACAACAATAAAAATGGTTAATCTGGGAAAATTCATAATACTTTAGGGTTTAGAAAATGATCACCAGCTGTCCGCTCTCGATCAGCTACGAATCACATTCTCAAAATTAAATTCCTTAATATTGAGAATGTGATTCAAATCTTGCAGGTATGGATAAAAATCAATCATCTTGTCGGAATTTGATCGGATTCTGCAACAAAATCTATATAATTATACTCCAGACACAAATTCGTGACAAGAGGGGATGCCTCAAAGACAATTGATTTGGTCTTGGGCAGATTTCAATAATTTGTCATCTGCCAAGGCATAAAAACTATAAAAAATGCAGGGGCCAATAACCAAAATCATCTGTTTGTTATTTTTGATTTTTCCATGGAAAATTCAAGGACAGGATACTCCTTTTTTCTCCAATCTATCCATCAGAGATGGACTGCCTTCTAACATCGTCAATTCCATTGCACAGGACAGAGATGATTTTATTTGGATCGGAACGGCCAATGGTATCTGCCGATATGATGGCAAGAATTTCAAGATATTTAAAAAAGAAGAATACCCTTCCTTGACGGCTAATGAAATCAGTTCCCTGCTTGTGGTCGGCGAGGATCTTTGGGTTGGAACTTGGAAAGGACTATGTAAAATCAACACAAGGACGTTTGAAATCACACCCATCGAAACCGGAAAATCCAAGATCGTAAGGGCACTCTATCAAGACCATCACAGGACAGTTTGGATAGGTACGGCCGATGGACTTTTCAGATTTTCAGGTGATTCGCTTAGAAACTACAATGATTTCAAAAACAATCTAAGTCATAATATGATCCGGTCTATTTATATGGACCATTTGGATAACCTATGGGTGGGAACTTATGATAAGCTCAATAAATTGGCATCCGGATCGGATCGATTTGTGCATTTTGACCTTAAGGGAGATTATAATCCATCATTGAAAAACAATCTGATCATGGACATCAAATCCTCGGGGGAAGATGATTCTTTGATCTGGGTGGGAACAGAGACCGGGCTAGCCCATGTTAACATCCACACTGGTGAGCATAAATTATATAATAATGACAACACTAATCTTAGTAATGAAGTCATCAAAGCAATATATCTCAATGAAGAGGGCCAACTTTGGCTAGGGACTGATTTTGGTATCAATATTTTTGACCCAAAATCCAAAATCAGCCAAATGCTGTACCATAATCCGAAACTGTCATTTTCAGTTGCCAATAATGTCATCTGGCAGATATTTGAAGATTCTGGGGGAGTGATATGGTTTGTTACCTCCAACGGCCTGAGCGTTATCAGTAAATACAGCGGCATTTATACTTATCATGAAGTGTCCCATGATTGGAACGGTCAGACTATCGGAAATCAGGTCAAGGCTATGCTAGTGAGCAGAAACGGACATAAATGGCTGGCAACTCTTAACGGTGTGATCCATATTGATCCGGAATCGGGCTACAAGGAAGTCTTTGATATACATTCTGATCTTGATAGGCGAATTCTGCTCAATAATGTCTATGCGCTTGAGGAAGATGACCTTGGCAGGATTTGGATCGGAACAGCAGGGGGGATCAATGTTTGGGACGGACAGGCAAATAAAATGTATGCTATCCCGGCCAATGAACAAAATGGGCTTTTCAGTAATTACATATCCAAATTCACCAAAGGGGCAGATGGTTCGTTTTGGGTCAGCGCTTGGGAGGGAGGGCTTTTCAAAGTTGCCGGAAATTTCAACGACATTCATTCTTTTCATTTTGAAAAAGTCGGTGATTTCGGTTCAGAAAAAAATGCCTCCGGCGCAAATGCCATTTGGGCCATTAATTATGATGAACTTTACCGGATTGATCTTCAGACTTACCGAAGTACTTCCATCAGTTCCTTCAACAGAGTTTCGAACAGAAGAAGCCTTAACAGTATATTTTATTCCAAAAAAGGCAGTCTTTGGGCAAGTACCACCAATGGGTTAATTGAATATAAGCCTCAGAGTGATGAGGCTATTTTTCATCCTTTGAAGATAGGAGGTGATTTTATTTTAGCAAGTATTGCGGAGGACAGTCAGGGAAATATCTGGGGATCCTCATCCGGACTGATTTTGAAATACCAACCTGTGGATAAGACTTTTGTGATCTACCCTATGGATAAGGAAATCCCTATAAAAAATTTTTCAGATGGATGTTGGAGCAGCGATGGAGAGGGAAAGCTTTATTTTGGCGGGGACAACGGATTCCTGGAAATATCTACCAAAGCAAAGCCAAATCCATTTGTTCCCAAAATTTTCATCTCTAACATTAAAATCAACAACCAAGAGATCCGATCAGGGAAGCCCCAGCAGGAAATTATCCAACTTCCTGCGGACATTTCATTTGTAGAAAAACTAAACCTCAATTATTCCCAGCGCTCCTTTTCAGTTGATTTTGCGGCACTACATTACTGGCAGCCTGAAAGAAATATCTATGCTTATAAACTGGAAGGTGCCGATAAGGATTGGAATTATGTCTCCGGTAATAACAATTACGCAGTATATTCAAATCTACCTGCGGGGACTTATCTATTCAGGTTAAAGGGCAGCAATAACCATGGGATTTGGAATGAACAGGAAACTCAACTGGAAATCAAAATAAAACCACCTTTATTCCTCAGCCCGGGTTTTATATTTCTATATGTTTTGTTGATCCTGATTTTGGTGTTTTATTCTCTGCGATTCTATTCTGGAAGGCTCCACCTAAGAAATGAAGTCAAACTTGCCAAGATGGAGAAAAGCCACAGTGAGGAAATTGCACTGACCAAGCAGCAGTTTTTTACCAATATTTCCCATGAACTCAGAACGCCGATAAGTCTTATTCTTCCGCCTATCCACCAAGCACTGAACAAACGTGATTTCAGTGATGAAACCAACAATCTTCTTAAGCTTGCAGAAAAGAATTCGCAAAGGCTCCTAAGGGTAGTCAACCAAATCCTTGATTTTAGGAAATTGGAACAGGATAGCCTAGAACTGAAAGTTACAGCCTTTGACTTGGTCGGATTCTGCCGGGAACTGTTTGTTTTATTTGGTGACAAAGCTGCCAGAAATAATATTCAATTCACATTTGATTCAGATATTGACAATTGTACAGTTTGGGCTGATACAGAGAAAATAGAATCTGTCATTTATAATCTTCTGTCCAATGCTTTCAAGTTTACCCCGGAGAAAGGTTCTGTCCATTTTGAAGTCCGACAGCGCAGGAATGATCCGGACTTTAAATGCGGAGCAGTGGATATCCGGATCTCTGATACCGGGATTGGAATAGACGAAGAGGATCAACAACGCATTTTTGACCGTTTTTATCAAACCAGTCAGGGCAAAAAATCCTTTGATGGATCAGGTATAGGATTGTCCATGGTAGCCGAATATACCAAACTGCACTACGGAAACGTGAATGTGGAAAGTCAACTGGGGAAAGGGGCAAGTTTCACAGTCACTCTACCATTGGGAAACATCCATTTTCCGGTTGATTTTGAACAGGGATCCCAGTCCCTGAACTTGTTGGTCAGCAAAAAGAGTGATTTCGATGAAAAGAGCCAAAATCCATATGTTTATGATGTGGAATCCAGTAAGCCCGTGGTGCTTATTGTCGAGGATTATTCAGATATGGTAGAATATCTTTGCCTGAATCTCAAAGATGATTATCACCTGATCATTGCCAACAACGGAGAAGAAGCATTGGAAAAAACCGAAAATTTCACACCAGACGTCATTATCAGTGATATCATGATGCCTGTCATGGATGGTCTCACCTTTTGCAAAAAAATTAAGGAAAATTCCAAGACTTCCCATATCGGTGTCATTCTCCTGACTGCAAAAAGCCTGACTTCGCAAAAAATAGAAGGAATCAGAACCGGTGCCGATGCTTACTTGACAAAGCCATTTGACATAGAGCTCCTTGTAGCTACCATTGAACACATTCTCAAAAGAAAAGATGAACTCTTTGAATATTTCAAATCGGAAATCATCACCCAACCGGAATTCAAAACAAATGGGGAAAACGTTGATGATAGATTTGTCAATAAAGTAATCCATATCATTGAAGCCAATATTGCCAATCCTGATTTTACAGTAGAAATGCTCAGCGATGAAATAGGAATGAGCACGGCACACCTTTACCGTAAACTGAAATCCCTTACAAACTTCTCAGCCAAGGATATCATCAGGAAATACAGGTTGAAAAAAGCCTCCATCTTGCTGAAAAACAATGAAGGCAATATCTCCGAAATCATGTACGAGGTGGGTTTCTCCAACTTATCTTATTTCGCCAAATGCTTTAAGAAAGAATTCGGATATTCCCCAAGGGACTATCAGCAAAAAGAAATCAAATCCAATTTCGATTTCGAAAATGGTTATTCGAAAAGGAATTGAAGGGTGAAACCAATGTTTAAAATAATTTGAAAGTTATAAAATTAGGTGGGATTTTAGCTAAATACTAAAAAGAGACGGCAAACCACCGTCTCTCCTATTCAATAAATAACTTATCTAATCCTTTATTTCCTCCCCTCAATAATCGCCGTCACCACATCCGGATCCAATAGGGTGGAAGTATCGCCCATGCTATCGGTACTGCCTTCTGCCACTTTTCGTAGGATTCTCCGCATGATTTTTCCGGATCGGGTTTTTGGCAATCCCGGCACTATCTGAATCTTATCGGGTTTGGCGATGGGTCCGATGATTTTGCTGACCATGTCCTTGATTTCATTGATAAGGTTATCTTCTGTCCTGTGGGACATGTCGCAGATGACATAGGCATAAATACCCTGACCCTTGATATCATGGGGATAGCCGACTACTGCTGATTCTATCACTAACGGGTGTTCATTAATGGCATTTTCTACCTCAGCCGTTCCCAATCTATGGCCTGAAACATTGATCACATCATCCACACGTCCCAGGATTCTATAATAGCCATCATGGTCACGTTTCACACCATCACCTGTAAAGTACAACCCCTTATACGTTGAGAAATAGGTCTGCTTACAGCGGTCGTGATCTCCATAGGTCGTTCTTATCATTGAGGGCCAGGGAAACTTGACACAGAGATTACCTTCCACCGAATTTCCTGTCAATTCTTTGCCTTCCGGATCCACAATCATCAATTGAATTCCCGGTAATGGTAGTGTTGCGTAAGCCGGTTTGGTTGGGGTAATTCCAGCAATAGGAGAAACCATAATGCCTCCGGTCTCGGTCTGCCACCAGGTATCGACTATGGGGCACCTTGACTGTCCGATATGTGTATAATACCATTTCCATGCTTCTTCATTGATGGGTTCACCCACCGAGCCCAGTACTTTCAGTGAACTCAGATCGTATGGTTCAATAGGATCAGTGCCGTATGCCTGCAAAGCCCTGATAGCTGTTGGTGCTGTATAAAACTGGTTGACTTTGTGTTTTTCAATCACCGCCCAGAATCTTCCTGGATCAGGATAGGTAGGCACTCCTTCAAACATCAGCGTAGTGGCACCAGCCAATAAGGGGCCATAAACTATATAAGAATGACCTGTAATCCAGCCAATATCAGCCGTACACCAATAGACATCACCCGGGGAATATTGGAACACATTCTCAAATGAATATTTGGTGTAGACCATATAGCCACCTGTAGTATGCACCACGCCTTTGGGCTTTCCGGTAGATCCTGAAGTATAGAGGATAAACAACATGTCTTCACTGTCCATTTCTTCAGCTGCATGCGTGGTTTTTTGTCCCTCAATGACATCATGCCACCAATGATCCCTTCCTTCTACCATAGTGATATCCTGACCTGTCCTTTTACAGACAATAACCGTTTCCACACTGGATTTTTCCAATGCTTCATCCACTATGGCTTTAACAGCGATTTTTTTATTGCCTCGGTAATTCCCATCAGAAGTCAGAATGGCCTTTGCTTTACAATCAATGACTCTATCTGCCAATGAAGTCGAACTGAAACCTGCAAATACCACTGAATGTACTGCACCAATCCTGGCACAGGCCAGCATCGCCACTGCTGCTTCGGGGATCATGGGCATATAGATGATCACCCTGTCACCCTTTTCTATTCCTTTTACCTTCAGCGCATTGGCAAATTGACAGACTTCTGCATACAGTTCATTGTAGGTTATCGTTCTACCTTCCTCACTAGGGTCGCTCGGTTCCCAGATGATAGCAGGTCTGTCCCCGATGGTGAAGAGATTCCTTTCAAAGATATTCTCCGTGATATTCAATTTGGCATTGACAAACCATTTGACATCAGGTCCATCAAAATCCCATTCCAGGACTTTATCCCATCTTTTCCTCCAGTAAAAAGAATCCGCTATCCTGGCCCAAAAACTTTCAGGTTCGGTGACAGACTTTTGGTATTCGTAGAAATATCCGCTGAGGGTATGAATTCTATCGCTCATGTTATGTTTATTTTAGGTTATAGTAATTAATTTTTTTGATTGTGTGCAATATTGCCAGTAAACTGGCAAATACTTAGATACTTTGGTTCAATGCATTATTGCCCGCTACATCGGTCATCGGTCTTCCGTCATGTTTAGACAAGGTTGATGTTTAATTGGCAAGAAAACGTATATCCAAATTTGTTTTAATTCAGTAATGACTTGACTTTTGAAACCAGGTTTTTATTGGAAAATGGCTTGGTAAGGTAAAGATCTGCCCCTAGATCCAATCCTTTTTGGACATCTTGCTGTTTACTCTTTGCAGTGAGGAAAACAACCTTGACTTCCCTGTTTTTTTCTTTGATGTATTTGCATACTTCGTATCCGTCCACTTTTGGCATCATGATATCCAGAACCACCAATTCAGGATGATTTTCCTCAATGATGCCCATGGCTTCTTCTCCATCTCGGGCAATAAAAACCCTGAACCCTTCTTTTTTGAAAAGAAACTCCAACGAAAGAAGGATATTGGGCTCATCATCTACTATCAGTATCTTGTTCATCGTCGGCAATGGCTTGTGAAATTAAATTATTTTCAAACTGAAGAGGAAGAATGAATTCAAAACAGGTCATTCCATCCTGCTTGGATACACTGATCTTTCCTCCATGATATTCTATGATTTTTTTGGAAATAGCCAAACCCAAGCCGCTTCCGATCGGCTTTTTACTTGTTTGGTTTTTGGCCTGGAAAAACTTATCGAATATATAGGGAGCCTCTTCCTCAGGAACACCTTTTCCATCATCAATAACCTGAAGATAAAGATCATGATCCTTCAGGTAAGTTTTCAGGACAATTTTATTTTTGGCAAATTTGGAAGCATTGGACAGCAAGTTAAGTATTACCTGCTTCAACCTGTCCTCATCCACCAACAATTGAAACTCATCGTATGCTATCTCTATGTTGAAATCAATATTTTTCTCTTTAAACACCTGCAGCATACTCTCTGCGGTCTGAAGAATGAGTATCCTGATATCCGCTTTTTCAAGATTCAATTCCTGCCTCCCTGAGTCAAATCTTTCCAAATCCAAGACCTGATCAATTAACCTGGTCATCCTGTTGGTTTCCTGAATAATGATATCGAGAAATCTTTTCTTGTCAGATTCAGGCAGGTCATCATCCAAAAGTATTTCAGAAAAAGCTCTGATTGAGGTAATCGGTGTCTTCATTTCATGGGTCACCGTCGAGATGAATTCATCCTTGAGCATATCATTGAGTCTTAGGGTTTCATTCATTTTCTGGAGTTTTTGAGAAGCATTTTTCAGTTCCTTGCTCTTTTGTTTTAAGGCTATATTCAAACTCTTGAGCTCTTGAGTTTCCTTCAAAATTCCCAGCACCTCTTCCATGCTGATTTCTTCTTCTTTCACTACCGAAGCCACCATGATTCTCGCAGATGCCGAGCCAATAATTCCCGACAATAAGCGCTCTGAGTAATTGACCAATTCCGGATCGGCAAAATCTTTTGCAGCTGCATTATTGTCCGATCTGGCTGAAAATTCATCCAAAACCTCCCTGGTTTTTTCCTCTCCAAGGAAATTGATTAAAAGGGCCTTCAAGTCAGGAAGATATGCCTGTCCTTTCCAAATGATCGAACTGTCCAAAATAGTACTGTATTTAAAGATATCCACAAATACCACCGCTTGGTTATGTTCTTTGGAAGTCTGATTGGTGAATAGGGAAATTACCACATATAAAATAAGATTCAGTGTCAAACTGAAAAACAGCCCGTGGGTAACGTAGCTCATTTGCTCAAAACCAAAAAGGGCTTGGGGCTTTAATCCGCTGATACCAAAAAGACCATTATTCAGAATGTTTTCCGGCAAGTATCCTGCAGTGACAATGGTAGGAACAACAAGCGTGAAAAACCAAAGTATAAATCCTGCAATAATTCCTGCCAAAGCTCCTAACCTTGATCCCTTTTTCCAGAAAATTCCTCCAATAATAGCAGGAGTAAATTGTGCTATGGCTACAAAAGATATCAGGCCAATGGAAACCAATGAAAACTGTGCGGAAATCTCCCGAAAATAAATATAGGCTGCCAGTATGATCAAAAATATGGTAGCTCTTCGAATCCAGATTACGATTGACCCCAACCGGTGCTGATATTTGAGCTTGAGCTTATCATTGACCAGAAGGAGGGGCATGATGAGGTTATTACTTACCATGTTGCTGAGGGCAATGGTAGATACAATGATCATACTTGTTGCCGCAGAGAATCCGCCCAAATAGACCAGCAAAGCCAACCATTCCTGATTGTAGGCAATGGGCAAAGCAAGGACAAAGGTGTCCGCATCCACCGTTTCTGTAGGAAAATGTACCAAACCACCTAATGCAATGGGCAACACAAAAACATTGATCAGAAGCAAATAGAGCGGAAAAAGCCACATGGCTTTGTCAAGGTGCTTTTCGTCGTTGTTTTCGATCACTCCCATTTGAAACTGTCTGGGTAAAAAAAGTACGGCCATCATGGATAAGGTGCTCATCCAAAACCACTCTGAAACGCCATTTTCTCCCTGAAGCACAAACAAATGGTCTAAACCCCTCAAGGAGGCCTGAGTAAAAATGTCCGCAAAACCATCAAAAACGAAATAAGTTACAAACACACCTACTGTAATAAAGGCAATCAATTTAAATACAGATTCAAAAGCAACCGCCATTACCATCCCTTCATGCTGGGCAGTAGCTTCCGCATTCCGTGTTCCGAAAAGTACGGTAAACAATGCCAAACCAAGTGCTACATAAAATGCTGTGTCCTGGTAGAAAGGTGAATAAATCAGGTTTTGACTGATTTCGGAGTACTGAAGAATATCAAATGAATTGGCAACCGCCTTGATCTGAATCGAAGTGTAAGGCAATATTCCCAATAAGCAAAAAACAGTCACCACTCCACCAAGGGTGATATTTTTGCCATAGCGGCTGGAAATAAAATCCGCTATGGAAGAAATATGCTGTACTTTGCTGATACGGATGATTTTTCGCATCACAATCCACCAGAGTGGTGCAACCAAGCTTGGTCCTATATATATCGTTAAAAATTCCAGCCCATTGGTAGCAGCCCGGCCAACTGAACCATAATAGGTCCATGCAGTACAGTAGACGGCAAGTGAAAGTGCATAAATATAAGGATTGGAAGAAAGCTTTTTGCCCCGTGAAGCTGACCGCTCAGAATACCAGGCAATGGCAAATAGCAATGCCAGATATCCAAAAGTAAACGATATGATCAGCCCATAGCTAAGCATTGTTTTTCCTGTTCATTTTTTTGACCACCAAATAAGTCAGCAGGATAAGCAAAGCCCAAAAACCAAAAACCATGATGAACAACAAAGGAATTCCAAAAATGGCTTTTGGAATGTTGTATATGGACAATACAGGATAGTTCAGCAGAAACAATCCCAGAAAAAAAACTGCCCAGAGGTATTGGCTTTTGAGTATGTCTTTCATGCGTCTATGAATTATTTTTTTGTTCGTACAGAACAGGTCTGTGCAGATCATCTTTCAATTTAATCTACCCAGAAAATGGCGGTTTCATGATTTTTACGAAATGATTTTTAAATTAAATCATTTGAAAGTCCCAAAAAAGGGAAACCCCGACAATTCCTTCGTCGGAGTCCTTAATCCCTATTTTTTTTTACCATCAATGGTCAACTGCTTTACCCGCACCCCTTGGAATCCTGATTTCCTGAATCATATCCTGTACAGATTGTGGAGGTGCAGGAGTGGCTTTGGACACCACATAACATACCACGAAGTTGATCAGCATACCCAGAGAGCCTATACCTTCGGGAGAAATACCAAACCACCAATGTTCGACATTATTCAATTCCGGACTGTAAAACTTGAAGTAACTGATATACATAATTGTGAAGACAAGCCCGGACACCATTCCTGCTATAGCTCCTTCTTTATTCATCCGACTGGAGAATATACCCATTATGATTACAGGGAAGAAAGATGCAGCGGCCAGTCCGAAAGCAAAAGCAACTACTTCGGCCACAAATCCAGGAGGGTTCACACCAAAGTAGCCGGCCAAAATGACCGCACCACCGGCTGAAATCCTTGCAATCAACAATTCTCTTTTCTCAGTCATATCAGGTTTGAATGTTCTGAAAAGGTCTCGGGATACAGACGTTGAAATAACAAGAAGAAGACCTGCGGCAGTGGAAAGTGCAGCAGCCATCCCTCCCGCAGCCACCAATCCTATCACCCAATTTGGTAACTTCGCAATTTCAGGATTGGCAAGTACCATAATATCCCTGTCTATTTTGAGTTCATTGGTAGCCGGGTCGGCAGAATATTGGACTATGCCATCATTGTTGATGTCATTGACTACGATCAGATTGGTCTTTTGCCAATTGCCCACCCATTCGGGCAAATCATTTACAGGTTGTCCGGCCACGGTATCGATGGCATTGTAAATCCCGAATGCTGCCACAGCAGGAGCAGTGGTGTAAAGAATCGCGATAAATACCAAAGCATAGCCTGCTGAAAGACGGGCATCTTTTACCCTGGGCACTGTGAAGAACCTGACAATTACATGTGGCAATCCTGCTGTACCCACCATCAGGGCAAGCGTGATGGCGAAAATATCAATCATCCCTTTTCTCCCGGAAGTATATTCAGCAAATCCCAACTCTCCCAATACACCATCCAGTTTGTCCAATAGATAAGTACCGTCAGCAACTGTATCACCCAAGCCTAATTGAGGTATAGGGTTGCCAGTCAACTGCATGGAAACAAAAATCGCAGGCACCATATAGGCAAATATCAACACACAATATTGTGCCACTTGTGTATAGGTGATTCCCTTCATTCCACCCAAAACGGCATAGAAGAACACAATACACATACCGATAATTACACCGGTATTGATATCCACTTCAAGGTAACGGGAAAAGACTATCCCTACGCCCCGCATCTGTCCTGCGACATAGGTGAAGGAAATAAACAGCGCACAGATGACAGCCACTACCCTTGCCTTATTGGAATAATACCGGTCTCCTACAAAATCAGGAACTGTAAATTTTCCAAACTTTCTTAAATATGGGGCAAGTAACAAAGCCAATAAAACATAGCCTCCTGTCCAGCCCATCAGGTAAACAGAGCCATCGTAGCCTGAAAAGGCGATGATCCCGGCCATTGAAATGAAGGACGCCGCAGACATCCAGTCAGCAGCTGTGGCCATGCCATTGGCCAAGGGAGAGACACCGCCTCCCGCGGTATAAAATTCTTTGGTTGACCCTGCGCGGGTGTAAATCGCTATTCCGATATAAAGGGCGAATGAGGTGCCGACAAGTATGTATGTCCAGGTTAAGATATCCATTGTTTTTTAGGTTTTTTTGGGTGAGTTTTTATTCTTCGTTGACATCAAATTCCTTATCCAGCTTATTCATCCGATACACATAGACAAAAATGAGGATCACGAAAGAGTAAATTGAACCTTGCTGTGCAAACCAAAAGCCCAGCTTAAAGCCACCGATTTTGATTTGGTCAAGTTGTTCTACTAAAAGGATTCCGAATCCAAAGGAAACGGTAAACCAGATGGCCAGAAGAATAAAAAGAGTCTTTAGATTCTTCTTCCAATAGGCTTGCATTTTGATTTTGTTGTCTGACATAATTTTTTTGGTTATTAGAGGAATAAATGAGTTTGGAGAATGAATTCATTTGCCGAACCGGATTTTAAATAATTTTCAAAAAGAGGACGGTTACTGTATTGAAAGGTAATTTTTGCCTGATGTCCGTTGATGTAATAGTTGATTCCCAAATCATATTGAAATGAGCTGCTATTGAAATATTCAAAGTCTTTATAGGTCAATGCACCGAATGGCTGAAGTCTCCCATAGTCTCCCAAAATACTTTTGGGTAACAGATAACCTGCTTGGGAGTAAATGATATTGCCTGTTCCTATTGTGGGTTGGGCATTTCCAGGGCCATTTTGGGTAGTTCCCGGACCTAAACCGATATTCATAATTCCGATATTTCTGAGGTAGTTTGGACCAAAATTATAATTATAGAAGACGGTGTAAGAAGTCAGTGCAGTTCCTTTTATTGCATTGAGGGGAAGATCCAAGAATGCATCAAAACCCAATAGAGCAATATCATGATAATTTATTGTACCATCACTGTTTTTGGATGTGGTGGCTTTGCTATGATGGTGCCAACCTCCTCCGATGTTAAACACCTTTTTTGTGCCCAAATACGACCCTACAAAATATGGAAGTTTGTTATTTTCTTTTTCAAAAAACTGATAAGCTATATACCCTTGGCTTGCCCAATTGTCATTCACCACGTTTGCTGCTAAAGGCCTTTCTCTATTTTCATCAAATGATCCCCCGCCTCCTACAGAAAAAGGCTTATTTAAGGATACCCTATAGTCCCATTTGGAAATCTGTCCTTTGGCATAAATCCCAAACTGACGTGCAAACTGATCTGTTAACTCTATTAGCGGCCAATTGAATATAGGTGCATCGACAGCCATAAAGGATAAAGTACTGTGGCTGGACATTCGCGAAATGCCATTCCAATAGTGGAGGCCACTTCCAATGTACAACTCGTCAGTTACATTAAACTCGGTCCATATATCATGAAAAAACATTTGGGGTTTTTTGGCTGACATCCCGTTTGCTGAACCGGTTCCTGTCTCAGGATTTACAGTTACAGGAATATTTCCCGGATTTCCCGTGGCCCCACCTCCGGGTACACCCCCGCCTGTAAAGGTTTGGTTATTTATTCCAAAATGGGTCAAAATCAAAAACCTGGGTGAAACTTGGGCATAGGCCAGGAATCTCGCCCGGCGTATACCTATATCAGTCGAGCTGTTTTGAGGAAGACCATCTACCCCGAGGGTACCGGGATTGTTTTCAGTGGCCCTCATCCACATCTGATTCCAAATCAGGAATCTGACATATTTGGAACCATTATCACTGAGGTTGAGTACAAGTGGCTTGTAAGTATGATCAAATAGCATTTCATCTTTCTGTGTCATGAAAGATGCAAGTGTATCCTGACCATAGCCTGGTGATACTACCATCCAAAAAAAGAAAAAGAATAAAAAACAGAAACGGGATAACATAATCAATTGGGTTTGTTGTAATTGGATCCAATTGCTTTGTGACTGCAATAAGATGAACCTAAATTGAAAAGTTGCATCCCAAATAAAAAAATGGTGATATATATTTGTTAATTACATATAGTAATCCATATAATATTCTTAATTATCGGTTTTTAAATCTTTCCCATTTGATGATCATAAACTTGTCTCCGAGTTCCGTTATGAGCATTCCAGTATCAGTGAGATTCTCTTTTTGGGCCATAAACTTTACTAATTCCGTATGATTCAACACTTTATATGTTGGTCTGTAGTCATAACTTTCAGGAGCTTTTATTTTATATTGCTTGACCCAGTTCATTACAGATACATGACTGACTCCCAATATTCTTTCGATTTCACGATAGGAAATACCCTCAATATATAGCTGCAAAGCCTTTACTACATAGTATTTATCAATTGATTTGCCGAGCTTATTGACAGTAAAGTGGTACCCACATTTTTTGCACTTAAACCGCTGTCTTCCTCCTACAACACCACTTTTGACCACTTTGGTGTACTCGCATTTTGGACATATTGCTTTTTCCATTTGGTTTGTTTTGGGTTTGGTATATCAATTTAGCGAAAGTATAATATTTTAGCAAAGTATGACAACCCAAATATCAAAAAACTATTTATTCAGAATTAAATTTGGAATGAACGTCTACATTCAGAATAAATATGCTATAAAAACATTTCTAAACCAATTGCCAATCCAAAAGCAAGAATACTTATCAGGACTTTGTTCAGATAGAACCTGTGGTCAGGGCTGCTTTCAAAAAATATCGTGGTGGAAATATGCAAAAATCCACCTGCAACCATGCCATAGAAAATATTAAGTGCCTGACGGCTGAGCAGATTCTTTTCATAAAATAAGTTGCTAAGAACCATTCCCAAAGGTGATGCAAATGCAAAAATGACGAGCAAAACAAATACCCATCTTTTTTTCATGCTGCTCATCAGCACTGCCACCAAGGCAAATGCTTCCGGTCCTTTATGCAATAAGATTCCCAAAAGCAGATTGTTGTTTCCGTGATGGTGGTGGTGAATATGGTCATGTCCGTCATGGTTGTGGTGGTCTATCAATATGCCGTCATGTGACAACAACGTGCCTTCGAGGAAAGCATGCATAAATAAGCCGATCATGATCGTCCAAACCCCAACCTGAACTCCTGCGTGTTGATGACTGGGATGATGAATGTGCCCATGTTCTACCCCAGTTGAAAGCAAAGCTAAAATCTGTTGCAACAAAAATCCCAACAGGATAAATAATCCCATTTTGGTGGCGTCACCGGATTCTACAAATAATTCAGGCAAAATGTGGAGGACAGTAATTGCGAATAAATAAGAACCGGCAAAGACCAATACCAATTTAAAATACCTTTCTTCCCAACTTGGAATGAAGTAAGCCAATCCGCCGGCTACCATTGCAGTAGCGAATAAAAGGATAAAATTAAGAACCATGTAGATGGTATTTTAGGTAATTGAAAATGGAATGTTTTTTTGAATCACTTAAAAATGAAACAAAAATCAAAAGACGAAATATTTTATTCATGTGGGAAGGATAAAAATGGTTTGAGACCTTCACTGGCAAAGGATTGCATTTCACCGGCATCGTCATTATAAATCAGGAAAATCTCAAAATCCTTTTCTTTATCCTGTAAGGCAATTGCACTTTCTGTCCCCATTACCATCAATGCGGTCGCGATGGCATCAGCAGTCATACAATCTGCTGCAAGAACAGTCGCACTTAATAATCCGTGTCTCACCGGCTTTCCCGTAAATGGATCAATTGTATGGGAAATTTTTATTCCACCTGCTTCATAATAATTCCTGTAATTGCCAGAAGTAGCCATGCCTTTGTTGTCAAGAGCTATAATGCTGTAAAGCTCATCTGCCCTTCCCAAATCCTCCGGCCTGTTGACGCCGATTTTCCAAAGTTCACCATTTTCGTTGACCCCTTTGGCAAACAATTCACCGCCGATCTCCACCAATAGGTTTTCAATTCCCTTGGATATTAGGAAGTCAGAGATAACATCTACCCCATATCCTTTGGCGACAGCACTAAAATCAAGATAAATCCCCGATTTGAGTTTTTTCACCATTTCTCCGTTAAATTCAACATTATTAAATCCAACCAAAGGCAATAAATTGCTGATATTGATACTGTCTTTGAGGTGAGGTCCTTCCGGTCCAAACCCCCATAAATTGACCAGCGGACCTACAGTGGGGTCAAATGCACCCGATGTTTTTTCATAAATTAATTTACTGGCCTCAAGTACAGGAAGAAAATAGGGTAATTCAAAAACCAATGAATCACTTTTGTTAAAAACACTCAGCTCGGAATCTGGAATATAGGTAGAAAGGGATTGGTTGAATAAAACCAAAATCGAATCAATTTCATTTTTAAAATCTCTTTCCTGATTATCCAGATAAACGATCCGGTAACTTGTACCCATTGTATTCCCGGCCAACGTTACTTTTCCTGTTTTTATCTCAACAATTTTCTCGACCGGCTTCTCCTGATTTTGCCTATAGAGGTAGACAATAGCTACCAGCATCAAAAGAATTATGGAATAAATAATGTTTTTATTGGCGTTGCTGCGCATGGGATCGGGTAAATTTCACGAAAGTTAAAGCTATTTTGCCAATAAAAGTTCCAAAATGAGCTTAGAAATGCAACATAATTGCCTTTTAATTTATACCATCTTTAATTACCTTTTGGCATGGTCTAAATTTCTATATTTGTGAAGCACAATATTTAGCTATGAGAGAAGATTATTTAAGTGGGGACAAGGAAAATTTAAATTCCTCGGACAAAGAAATAGAAAAGGCCTTGCGCCCTTTGAGTTTTGATGATTTTACGGGACAGTTCAAGATTGTTGAAAACCTGAAAATATTTGTTCTCGCAGCCAAAAGAAGAAATGAGCCCCTGGACCATGTACTTTTACATGGGCCTCCCGGTTTGGGAAAAACAACCCTAAGCTATATCATCGCCAACGAATTGGAGGCCGGTATCAAAATAACCTCGGGACCGGTATTGGACAAACCTTCTGACTTAGCAGGTTTGCTGACCAACCTTGAAGATGGGGATGTCCTCTTTATTGATGAAATCCACCGCCTCAACCCTATAGTGGAAGAATATCTTTATTCTGCCATGGAAGATTTCAGGATTGATATCATGTTGGATTCCGGACCCAATGCCCGATCTGTTCAGATTTCTTTAAGTCCATTTACGCTTATTGGCGCCACTACCCGATCCGGATTGCTTACTTCACCACTCAGGGCCAGATTTGGAATCAATTCCAGGTTGGAATATTATGATGCCAAATTATTGACTGATATTGTTATCAGGTCTGCAAGTATATTGCAAACTCCCATAGATGAAGTAGCCGCCTTTGAAATAGCAAGAAGAAGCCGGGGAACACCTAGGATAGCCAATATGCTTTTGAGAAGAACCCGAGACTTTGCTGAAGTCAAAGGTAATGGCAGGATCACCTTGGAAATTGCTAAAATAGCCTTAAATGCTTTGGATGTCGATGAAAACGGACTGGATGAAATGGACAACCGTATCTTGTTGACGATTATAGAGAAGTTTAAAGGCGGTCCCGTAGGCTTGGGCACTATTGCTACTGCCTGCAGTGAAGAAGCAGAAACCATCGAGGAAGTATATGAACCGTTTTTGATTCAGGAGGGCTATCTTAAAAGAACTGCAAGAGGTAGAATGGCAACCGAACTTGCCTACAAGCATTTAAAGATCAAGCCTGATTTTGGGGGACAAACTGGAAGCCTGTTTTAGAAGGATGAGGGAGAAAGTTACGGGAGATGGTAGATTTTAGATTTAAGATCTGGGGAATGGGATATAAAGGATGAAGGAGAAAGGATGAGGGATGAAGGTACGAGATTGTAGATTTTAGTCACAAGCTATCGGGAAGATTTAAGATTTGGGGAATGGATTTAAGGGTTGAAGGAGAAAGGATGAAGGTGTCAGAAAATAAGGGTGGAAGTAAATTTAAGAGTAAAAGGTAAGTTCCGATTGTAGAAATCCCGAAGGGATTAAATTCCTTTAGGGTATTTGCCCCGGGTAGAACCCGGGGGCATAAATGGAGATAATGGCTTTTTTCAAAACCCCGAAGGGGTTTAATGAGGGACGAATAAAGAATATGAAGTTAGAGGGTAAAGGTACCAAGATAGAACACGAAAGATATCCCATCAAAAATGTCAAATAGTTCCCAACTTCAAAAAGACAAATACGCCGGGATTATAAAGGCGCATGCCAAAACTTTGGGTTTTGATTTTTGTGGGATTGCAAAAGCGGAATTTTTGGAAGAAGAAGCGCCAAAGCTTGAAGCTTGGCTCAATTCAAATTACCATGGACAAATGGCTTATATGGCCAATCATTTTGACAAAAGATTAGATCCCACCAAACTCGTTGAAGGGGCAAAAACTGTAGTCAGCTTGGTTTATAATTACTACCCGGATCAAAAATTGTCCGAAACCAAAGAAGATTTCAAAATAGCGAAATATGCCTATGGTAAGGACTATCATTTTGTGATCAAGGACAAACTGAAATCCTTCCTGCAACATCTCAAAGAAGAAATAGGAGATATTCACGGAAGAGCTTTTGTAGATTCCGCGCCAATTATGGAAAGACAATGGGCCCAAAAATCCGGTTTGGGATGGTTGGGGAAAAACAGCTTGCTATTGAACAGGCAAATGGGCAGCTTTTTCTTTTTGGCTGAATTGGTTTTGGATATAGATGTAAGTCCTGATACGCCAATGATGAAAGACTACTGTGGGACATGCACCAAATGTATCGATGCCTGTCCAACAGACGCCATCGTGCAGCCTGGAGTGGTTGACGGTTCTAAGTGCATCTCCTATTTCACGATCGAACTTAAGGAAAACATCCCTTCAGAAATGAAAGGGAAATTTGAGAATTGGATATTTGGTTGTGATATCTGTCAGGATGTTTGTCCTTGGAACAGTTTTTCCCAACCTCATCAAGAGAGTCAGTTCAACCCTCATCCAGATATGAAAGAAATGCGGAAAAAAGATTGGATTGAAATTACAGAAGAAACTTTTAAAAAGGTTTTTGCAAAATCTGCGGTAAAAAGGACAGGATATAATGGTTTTTTAAGAAATATTAAATTTAATCTTTAATAAGGCCTTTGGAATAATGGGTAGTTTTGTAAGATCAGCACCCAAGCTATGAAGTTAATCGAAGTATTGTCAAAAAATGATGAAAGGGCATTCATCCAAGTCCATGTGTTGATCAATGAAAAAGAACATCAATGGATAAGGCCCTTGGACAAAGACGTGCTGTCGGTTTTTGATCCAAGACGTAATAAACATCTCAAAAACGGCGAAGTAATCAGATGGATTCTCCAAGATCATAAAGGTAAACTTATAGGCCGCATTGCAGCTTTTGTCAACAAAAAATATAAAAACAAAGGAGATAAATTTCCTGTGGGGGGCATAGGTTTTTTTGATTGTATCGACGATCAGCCCTCTGCCAATTTATTGTTTGATACTGCAAAGTCCTGGTTGGCACATAGAGGGATGGAAGCTATGGATGGTCCCATTAATTTTGGCGATAGGGATAAATGGTGGGGGCTTCTCACAGAAGGTTTCCATCCGCCGATTTATAATATGAATTTCAACCCTCCTTATTACCAAAAATTGTTTGAGGGATATGGTTTCAAGACTTTTTATAACCAAATCTGCTGGAGCCTATCAGTTGCTTCAGATTCCCATCAACTTGATCCGAAATTTTATGAAGCGCATAAAGAGTTTGACGGAAATCCTGACTTCAAAGCGGTCCATATCAAAAAAAATCAGCTACCAAAATTTGCTGAAGACCTGAGCGCCGTGTACAATAAAGCTTGGGCAAAACATGAAGGGAACAAAGAACTTTCTCCTCAACAAGCACTCAAACTATTGAATTCCATGAAGCCTGTTTTGGATGAAAAACTGATATGGTTTGTTTACCATAAAGATGAACCTGTGGTAATGTGGATCAATCTTCCGGATATCAACCAAATCATCAAACACCTTAATGGACAATTTGGTATATGGGCAAAACTTAAGTTTTTTCTTCTCAAAACATTTGGAAAAAATGACAGCTTTGTCGGACTAGTGTTTGGAATAGTACCTGAATTTCAGGGATCCGGTTTAGATTATTTTATGATTGTCGAAGCTGAAAAACTGATCAAATCCAAAACAAATTACAAGAAACTGGAGCTGTATTGGCAAGGTGACTTCAATCCCAAGATGCTGAATATCTCCAAAAATCTAGGTAGTAAAAAAAGCAGAAATCTAATAACTTACAGGTATGTGTTTGATCGTGAAAAACCTTTTGAAAGACATCCGATTTTCTCTTGAAAAAAATAAGCCCCGATTTCGGGGCTTTTCCATTAACCTGCAAGTCTGATAAAGTATTTGTCCAGAACAGGTTCATAATTGTTGGAAAACTTTCGGTAACACCAGTCTTTGAATTCCTGTATCTCTGCTGGCATCAACAGATTCAGGGCCTTTCTCAACTCTTTCTCGAAGAGTGACCTGTCAAAACTCACTTTCATCAAAATGGTTTTTGCATATTCTAGCATATTTCAAAGAATTTTAAAGGTTAAACAACAACACATATTGAAACGGCACTAAATAAGGTTTGTTGCGTTTAAAATATAAAGTTAATTTGCGAGCATTAAGTAAAACACAACATGATTAGAACGAACATCACCCTAATACTTGTATACTTTTTGGGAATTATATTTATTCCTGCTTTGGCCCAGGAGGTAGTCATTGAATTAGGTCCGGATGAAATTGCCCTGAATGAAACTTTCAGTGTCAAAGTAACAATTTCCAATGACAAAATAAAGTCTTACAATGAATTCCCGGATATCGCAGGATTTCAAAAACAGGGGATTTCTCAGTCTTCTTCCATGAATGTCATCAATGGACAGGTAAGCAGTACAAACAGTATCATTCAGTATTATAAACCTTTGCGAAAAGGTGAGGTAACTCTCGGCCCTTTTGCTATTAAAATTAACGGTCAGGATTATTCCTCTTCCGGCAAAAAAATAACTGTTGTAGATGCTCGGGCGCCACAAAGGCAATCCAATGTTTTTGATCCATTTGACGATATGTTTGGCAGGTCCCGAGAGGAACCTGAATTTATTGAAATTGAAGATGAAGCCTTTTTTGCTTCTTCTGTTGATAAAACTGAGGTCTACGTGGGTGAAGGCTTCAATGTCAGTCTGGCATTTTATATGTCAGAAACCAATCAGGCTCCTTTTCAATTTTATGAACCGGGCAAACAGCTTGATGGCATCCTCAAGAAAATGAAGCCTTCCAATGCTTGGGAAGAAAACTTTAATATCACCAATATTCAACCGGAAAAAGTAACTTTTAATGGTAAGAACTGGATTAAGTATAAAGTTTATGAAGCCACTTTTTTCCCTTTTTCGGAGGGAGAAATAACGCTCCCACCAATTTCATGGGAAATGATCAAATACAAAGTGGCCAAAAATCCATCATTTTTTGGGAGCAACCGGTTGGAGGATTTCAAGACTTTTTATTCTTCGGCAAAAAGTATAAAAGTAAAACCGCTGCCTCCACATCCTCTCAAAAATGAGGTCAGTGTAGGTACCTATCAACTCAGGGAAAACATCACTCAATTTGAGGCCAATACAGGGGAAGGTTTCACCTATAATTTCGGAATCAGCGGGGAAGGAAACATCAATTCTATTTCCGCCCCAAAAACCAATCAAATCCACAAATTGAACACTTTTGATCCTAATGTGAGACAGCAGGTAAACAGAGGAATGGGAAGAATATCCGGCATCAAAGAATTCAATTATTACCTTACAGTCAATGAACCTGGAGAAATAAAACTTGCTGATCATTTTGAGTGGATTTACTTTGATCCTGTGCTATCTAAATACGATACCCTTCGCCCAAAGGCAATAATAAATGTGACAGGAGAGTCCAAAGTCAATCAAGCTATTTCCAATCAGCGATTGGGTGGGATTTATGATTTGATTGAAGTAGAAAGCAATAAACTTTCTTACGAACGATATAAGTATTATTTTTCCATCTTTATCAATTTATTGCTGGCAGGCTCAGTCATATTATTGGCAGTTCTGATTATGAGAAAAGGTAATGGGTAACACTTTCGGAAAATTATTCAAAATTTCAACATTTGGAGAATCCCACGGATTGGGTTTGGGTGTGGTGATAGATGGCTGTCCTGCGGGACTTACGATTGATGAGGATTTTATTCGGGAAGAAATGCAGCGGAGGAAACCAGGACAATCAAAAATAACTACCCAAAGAAAAGAGGAAGACGAGTTTCAAATTCTTTCCGGAGTATTTGAAGGCAAAAGCACTGGAACACCTATCGGCATGGTTATCCTAAATACCGACCAGAAAAGCAAAGATTATAGCCATATCTCGGATAAATTCAGACCTTCACATGCGGATTTTACCTATTTTGAAAAATTCGGTACCCGAGATTATAGGGGAGGGGGCAGAAGCAGCGCAAGGGAAACGGCCGCGAGAGTTGCCGCAGGATCTATTGCTAAAATGTTGCTCAAGCATTATGGCATCAGTGTACAGGCTTATGTGAGTCAGGTAGGTGATCTGAAATTGGGAAAAACCTATCAGGAACTTGACCTGAACAAAACAGAAGATAATATCGTGAGGTGTCCTGATCAAGAAACCGCCGACCTGATGATCGATTATATTGATGATGTAAGGAAAAGCAGAGATACGGTAGGAGGCATAGTCAGTTGTGTTGCGAAGGGTGTTCCTCCCGGTATCGGTGAACCTGTTTTCGACAGGTTACACGCTGAATTGGGCAAAGCCATGCTTTCTATCAACGCGGTCAAAGGTTTTGAATATGGAAGTGGTTTTGAGGGAGTGAAAATGAGAGGTTCGGAACACAATGATGCCTTTTATCAGGATGGTGATCGGGTAAGGACCAGAACCAATCACTCCGGAGGCATTCAAGGTGGGATTTCCAATGGTGAGGACATCTATTTCAATGTGGCATTCAAACCAGTCGCTACCATCATGCAAGATCAGGAATCTGTCAATGAATCAGGTGAAACTGTGACTGTTTCCGGAAAGGGGAGACATGATCCCTGCGTGGTTCCAAGGGCGGTACCGATTGTGGAAGCCATGTGTGCCTTGGTATTGGCTGATTATATCCTGCTCAGCAGGACCAATAAAATTTAAAAATATGTAAACCCAGAAGATATGTTTAAAAAGATACCTCTACATACGCAGATTATTGCAGGTCTGATTTTAGGCTTAATAGTTGGTTTGGTAATTATCAAATTTGGCTTTGCTCCGGATTTTACCATCAATTTTATTAAACCTGTAGGAACCATTTTTATCAATGCCTTAAAAATGATTGCAGTTCCACTTGTTTTTGCTTCATTGGTCATTGGGGTAGCTAATCTGGGTGATATTTCAAAACTTTCAAGAATAGGCGGAAAGACCATTTTTGCATATCTCATCACAACTGTCATTGCCATTACTATTGGACTATTTATGGTCAATATCATTAAGCCAGGTGACAGCCTGCCAAAAGAAACAAGAGATAGCTTAATGGCTTTGTATGATGATGCGGTCGGTACAAAAGCCGAGAAAGCAGCCGAAGTGACCAGTCAAGGCCCTCTTCAGCCTTTGATTGAGATAGTACCGGAAAATATAGTTCAAGCAGCTGCGGACAACAGCAGTATGTTGCAGGTAGTGTTTTTTGCGATTATCGTGGGTATTGCCCTGCTTCAAATTCCTAAAGAGAAAGCCAAAAATTTCATCAACTTTTTTGATGCATTCAATGATGTGATCATTAAAATCGTGGAATACATCATGTTGATTGCCCCATATGGTGTGTTTGCATTGATGGCCTCCCTTATTGTGGAGATTGCAGGTGACAATCCTGATTCGGCAGTTGAATTACTGTTGGCATTATTGAAGTATACCTTGGTGGTATTGGGAGGATTGATTTTGATAATCGTGGGGATTTACTCTATCATCTTAAAATCCTTTACAAAAATTAAATTCACTGATTTTATTAAGGCCATGAGACCTGCCATGCTTTTGGGTTTTTCTACATCGTCAAGTTCTGCCACACTTCCTGTTACCATGAAATTGGTAGAAGAGGAATTGGGTGTATCAGAAGAGGTCAGCAGCTTTGTGTTGCCATTAGGCGCTACGATCAACATGAACGGGACAAGCCTGTACCAAGCTGTGGCCGCGGTATTTATCGCACAGGCATTGGGGATGGATCTTACCATTTCCCAACAATTGACCATTGTATTGACAGCAACTTTGGCAGCAATTGGATCAGCAGGTGTGCCTGGTGCAGGCTTGATTATGTTGATTATTGTGTTGGAAGCCATTGGCGTTCCCGGTGCAGGTGTGGCATTGATCATAGCACCTGACAGGATATTGGATATGTTCAGGACAGTAGTCAATATCACAGGAGATGCAACAGTCTGCGTAGCGGTTGCCTCTACTGAAGGCGAACTTCCGGATGGCTTAATCCGTCAGTCCAATCCATTTACGGCTAATGTTGAGGAGGGTGTTGGATAAAGAAATTAAAAAGCCCCTGAAAATTTCGGAATTTTCAGGGGCTTTTAATTTCTATTAGGTATTTTTTGATAATCCATTTCGCAAGGAAAAAAATCAGTTACAAAGACCTTTTTTGAAGCAATATCAACGAAGTAAATGATTTTTATATCTTTTTCATCTTCCATGACTCAAAATCATTATTGAAATCCTTAAAACTCTTTGTAAGATTGGATTCAATTGCTTTTTCAGATTCTATCGCATTAAAATTGATATCTTGTTTTTGAATAAGTTCTTTAATAAAATCCAACACTTTGTCCTGTTGGTCTGATTCAAGCAAAAGCAAATGGCTTAATAGGTCTTTATTAATTACTTTTTCCATGGATACAATTTATTGATATTTTTCTGAATTATAAAACTTGCCTTTTATATCTCCCCCAATAATAAACGGGAAATAACAAGGCCTTTAACTTCCAATCATTTTTCTCTTGAACACTCAATCTATTATTCTCATGGACCGCTTTATACATTTTGCCTGCCAATAAGGTATGCCCGATCAGCAACAGGAAAAGGACGGCATAAATAATCAGTTCTGTCATAGCTTTTCCAAAATCAACGCTGCCCAATCATCTTTTGTTTGCACTTCCTTTTCTACAAACCCAAACTGAAACGCCTTTTCGGCAATGTCCAGTACATCGTGTTCATAGAATCCACTGAGCAACAAATGGCCTTTGCTTTTGACCAATGTTGCATAAACCTCCATTTCGTCCAAGAGCACATTCTTATTGATATTGGCCAAAACGATGTCAAATTCTCCTTCGGGTTTAACTTCCCGAACAGTACCCATTCCCATCCTTACTTTGTTCATCCCATTCAGCTCGAAGTTTTCATTGCCGTTTTCGACACACCATTCATCTATATCAAAGGCTTCTATTTCCTTTGCTCCTAACTGATGCGCCATAATGGCCAAAATTCCTGTCCCGGAACCGATATCCAAGACCCTTTTACCTGCATGGTCAATGGTCAGTTGGTGGGAAAGCATCAGGAAGGTAGTGGCATGATGGCCTGTTCCAAAAGACATTTTTGGATTGATCAGGATTTCATATTTGAACTCAGGTCTTGGCTGATGAAAAGAAGCCCTCACATAAACCTGGTCACCAACCTCGATGGGGTCATAGTTCTTTTCCCATTCCTCGTTCCAATTGACTTTTGGCATCTTGCCTTCAGTCACCTGAATGGAAGCTGCTTCATAATATTGGTCGATGACTTGCTGAAATGAATTTCTATCAAACAAGTCTTCCTGAATGTAGGCATCAAAACCCTCATCTGTCTCCAAAAAAGAATCATAGCCGACCTCTGAGAGTTCGGCTATGAGAATTTCACGGTATGGTTCCTTACAGGAAAATTTGAATTCCAGGTATTGCATGGGGTTACTTCATTATTCAGAGTTCGGTATTCAATATTCGATATTTACGATGTCGGATGACCGATGACGGATGTTGCGGTATTCTTTACATCTATCCATAAATTGATTTTACATGGCATTTTGAAATAACTAGAAACTAATCTTAGATCTCTTAACCACCATCCCACCTTTGGGATTCAGAGTGACGGGATCTTAAATCGGTCATCCGTCATCGGACATCTGTCATCCCTTCCTTTCAAAACGACTTCACAATCTCCACAAAATCCCTGGATTTCAAGGAAGCACCACCAATCAACCCACCATCCACATCAGGCTTGGAAAACAGGTCCTTGGCATTTCCGGGATTTGCACTGCCTCCATAAAGGATGGAAATATTGTCGGCCAATTGCTGACCGTATTTACCGGCAAAGTGACTTCTCAATGCGGCATGCATTTCCTGTGCCTGATCGGAAGAAGCTGTTCTACCGGTTCCAATGGCCCAAATAGGTTCGTAGGCGACCACGATTTTGGACATTTCTTCGGGCGTAAAACCAAAAAGACTTTCTGTCAATTGCTGTTTGACATATTCCTCATGTGTGCCGGCTTCACGGATTTCCAAGGGTTCGCCACAGCAGAAAATCGGTGTGAGACCATTGGCCAATGCCTGCTTGGTTTTTTCGGTCAGCAATTCATTGGATTCTTTAAAATATTCACGCCTTTCGCTGTGTCCGATAATCACATATTTTGCTCCAAAAGATGCCAACATGGAAGCTGAAGTTTCTCCGGTATAGGCACCCGAAGCTTTGTCAGAACAATTCTGGGAACCTAGAAAAAGATTGGGCGTATCGCCTATGAGTTTTTTGACCGGATAAAGATGTACAAAAGGAGGGTTGAGGACGGTGATCACATCTTTGATGTTTTCGTCTTTGAGCATATTGACGATTTCCGAGGTCAGCTTTTGGCCTTCTTCGAAATTGAGATTCATTTTCCAGTTTCCGGCTACAATTTTTTTGCGCATGGTTTTGAATGGTTTGAGTTTAAAATTTGAAAAAAATAACACTTAAAGTTACTTTGGGCTAAAATTACACAAAATGTCCTACCCACGAAAAGAATATAACCCCGATCAGCCCAAAAAGTATTGGTCTTTGGCTGAGGCTAAGGTCAGGATCGCTTCTTTTTGTGCCTATCAGGAACGGTACCAACAGGAGGTAAGGGACAAACTGCATGAACGAGGAATCTATGGAGAGGATGCGGAGGAGTTGATTGCTTACATGATCAATGAAGGTTTTCTGAATGAGGAAAGGTTTGCCCAGGCCTTTGTAAGAGGCAAATTCCGGATCAAAAAATGGGGCAGAAATAAAATCTTACAGGAATTGAAGTTTAGACAAATCAGTCCCTATTGTATCAAATCAGGAATGAAGGAAATTGAAGCAGATGAATATTGGGAAACACTGATCCAATTGGTAGATAAAAAAGCAAGTTTGATCAAAGAATCAGATGATTTTAAAAAAAGGTACAAGATTCATCAATACCTCATAGGCAGGGGTTTTGAAAATGATCTGATTCAAAATGCTATAGAAACCATTTTTTCAAAATAAAATCTTTAATAATTGAAAGCAAAAGCCTAATTTGCGAAAGATTTGATTGTCAGATGATTCAGAAATTATTCCCCCTAGACAAAAACTACATACTCCGTCAGGCCCAATCAGTTTTGGAAGAAAGCCTTTTGGACACCATGGTTTTTGAACTTAAAAAATCCTATACCCAGTTGTACAATCCATTGATGCTGATGGATGAGACCTTTGCCACGATCTTGGATAGTTATGACTATCCAAAAGACCGGCTTAGGATCATTTACCGTCAACTTTGTGGCATCTACCGTTTCAAAAACAGAGACAACCAATTGGAGTTACTTTTTGATGGACGCACCCATTTTGAAAAATTCCAGGAAGACTGGTCCGCACAGTTGATTGCTTGGGTACATGAGTTGGGTTATCATGAGCAATATGTCAAAACCATGCTGAGGATGACTTTGCTTTATGATACAGAAAGCAGGGCAGAATGGGCCGAGAACCACTGCAAGTTTTTTATCAACCAGCATTTCGAGTTGAAAATCATCAAGAGGAAAGGGGAGTTGAAGATTGCGTAAAAATTCAACCTTCCGGATCCAAATCTTCCTCTAGACCCTCCTCCTCTTCCACCACCACATCCATGGTGTCCTCAGCCCAAGTGACAATCAGGTCACGCTGTTCATCCGTCAGTTTGGCTGAGGGATGCATAAAGGTGTAAATCTCCATGGGCATACGGCCCTCTCCAACTTCTGAGGAAATATCATCAAGGAAACCGAGTTTTTTCACCATATCATTTTCCTGCCAAGTGGAAAAATTAAGCTCTTCCCGGCCTTCTCTGACATCTTTGGCAACAAGCCATGAAGACGGTGCCACATAGGAATACCATGGATAAATGGTTTCATTACTGTGGCAGCTGTAGCAGGAGGTTTTCAATAATCCGGAAACCTCCTGACTGACAATACCACTTTGAATGATATCCCCGGGGTTATTCATTTCTACTGCAGGTAATTCATTGGGCACAAACTGAATCCCTACAAATACCAATGCAAGCCCACCAAGAATGGATAGCCCTAATTTCATTCCTGAGTTGATTTCTTTTTACCGGCACTCCATTCTATCAAAGATGCCAATTCTGTTTCGGTGAGTTTGCCTTCAGGTTTGTTTTCCAAAAATTTTGCCGGAGGCATATCTCCAGCTTCCAGAACTTCTGCTATTTTTCCTTTGGTAGCCATTTGTTTGGATTTTTTGGAAGCCTCGAATTCATCCCAATCCAGTTTTTCCTTTCCTTTTTCGTTTTTGGATTTGGCATTATGGCAGCCATAACATTTCTGTTCCACAATTGCCTTGATATGGGGAGGCATATCCGGTGCGATTTCATGTGAAAGAGATTCGGATTCAGATGCTGTTTTGGATATTCCCTGAAAGAACAAAAGACCAATAATGGCCAAAGCGGGGAGGAAGAATAATTTTTTCATAGTGAGGATTTAAGAGTTTCATCAGGAATTTCAGCAAAATTTACGGTTTTAGCAAAAGGTTCCTTATGAAATTATCGAGATTTTTGATTTTACCATTATTAAGTTATAGGATTGGTAGAATCAAAAAAATTTTCTGTGGCAAATAAGTTTATACAGTATAAAAATGATTGGGCAGTTGTGAAATCTATTTTTTGAGTAAAAACAAAAAACTGCCCTTATCAAGGACAGATTTATTTTTTTAACCAAACCTTTAGCATTTTGAAAAACTTAAAATTAGTGCCTGCAATTTCTGTTTTTGGAATAACTAAACCATTTTAAAAACCGGAGAATGCAGGGCTTAAGAGTAGATTTTTTCCATATTAAGGGTTTAAACTTAAGATGGTCCATCTAAGTTGTGCATCTATCCCATTTTATATATTAAATGATTTTATGTCTATTATTAAAATAGTTTGGGATGGGTACAGAGGCCTCTAGAATGCATTTATTCAAAACAACCAAAGAGATAATGAGGAGAATTCCAGGGATTCAATTTCATCCTGATGATTACAGTAGATGGAAAAAATAAAAAGGTGTAGTTACACCTACACCTGACTCAGTTTATATTGTCTTGCAATCAAAAAGAGAAATTTAGCTGATGCCTACTTTTGTTATCTTTCAATGTCCAGATGGGTGTTTTGCTTTTTGATTTAAGGATTTCATAATTGGTATTCAAGTTTCTTGAAAATTCCTTTTTTTCAAGGACTTGTTTACAATGTGAACATTGGGTTATACTTGTTTTACCCATAGGGAAGGAGGGTATCCAAAAAACATGGGCATACTTTTGGAAAACTGTCATTTGGATACTGTTTGGGGTACCACAGCTCGCACACTTTTCATTGATGGTTTCACTTGCAACCTGAGTTGCTTTGCTTCCAAAGATTATCATATCTGTTATTCTATTAGGTATTAAGCAACCGGGGATTTTTATACTGCATGCTGGCAAATCAGCCACTGCTTTTGCTGAAATATCTGATTAGTTTATCAAATATCCAATCCCCGTAGGACAAAAATAATTTGAAACCAGGCTTCTTGGAATTAGAGTAAATTGGTGGGAGTATTTGTAATTTCTAAAATACTCAGTGAGTTCTCTCCGAGGCGAACTAGTTCACCAAAAAAGTGAGTGAGTTCACCTCCGAGGCGAACCAGTTAAGCAAAAAGGTAAGTGAGTTCACCTTTGAGGCGACCGAGTTTAGCAAAAAGGTGAGTGAGTTCACCTCCGAGGCGAACTAGTTCACCAAAAAGGTCAGTGAGTTTACCAAAAAGGTGACCGAGTTCACAAAATAGGCGAACCAGTTCATTAAAAAGGTGACCGAGGTTACCAAAAAGGTGAGTGAGTTCACCTATGAAGTGGGGAGGGGTACTTCCGAAGTACCCCCTCCCACTTCGGGAATACCCCTGCGGGGAAAATTGGATTACAAATTCTTAGAAATAAAAATGGTGTGATTGGAAAATTACTGCCGATCTCGCAATTCAACGTTAATCTTTAACCAGTAAGGGATTTTTTCTAATTATTGTGATTTATCCTTACTAACAGATTCAAGCAAACCAATTCCTATCAATAAAAACCCTAAAATTAAAAAGAATAAAAACTGTGAATCAAAGTGAGGATTATTTAATCTATTCCTTTCTTTTAAGTAATCGAATTGCAATTTATAAATTGATCTAAACATCTTAATCTCTTTATTAATAAGATTAAAATATTCCAAAGAATTATTTTCTTCATAAATACCTTTAGCTTCATTATAATCATCTTCATTGTATGAATATTCAACCAATCTTTTAAAGAGAATATCTAGCTTCACAATAGGATGACTCAAATAGGACAACCTAAAAGAAAAGATTGCGAAAGCCACAAATAGAAAAAATTTTCCAAATCGATTAGGTTCAGTTTGGTTTAATGCATAATAAATGACAATTGCAGAGAAAAGCCCTATAAAAACAATAAAAATATCCTTAAAAAAAATCGGTGCAATAAATAATACGTCTTCATATTCTCTGCTGGTTATCAATCCAAGAAGAATTAGAACTAGCAAAATGAAACATCCAATATTTATTGTTTTTAGAAATATTTTCATTTTTTAATGGCTTTGGTTTTTGTTCAGAGTTGAGCTTTATAGCTCATATGGAATCATAAATTCATTTGTGCTCGTATCCTGAACAAACTTTATTTTTCTATTAGGATTAATTAAGTTTTTTAGCTTTTCTTCTATTTCCGAAGCTCGTGGATTCTGAATGTAAATTTTTTTCAAATAAATAGCCTTCTCAAAAATTGTTTTATCAATATCTCGATTAAAGAAAGGGAATGAATATCCTATAGTGACTAAAATTTCGCAATCCCTAAGGATATTATGAAGTTTTTTTTCTGAAATCTGGGGATTCTCCCATGCGAATGAGATCCCTGGCTCCAAGTTTAAATTAGATTTTTCTCTTTCATGTCCTTCAATTATTCTTGGTAAATTAAAGTCGTTTGGAACTCTTTCTAAACCTAATTTTTTTTCAAAAGACATCCCCGCAGAACCATTTATTTTATATACAAAAGCATTGTTTTTCAAATCTTTCGTTTCAGAGTATTTGTCAAGGATTTTAAGAAAATCCCTATTTTGCAAATTTCCTGGATGCTGAGAAAAAATGTTAAACGCCAATTCCAGTTGATTGTCGTAATTCCAAGACAGAATTTTTATTTCTTTTGGAATTTCAGACATAGATTTTTTAAATATAGATGCTAAAAACAAATCATATCTTTTATCTAATGGAGTATATAATTGCTGTAACAAAATATATGTAGATAAGGCAATCTTTAATCGTTTAACGGATTCGAAATCCTCCTTCAAAAAATATGATTTTGCGACTGTATCTATTGAGGCTCTATTATTAGAAATTTCTGAAAGCCAAATCATATCCGATTTTAGTTCATTTCTTTTTTTAATTAGACTTTTTGAGTCTTCTAAGATTTCAGGCCATGGTATATTAAATTCATCAGACAATCGCTCGGCAATTATTTTAAAACCTTCTGATAATTTTTCGACAATAGGAATACAATTGATACTTGCACCTGCTCCTAACAAATAAATTATTCTTCCCATTTTAATACATTTACTTGTTAAATATAATTTAGAAAATAATATTAAAATGAAACATATAGGGAGAAAATGCTTAAATCATTTATTTTGTCATTATTTTTTTATTAATAAAATTAATAGCCAATAAAAATACCACCGCACCAGCTGTGGTATTTAAGGTTTGATTATTAGATTTAAGTGAGTATTGAAATATCTTACTTCAAAGTAAACTCTGGCAGTTTCATAATCTTTCCACCCGCCATCGCAGACTCGTGGGCCAAGATACCCACGCAGGTGATATTGGCTGATTCTCTGGCATCTGGATAGGGCGCCCTTCCTTCTGTCAGAGCAGACAGAAATTCATTCACCAAATGGGGATGGCTTCCTCCATGTCCTGCACCTTGGATAAAGGACAAATGTTGATTGTCATCTGAGTCGTAAACTCCTGCGGTAGTGAAAGAAGCGATTTCATCAGGTAAGAGGTGGGCATAGTCAGGGATTTTTACTTTTGAAGGAACCTCACCGGTATGGATGACGGAATCCTCATGCTCGATCAGGGTCCATTCAAAGGATTTTTTGGATCCATATACATCGAAACTTTCCCGATACTGTCTTGCAGTATTGAACAGGGAACGGGTCACTTCTGCCGAAAGATCAGAATCCTTCAGTTTGATATGACAGGTCTCGATGGCGAATGGCGAACCGTATTTTTCGATCAGGTTTTCATCAATCCTACCAGAACCAAAACAGGATACATATTCTGCCTGAGCTTTTGGCAATGCCAAAACAGGCCCCACACAATGAGTCGCATAGTGCATCGGCGGCAATCCCTCCCAATATCCCGGCCATCCGGCCATTTCCTGTTGGTGGGAAGCACGGAGAAACTGGATTTTTCCCAATTCTCCCTTTTCAAACATTTCTTTGACGAAGAGAAATTCCCTGGAATAAACCACCGTTTCCATCATCATATAGGTAAGCCCGGTCTCCTCACTTGCTTCAACAATCTGACGGCACTCTTCGACCGTGGTGGCCATGGGAACCGTGCAGGCCACATGCTTTCCTGCCCTCAGGGCTTTTAGGGATTGTTCGGCGTGTGCTTGGATCGGGGTATTGATATGGACTGCATCAATGTTTGGATCCTTGAGCAGTTCATCATAATCGGTATATCGGACATCTACGCCAAAGGCATCCCCGATTTCATTCAGCTTATCTTCATTACGCTGACAGATGGCATACATATTGGCCAAAGGATGCTTTTGGTATATAGGGATAAATTCCGCACCAAAGCCTAGTCCGATGATTGCGATGTTGAGTTTTTTCTGGGTCATGGTTTTTTAAGTTTAGAATTCAGATTTTAGATTTTTGATTTAGTAAAATAAACATAATTAGAACCTCTTGAGATCTCTCGTGCCTACCAATAAAATAAATCGGAGCAGACGTCATGCTGACGAAGTAAAGCCTGTCCCGTCCCGATAGCTATCGGGATTCGGGGCATCTCCCGAGGTTCAGGAAAAGGTTAATTTTGACCAAAAGGGTTAATTTCCTGTAATTCAACCGTGTTATTGTACCTCAAGAGATCCTTCGTGCCTCAGGATGACGACTGCCTACCGGGTAACTTGATGTCATTTCCTATTCTGAACATTTTCGAAATGTTGAAAACTCAGAATGACGACGCATTTTGATCGTTTGACATCGGTCATCCGACATCGGTCATCGGTCATCCGACATCAAACTTCTCAATGCGTAAACTGTCTACCCATAATCCAGTCCTTCAGGAAGGCTAGGCCTTGGGAGGCGAAACCATCCTGACTCAAGGCTAGGGGTTTCCAGATACAGACAGCGCCTGCAAGTTCCTGGACATTCGGTGTGAAACTTTCTATGGAGATCACACCTGAATAATTGACTGCCCACAGTCCCCGTTTAAAAGCATCCCAATTGGTTTGTCCCGTTCCTGGAATGCCACGGTGGTTTTCAGATACCTGCACATGTATGAGTTTGTCACCTACATTCCTGAATGCCTGTTCCAAGTCAGGTTCCTCAATGGTCAAATGAAATCCATCCAATAGGACTTTGGCTGCAGGATGGTTGATATCATGGATCAGCTGCATCAATTCTTTGGTGGTATTGATCAGGTCTGTCTCAAATCGATTCAAAGACTCCAAAGCAATCTGCTGTCCGGCATTTTCGGCCATTTGGCAGACTTTAAGAAGGTTAGTGACTGCCCTGTCCCATTCTATCTTTCGCTGTTCATCTGAAACCAATCTTGCCTTGCCAACCGCCGAATACATAGGACCCGCTACAAACTTGGCCCCCAGTTGGGAACTGATTTCAAAACAGGCCTCCAAATAATCTAAACAGATCTGATGAAAGGCAGGGTCATCGTGGGTCAGGTCACGGGTCGGTCCAAAAGCACCGCAGATCACCGGTTTGAGGCCATTGTCATCTAAAGCTTTTTTGACCTCTTGAACATCTATCAATGCGGGGTCTTCCACAGGGATTTCCACCACATCATAGCCCATTTCTTTTATTTTGGGAAAAAAGTCTATTGTTTTATTATTAAAAGGAGAAGTCCAAAGCCAGGTACTTACTCCAAATGTTACATCTAAAGGCATTTCAAGTTTTTTATTCTACTATCATAATTCCGTTCATAATCCTCCAATGGCCCGGAACGGTACAAATAAATGGATATTCTCCAGGCTGAGAAGGAGCGATAAACATGATGGACTCCATATTATCAGGATCCACCAGTTTAGAAGATACTATGATCTCAGGAATTTCCGGAATATAATTCTTCTCTATACCCTTAGGATCTCTTGCCATTTCATCCGCTGCTTTACCGATTTTTTCCAAGGATCCGATTTTACCGATCAGCAGGTTATGCTGCATGAAATCCTTGTTTTCAAAATCAATGATAACAGGTTGTCCCGCTTTAACTTTGAAACTGGCCACATTATATTTCATTTCATGGGGAATTACCCCAACCTTGATGATAATGGCATTGTCCCTGGAAATAGCTGGTTGTACCACTTCCATTTCCCTGCTCAAAAATTCTTCAAGATTCAAATTAGGATCTTTTAGGCTGATATAGCTATCCCGGCCCATGCGTCCTCTTAACCATGAACCACCTTCAAAATCCCCAACCTGATCTTCATTTTGCATGTCATTTCCAACCCTGATTCTTTCCGGAGAAAGAGGTTTTTCAAACAGAGCAGGAGCTTTTGCTTTTCCGATCAGATTTCCATCTACCAGAAGGTTCATTTCCCCATTTTCCAATAAATTGGCCTGAACAGTGAATAGGTTATCAGGAAGATTTCTCGGAGTGGATATTTTGTAGGTTTTTCCATTCTGTTTTACTACCCAACTCAAGGAATTATCTTTAGCAAACAGTGTATACCCGTTTTCTTTATTTCCCTGTGCAATGATTACCCCCTCAATGCCATCATTTCCTTTAGCCAATTCTGTCCGGATACGGATTTCTTTTCCACTGACATCAGGCGGGAAAATAATGGCCGCTCGCCTGTCCAGGTTGTATTGCTCTTCGATCAGGCTTTTGGCGAGTTTATCTGTTAAAGTATAAAGTGAGTCAGGTTTATCAATTGGGAAAAGGGTTCCGATATTTTGTTCAAAATAGGAAGCATGGTTCATGACCCCTGCAAAAATCACCTGAGGCAAATACTTGTCCTTGGCATTGCTTTCATCCAAACTGGCCTCATGCAATAACTTACTGATTTCGGGAGATGTTGGGATGTCAGCTAAAGTTTGGAATACGGATTTTCTGACATTCATATTAGGATCCCTGTGAAGTTTGGATCCTTGAATGGTCTGGAATGTTTCTGTTGTCTTTGGCAATACTTCCACAGCATTTTTTCGGACACCGGCTGAAGGATGATTTAGAGCTCTGCTTACGATTTGGATCGAAGTCTTATCAGAACCATCCAAAAGGCCCAAACCATGTAAGGTCCATAAGGCGTGTATGGCAGGTGTATTCAATCCCAATTCATCAACATCCCTGTTTTCAATCAATTTATAAAGATCAGATTTGATGTCTATGTTCTGGTTTTCCACAATCAATCGCTGTGCGGTCATTCTCCAAAACATGTTGTCACTTTTCAATCCTGCAATCAGATCTTTGTTTTTGGACGGATCCAAATCCATGGTTTTGTGTTCAGGGCCACCTTTATAAACCAACCTGTATATCCTGCCATGTTTATTATCCCGCATAGGATTGATGTAAGCATTACCTGCACCGTTTTCAAATCCTCTGGGAGTTGGGTTGTGCTGAATGATGAAATTGTACCAATCTGCTACCCACAAAGCACCATCAGGACCTACTTCTGCATGCACCGGTGAAAACCACTCGTCTGAACTGGATAAAATATTGAACCCATTCTTCTCTTTGAACCCGGAACCCTCTTCCAAAATAATGGCATTGTGTAATACTCTTCCTGTTGGTTCGGCCACAAAAGCGATCCTGTTCCAGTAATTTTTTGGGAAATTTCTGGCAGTGTAAAAGTTATGTCCTGCAGCTGCGGTATAACCTCCATGATAATCCACCTGCCTCAAGGCCGGGGTATGATGTGGCATATCGTAATGGCTGTCTATTCCAAATACAGTATTGTTCATGCCGCCAATTACCGGTCTTCGGACGTAGTTGTTGCTCATGGCCAAATAGGCGCTGTGCTGTCCATTGGCGGTGGAGATAAATACATTGAAATCTTCTGAGAAACCTAAACCCCAAGTGTTGTTACTGGTAGAACCTAAAAATTCAAATTCTTTTCCTTCCGGAGTAAATCTGTAAATCCCTTGGGAAAAGGTGAAGGGTTTTCCATCTACTTCTCCTTTGAATCCGGAATATCCCAATACGCCCCATATTTTGTTATCAAATCCATATTTCAAATTGGATGGTCCGGCGTGGGTATCACTTTTGCCCCAACCTGTGATGACCACTTCCCGCACATCTGCTTTGCCATCACCATCGGTGTCCTTCAGGAAAATGAAGTCAGGTGCCATTGAAATCAATATGCCTCCATTGATGGCAACCAAACTGGTAGGGATATTTAAACCCTCTGCAAAAACTGTGATTTTATCAGCTTTGCCATCTCCATTGGTATCTTCCAGGATCTTGATTCGGTCATTGCCCCCTTCTTTTCGTACTTCATTGGGATAATCTTCTGTTTCGATGACATACAATCTTCCTTTTTCATCCCAGCACATGGCCATGGGATTGACAATATCGGGCTCTGAAGCAAATAGCTGTAATTCAAATCCAATCGGAATCTGTATCAATTTCATTGATTCTTCCGGTGATAAAGGATGTTGGAATTTTGGAGCAGGGTCTCTGTTTTCATAATTTGGAATTACAGCTTCCTCAAATTTTGGTTGGGGGATCTCAAAAGAAGCCACCTGTGCTGCCACATCCTCACCTATTGCCCAAAGGATGCCGTTGGCCACCAAAGTATGGAATTCCGGTTTTGACCAAGTACGCTCATCATGTCCATAAGCGGTATAAAACACCCTTCCTTCTCCCTGATTCCTAATCCATGTCCAAGGTTCACGGTGACCGTTTTCTTCCCTTTCCATCAGAACAGTCATATCCGGGTTTATATTACTGTGCAAATAAGTTTCATCCCAAGTTTCAAAGGTGCTCACTCCATTCATAATGGGGTGTTCAGGTGCTATTATGTCTACAAAAAATTCACCCGTTCCATGGGACTTAAACTGCCCGCCAACCGCTGAAACGTACCAATCCGAGTTACGGAAACAAAATGAGGCACTGTGAAGTGGAATAAATCCTTTACCACTTTCCACATATTTTTTTAAAGCCGCCTCCTGTACAGGTGTGATTTCATTATGGTTGGCATAGATCGCAATGCCATCATAATTGCTCAGGTTTTCGTCATTCAGATCATTTGGATCTGAAGTATAGGTAAAGTTGATGCCTTTTTGAAATAGGGGTCTTGCCAAGTAGGGCAAAAGCTTTTCTGAATCATGATGTTTGCTGTCATGACCAAGAAACAGGATTTCTGCCCTTCTTGGACCATCAGAAAGTGCCTGGAACTTTGTTTTTTGCTCACATCCTATCAAAAGAATAATTGAAAAGACGAAAAGCTTTGGGAGATTTTTGAGTAATGTCATTTTGGGGAAGATTGAATTATATTTCAGAAGGACAAGTTGATCAAATTCAAATTATAATTCTCACTGTTTTTTGCTCAATTCTGACTGAATTTTGATATAAAAATTGATTTTCATCTATTTTTTTAACATAATTGACTATAATATGAAACAGGCACTACAAAAATCACGGATTCCGGAGAATAAAGCTTTTATCGTGAAGGAGCTGATTGCTCCCTATTTTGATAAAAACTGGCACTTCCATCAGGAATACCAATTGTTTTTGGTTTTGGAAGGAAAAGGGACAAGGTTTATCGGAGATCAGATGAAGCCCTTTCGGGAATTCGACATGGTATTTACAGGACCTAACTTACCCCATCTTTGGAGAAATGATCAGATGTATTTTGAAAAAGAAAGTCAACTGAAAACCCATGGAATTGTCATTTATTTTAATGAAGGCTTTCTTGGTGATGCCATTTATACCAAAGAAGAATTTGAAACAGTAAAAATATTGCTTGAAAAATCGCTTAGAGGATTGGAAATATTGGGCAAAACCAATTTGAAATTAAGGCCCATGATGCAGGAATTGGCTCATTTGAGCGGGATTGAAAGCATTTTAAAGCTATTGCAGATTTTACAGGTTCTCTCCGAATCTGAAGAATGCCAACCCATCACCCATGCAGGTTATACCAATAACAATAAGGAATCAGAAAAAGACCGGATGCGGAAGGTGTATGAATATGTGATGGAAAATTTCAGACAAAAAATTCTATTGGAAGAAGTTGCTGCATTGGGGAATATGACAGAAAGTGCTTTTAGCCGGTATTTTACTTCCAGGATGAATAAGCCTTTTTCAGAATTCCTCTCTGATGTCCGGATAAGCCATGCCTGCAAATTGCTTCATGAAGCCGATCTGAACATCAGTGAAATCTGCTATGAGTGTGGTTTCAATACTTTGTCCAATTTCAATAAACAGTTTAAGGACAGAATGGGGGTGACACCTTTGGTGTATAAGAAGGATTATCAGAGGACTTTTGAGTGAGAGATTAGATGCGAGAAGCGAGAAACGAGAGCCAAGAAAGAGAGGGTTTAACCTTTGAGGTTTTTAAAACCTCGAAGGTTTTTCTATTTTCACATAAGGGGATAACCTCGGTTAACTCAAAAAAAATGTAAAAGAATCCGTCCATTGTCATTTTGAGGAGAATACTCCTAAGATAATTAGATTGCATTATGTGAAGGAAGAATATTTTTTAGCATGAATTTGCACTAAACTTACTAAAGTTTCAACCTAACTCTGATGCTTTTGGGACAATGTGAAACAATGGTATTTGGCTAAAGGCATAATAGAAATCACATAGGGAGTTTTAATTGAACCACAAAAGAAACAAAAGTGAACAAAAGACTATATCACCAAAAGCTGATATTCAGCTACTTTTGTATTCTTTTTACACTTTTGTGGTTCCATCATTTTATTGTTAAAACAATAAAGCCAGCTAATTCGGATACCAATTACAAATAACCTTGGAGTAGGCGCACTCACAGGTTATATGCTAAATCAATCCGCAGTTCCTGATTTAATAATCTGCCCAAAGAACACCGAATTCAAGAAAAGTTTATTCGTTCCGAACCATACTGCTCTGAAATTCGGATTGTCCACCAATCCAATCACCCTGCCACTGCCCAGTTTTTTCACTTGAATGACTGCTGTGTTTTTAATCTTTTCAAGATTTTCGGGATGAACATAGCCACTTGCCAAAGGTTGGTTGGTGTAAACCAATGGGTTGGAATACGGATTTTTGGCAGTCTCCAAAAACAAGTTGCTGTTTCTGAAAGTCTGAATGGATTCCTTGGTAAATCCATATCCAATGGGATGCGAATTATCGAGCTTGGCATGAAATATTGTTCCACTTGTCAACCTTGCGCCAGTATTTTTAGGGAAGTCTGCATAGGGATAAACTACTTTTTTTTCATCCTCTTTTTCCTCTTTTTTAAACTCAAATTTTACCATTTCCTGTGTGTTCAACCAAGTCAGCGCATTTCCTCTTGCTATCAAAGTCCCTCCGGCAGAAGTCCAGGATTTGATCTTCTCCGCCTCTTCCTTTCCAAATGTAGAGTATGGGCCATTTGGCATGATGAGAACATTATACCTGCTCAAATCTGCAGACCTGACCTTTTCTACCGGAAGCAGGGTAATAGGCATGTCCATTCTCTGATCCAATAAATGCCAGATTTCACCTGCTTCCAAACTCACCACTCCAGTACCCACCAATAAGGCTACCTCAGGTTTTTGCAACACATCAATTTGCGGTGAACCTAAATTTACTCCCCTAGTATATCCCGTATTTAGGGCATGGATTTGCAATCCGGTTTCATCTGCGATTTTTTTCAGATCCTCCAAAAGGTTCAAATCATGCTTTTCTTCTCTTGGCATATTCACCAAGATACTGCCTCTTTTTAGCTCGGTTTTATCAGGTAAAATAATTGGTTCATTAGTCACTCGGACCAGATAACCTTTCTGCATTAATTGATAGGCTGCTTTGGGGGCATAATAGCCCTCCCAGCCGAAGCCGTATGCATAAGCGTTTTCTTCTCCCAATACCTTACCGGAATTAGGCGAAAAATCTTCTTCCAGAAGACTGACATTTGCCAAATTCAGAATGCGGCTACTCAAAGCCATAAAATCCAGATCAAAGGCCATTGGCATAGTCCATGCCGAAACATCATAAAACAGACTGTCCTGAAATTCATTCCTGACTTCAAAAAGTGATTTGATCAGACGGTATTGGGGCTGATTGAGGGGAACTATGTAAGACTTCTCTTTTTCAAAGGGAACCCCATTGACCGTAATATCTTCGTTTAATAAATATACATCTATGGCGTGCTGCTGAATCATATCTGCTAAATGAAAGCTTCTCGCACCATCCTCTTTTGAACCAAAAATAATTGCTTTTTCGGTATCTGCAGTTGCCATCTGAAACGCTTCTTTATAAAAATCATGCATGGATTTATTGATTTCATTCCTCATCTCCCTCGCTGCATCAAAGGAGCTTATACTGGTACGAAACTGATTCCTGATGGTAAATGCAAAAGTCAAAGGACCAAAATTGCTCTCTTGAAGATGTCCCCTTGAAGAAGCCTGTTCAAACAGAATGCCTATGGAACCCTGAATATCCGGATAGGTGGAGCCATAGCCGAAATAATACTCATCAAAACTTTCCTTGGCATAATATAAAGAACCTATCTCCTCCATGGCTTTAGCATGATATGCAGCGATCTTCTCGGTAAGCTGTACAGTTCTTTTAGGAATCAACGGATGGTCTCTAGAAGGAATTCCCGGTTGAAAAAAGAAGGTGGAATTACTGCCCATTTCATGGTAGTCCAGGTAGATATTTGGGAGCCATTCCTGAAACTTTGCCACCCGGTTTTGGGACTCTGGATGCTGTACCAACAACCAATCCCTATTGAGATCAAACCAATAATGATTACCTCTTCCACCCGGCCAAGCTTCACCCAATTCCCTGTTGTTGGGATCTCCGTTAAGGTTATAGGACCTATGGGAATTCACCCAAGTAGAATACCTGCTGTAGCCATCGGGATTTAAAGACGGATCAATAAGAATGATGATGTTTTTAAGGTCATCTTCAATTTCATTGGCGGCTGCAAAATGGTATGCTGCCAAAAGAGAAGAATTGATGCCACTGGCTTCATTGCCATGAACAGAATAGCCTGCCGCTAAAACCAATGGCATAGCACCATAGTCCAAATTGGCATTAGGATCCCGAAGTTGTTTTCGGGAGTTTTTGATTTGATCAATTTTCGACAGATTTTCAGGTGAAGTGATTGTCAGCATCACCTGTGGGCGTTTTTCATAGGATCTACCAAAAATTTCAAAGGAAACACGGGGGGAACTTTCTGCCAGTTTCTCAAAATACCGGATCAATTGATCGTAGTCAACATTCCATTCACCTACCTCAAATCCCAAAACATCCTTAGGTCTTGGGACTTTTTCATTATAGGTATAATTATTCGGTAGATAGTAGTCTATGGAAATGTCGGCGGTACCCTTTGGACTTTTTTGGGCAAAGCAAACTGTGGATGTAAGAATTATTAAGAGAAAGAATAAATATGTTTTTTTCATGATTACTTTGTTAGATCCATTTTAAATAGGCCCGAGATCAAATTTAATACAAAATGCAAAAGTTGTTGGCTTTGAAGCTTACCAACTGTGTAAAATCACATATTTCTTTTGAATGTAAAATTGTTAAATTTAAGCTTGAAACATGAAATATTTACCTAACATCCGCTATGAAAAGCCTTGTGTTCTTAATACTCCTTTCCTTTGTGTTTTCTTGTTCAGAGCGTAAACAGGAAGAAGATGAACCTGATAAAACGGATCAATTGGATAAATTAGAATCCAAGACTGAAACAGAAAAAGCAGAAATTCCCGGGAAACAAGCAGAATCATTGGGCTTGATAGGTGAGTGGACTATTCCCTCCACTTATGGCGGCGGGGAATTAAGAATTGAACATCATTTGGGAAAATATTATAAAAATGAAGAATTGAGTGATGGGACAGTCAATATTTCAGAAATGACTTTAACCGAAGAGGGCAGTTTAAAAATTTTCAGGTTAAAGGATGGTCCCTCAGACGAAACTTGGGTAATTACAGAAAGTGGAATTTTGGAGGTAAGAAGTAAAAATGCTTTGGTCTACAGCACTGAACCGGTTTGAAATGAAAAAAGCCCGCAAAAATCTTTCGCGGGCTTCCTTGTTTTTTCTATTACTCGACAGTTACTGACTTGGCCAAATTCCTGGGCTGATCGACATTACAGCCTCTCATGACGGCAATATGATAAGAGAGTTGCTGCAAGGGAACCACTGCGATCAATGGCACAAAAGCCTCTTCCGTTTCGGGGATTTCGATTACATGGTCTGCCATGTTCCTTACTGTGGTGTCACCTTCTGTTACTACTGCAATGATTTTGCCTTTTCGGGCTTTCACTTCCTGAATATTGCTGACAACTTTTTCGTAGCTACTGTCTTTGGTAGCAATAAAAACCACAGGCATTTCTTCATCTATCAAGGCAATTGGTCCATGTTTCATTTCAGCAGCAGGATATCCTTCAGCATGGATATAAGAAATCTCTTTCAGTTTCAAGGCGCCTTCCAAGGCCACCGGGAAATTATATCCCCGTCCTAAGTACAGGAAATTTCTTGCATCCTTGTATTCCGCAGCAATGGCTTTGACCTTATCATTGAGTTTCAAGGCTCTTTCTACTTTGGAAGGGATAGTTTCCAATTCACTAAGCAATTGCATATACCTGGATTCCGATAATGTTCCTCTTTGGTAGCCCAATTTAAGAGCCATCATGGTCAGGACGGAAATTTGTGCGGTGAATGCTTTTGTTGAAGCAACTCCAATTTCGGGTCCGGCATGGGTATATGAACCGGCATGTGTTGCTCTTGGAATGGAAGAACCAACTACATTACAGACTCCAAAAATGGTCGCACCTTTGGATTTTGCAAGTTCAATGGCCGCTAATGTATCTGCTGTTTCTCCCGATTGGGAGATGGCTATGATAAAATCTTTTTCATTGATAACAGGATTTCTATACCGGAATTCCGAAGCATATTCTACTTCCACAGGTATTCTGGCAAATTCTTCAAAGAGATACTCTGCCACCAAACCTGCATGCCAAGACGTACCACAGGCCGTAATGATGATGCGGTCCGCATTTTGGAACTTGTTCATGTAATCCCGCAATCCGCCCAGAATCAATCTGCCATTTTTGGCATCCAATCTTCCCCGCATACAGTCTGCGATAGATCTTGGTTGTTCATTGATTTCTTTCAGCATAAAATGTTCATAGCCGCCTTTTTCTATGGCTTCCAATTCCATTTCCAATTGATTGATATAAGGATTGGTTTCTACATTCTCGATGGTCTTGATCTGTAACCTGTTGTCACGGATAACAGCAATCTCATAATCATCAAGATAGACCACTTGATTGGTGTATTCTATAATTGGCGTAGCATCTGATGCCAAAAAGTACTCATCTTCGCCCACTCCAATCACCAAAGGTGAACCTTTTCTAGCTGCAATCAAGGTGTCAGGCTCTTCAATATTCATGATGACGATGGCATAGGCTCCGACCACTTTATGCAGGGCCAACCTTACTGCCTCTTCCAAACTGATATGATTGTTGATATAGATGTCTTCAATAAACTTGATAAAAACCTCAGAATCGGTTTCACTATGAAAAGTATAACCTTTGTTCAAGAGGTCAGTTTTGAGCACATCATAATTCTCAATAATCCCATTATGGATCATTGCGAATTTTTCATTGGAAGAATAATGGGGGTGGGCATTTACATCGTTGGGTTCTCCATGGGTAGCCCATCTGGTATGTCCTATACCGATTTTAGAATTCAGGCTGTCGAAAGTCCCGAGATGGTTCTCCAATTCTGAGACTTTTCCTTTCTTTTTGTAAACACTAAGTCCGTTTTGATTCAGGAGTGCAACACCTGCACTGTCATAGCCTCGATATTCCAATCTTTTGAGGCCTTTGATAATAATTGGAAGCGCTTCTTGGCGTCCAACATAAGCAACAATTCCACACATAAGTAAAAATTTTAAAAATCAAATGTAAGGTTTTTTTATTTAACCCAACAAAAACAGTCTTATAAATCCACTTTTTTAAATTTTAAAGTCTCACTATGCTTTAAACCTCAATCTGAATAGAAATTTATTAGGCTCAATCTAAGTTTGTTTGTTTTTTTTAAAAAAATTAGAGAAAAAACATTAAAAAATATTATTTAATATGTTACTTTTGAGAAATTTATTATTTAAATATTTAAAAAAAAACTATGAAAAAAACTATTTTCTACATCCTATTTGGATTTTCAATTTTTGGATGTAACATTTCTGAAACTGAATTTGATTTAAAAAATTTATCTGAGGATCAAGAAGACTTTATTTTGTCTAAGGTCAAAGTCGAGAATAATATGCTTTCTGTCGAAAGTGAAGCAGACCTTTCAGAGGTTATTTCCCATTTTTCTAAACTTACAATAGAGGAGTATATGGATTTTGTTCGGAGGACTAAAGGTTTTGAAAGCTTTCAGCTACTTTTTGAAGATCTAGTAGATTTAGAAAATGAGGAATCTGATAAACTTTTTGAATTTACTAAGAAATATAATATTCAACCAGAAAAAGTTCATGATAGCCTTCCTATACATAGTCAAAAAGTAATACCATACATTGAACTCCTTTATTTTTATCCAGGAGGTGGTTTTGTCCCTTTAGCAGAAGTATTATATCCCGGAATAGAATTACTAATTAACATTGAAGGGAAGGTTTTAGTTGGAAGAAAAGTACTTCAGTTCAAGAATAATAGGATTTATGAAGACGGTATTGAACTAAAAGATAAAGAATCAGAAAATTTCAAGACAATCCCGAATTATTTTAGAAATAGTACTGTAGCTAGTGGTAAATATAGAACTTCTACTGATGTTTGGTTCAATACTGAATTTAGGGAGTTAAATAATGAATATGGACCATATAATGAACATAGGATAACTGGTGGTGGGGTTAGGTTAAGGAATTTTAGACAGGGATTTTTTGGATGGAATACCAGAAAAACAACTGAATTAAAAATTCAAGGTGACTTGGAATATCTTTTGGCAGCGTGTTCGTCTCAACCACCTTTGGCGCATTGGTCTAACTATCATACTTATTATAATCAAACAAAAACTTCTAATGGAGCAAATGTCACAAGCATTACTTGGAATTTTGTTTTGCCACATCATGGAAACTGGATAGGAGGATGTTCTCCATCTTTTGATGATTCAAGGGCAAGGATTGCTTTTGATCTAACTATTACTGGGGAAAATAATAATGTAAGTCCCTTTAAAGAATACATTGTAGTTGGATTTAATTTTTGATAACTAGCAAACAACAAAATAGATGATGGAAAAAATTGTTTGAAATCATTTAAAATAGAATATAGAGTTTTTTTTCAATTATAATGAAAAAAATTCATCATGTTAGAAATAGCAAAGAATGAACATGAAATTTTTAAGACTCCTAAATGGTTCTTGTTTAATTATTACTTTAAATCCCCAAGCGAATTGTAAAAAAAGCCGAAAAAGTACCTGAATTAATTGAATTCAGGCTTTTCGGCTTTTTTTCACTTATTTAATTGTTTTGATACAAAAAAAAAGCGAGATTAAAGTTACAAATTCAGCAGAAAAAACGCACCCCTGGGAGGCTTTTATTTTGTTTTTAAATCCTTCAAAGATTCCGGCTTTTCAGATCTTATAGATAAATATCTGGTAATGAGAGTGAAATCCTTCGGTTATTCATGTAGCGATATTTTTGCTAACCATAATCTATATATTTTAACTGTGGTGATTGTAAAGAGGATTTTAATGACCATTCCAGTTAGAATCTGCAAATCGTCAGGTGCATGCATTTATACAGTCCCGATCCCATTCTCAGAGGAATCAAAAAAACTGGCTCCCGACACGCTATTTTTGGAAATTTCCGACAGTGGTTTTAAGCATGAGTTCAACCTAAACCCCCAGGCTCAATGACCTGTTGGTTAAGGGATTGAAACAAACCTGAAACATTGAAAAATCGAAAAAGCATTCAGAGTATCTAAAAGTTAATTGATGTTAAGTCTAATTTTCCACAAGAAGCAAAGAATGATTTAGGAACATATTAGCCACCTTTCGCAGCTAAAAAAGAAAAAAACGAACTTGAGCATTAGTTTTTTGAGAAAAAGGCCACAGTAATTGCTGAAAAAGCTAGTGATATTGCCAAAACCAATTACAACATTAATTTAAAATTGAAAGGGTCACATGATAAAATCTGAAAAGGCCATCATTTTCAATGAAGAACAATGGGTTTTGAAAGAGCTTTTTTATCTAAACTAACTTGGGTGTTCTGGCGAGGAAATCAGGTAATGTAAGCTATTTTTTATTTCCACCACATATTGAAATAATATATTTGTTGAATACTTCAAGAAGATTTTTGAAAGTTTGACAAAATTTAATGATTTAAAGGGAACGTACCTTAGAATAGAATATTTTCAATTTGATTGTATTCTGATCTACAACATATTCCCTTAAGGACTCTCTGAAATCATCATTCCCAAAAAATCCCGGTCTAGGTGGAGCTCCAGGATATAACAGAAAGTCTCTTCTTTGAACCTTTTTCCTGTAAATTGCATTTACATGAGAGGTAATTAGTTGAGCTAAGGTATTTGACTCTTTTAAATGGAATAATAAAGCAATATTTTGCGGTAAATATATAGGTTCTCCTCCTGACTTCGACACTGGGACACCCAAAATCAAAAACCGAACATTTTTGCCAGTTTTTTCTGACTTTCGTTCAAAAACAGGGTCTTCCTTAGCTTTTTCCCGGTTGATTTGAGTTGGATTTCGACTGTATAAATACCTTTTGCTATTTCGATTGCTTTCTGTGGAGAAAGCTTGATTCCTTTTTCATTTAATTGTCTTTCCAACTCTTTGTAGACCTTGTAAGCTACGAATGCTATGCTGATATGGGCTTCTATTCTCCTTTGTTTATAATGGTAAACCGGCCTTACCTTAATTTCATTTTTGGTTATTCTGAAGGCCTTTTCTATTTTCCATAGGTTGTTGTAATTCTCGATTACCTGTTCTTTATCAAGCTTTGTATTAGTGATGTAACCCTTAAGACCGTCCCATTGTCCATCCTGTTCAAACTTGTCCATATCCAGGGCAATCTTTATCTCACCTTCCATTTTAAGGTATTTGTTATAGCCTCTGTTGTTGATATGGGTTTTGTTGAGTTTTCCTTTCTTTAGCTGTTTTTCGAGCTTCTTGAGTCCCTTTTCCCTGTTGATTCTATCCTTTCCGGCCCGCCTTTCCGAGTAGCTCACAACCATTCTAAGACTCTCTTCCCAGTCCATCGAAACACTCTCTCCGTTTTCCAGCCGGAGTGCCAATACTTTTTCTTTTTGATTGTTGCCTGAAGACTTAAGCCGTGCCCCAAGAATGAATTCATATCCGTTATCGAGTAATTCTTTGATATTGCTTTTGGAAAGCAAACCTGAATCAGCCACAACTATCGGGGCGGGCAGACTGTACTTTTTTCTAAATGTCTCTATTACCGGAATCATGGTATGCCCTTCAAACTTATTGCCCTCAAAAATCTCGTATGCCAGGGGATAGCCTTCAAGGCCCACCAGCAAACCCAAAACTATCTGGGGATTCTGATGCTTCCCTTCCTTGGAAAAGCCGGTCTTCCGCAGATCATCCTCCTGATCTACTTCAAAATAAAGTGTGGTGCAATCGTAAAAAACAATATTGATACTGCCTCCCAGAATTTTCTTGGTGTGCCCAAAACTGATCAGCTGTATTATCTCTTTGTAGTTGTTGTAAAGCTTGTCCATATACCTGTACAGGTCCTGAACCTGAAACTCAAGGCCATGATAGGTCTGAAGGTAATCACAGGTCTTCAGTTTACTGGCGGGAAAACATATTCTGGAATAGACAAGCCATTTAAAAATATCATCTTGGATTACATTGAATCCGATATCATTGAATACGTTGTCCAAGAGGAGTTCTGTACCTGAAACAGTAATGTTTTCAACACTTTCTAGGACAGATTCTGCAACCTGCTCTTCATTGTTAAAGGGGATATCAAGAATGCCTTTATAGTTCCTGATCCATTCTTCTCCCAAAGAAACAAGCTCTTCCACTTCTGCATTGTCGGAGCTGCTACCTATGGTTTTGGCAACCTTATACCTTCCCTTTATCTTATCAATTACCTGAACACTGATCTTGCCACTTTTATTGGGCTTCTTGCGGACAAACATGTCTAAAAGTACTCAAAAAACCTCCGGGACACCCAAATCGAAAATCAAAAAATTATAAAACATTATTTATCAGTACTTTATACTAATATGGGACTGACGACTGTCGAAGTCAGGAAAAAGGCCACAGTAATTGCTGAAAAAGCTAGTGATATTGCCAAAACCAATTACAACATTAATTTAAAATTGAAAGGGTCACATGATAAAATCTGAAAAGGCCATCATTTTCAATGAAGAACAATGGGTTTTGAAAGAGCTTTTTTATCTAAACTAACTTGGGTGTTCTGGCGAGGAAATCAGGTAATGTAAGCTATTTTTTATTTCCACCACATATTGAAATAATATATTTGTTGAATACTTCAAGAAGATTTTTGAAAGTTTGACAAAATTTAATGATTTAAAGGGAACGTACCTTAGAATAGAATATTTTCAATTTGATTGTATTCTGATCTACAACATATTCCCTTAAGGACTCTCTGAAATCATCATTCCCAAAAAATCCCGGTCTAGGTGGAGCTCCAGGATATAACAGAAAGTCTCTTCTTTGAACCTTTTTCCTGTAAATTGCATTTACATGAGAGGTAATTAGTTGAGCTAAGGTATTTGACTCTTTTAAATGGAATAATAAAGCAATATTTTGCGGTAAATATATAGGTTCTCCTCTATCCGGATCAACTTGTGGTGTTCCGTCTTGTTGAACAGCCATTGGATTATTATCAGTTCGAAACAAAATCCGATTTGTTTCATTAGTAAAGTACATAATCTGAGATTGAGGAGGTAGATTAGTAACCTTATTACTGACCAATGGACCCATTTCAAGACGAACCTGATTGAATGTAACATTTTCTAATGTATCTAAAAATGCATCCAAAGGACTCATGTCTAATTTAACCAACATACCTAAACCTGATTTTACTCCTGCAAAGTGGCCTAAGTTGTAAGCTTGCATTTTGTTTTGCACTACTTCGGTAGGAGTTCCTGTGGGGTCATTTACAATCTGACTAAAATGACGTGCAAAGTTATTATTGATTCCAGTGGATATAGGATATGCTCTTGAAATGGTATCTCCCTCATTCTTGTAAAAGAAAACGAAACCGGTATTGTTACCAACTTGAGTATTAAATGAAACATCTTCATTTTCAGCACCTTTAAACACTACCCCTGGAAAAAATTCCCTAAATGAAAATATATCATTGAACCCAACCCCCCCTTTCATTTCCGCGAATAATCCTTCAACAAATTGATTATTGACCGAAATACTCACTATAGTATCTTGCTTTGCTTTAAAATCAACTTTGGTGCTTATTACAGGTTGGGGGTCATAGCTTAAGCTATTAAAATTATAATAATTGAGATCTTTGATCTGTTCTTGCAGTAAATGAATGTTGATAGTTTTTGGGGAATCAAGGTTATCCCCTAGGACATGGCGTATGTAGATATTAAACCTGACAGAATCTAATACGGCATTAGGTTCTGGCCTCCTTACATCCCTGTTGAAAAACAAACGGGAATATCCAGTAGCCTCTGTCTTTCCAAAAAAATCACTTTCTTCATTACCATATAGCAAGAAACCCGTATTGAGGGTTGATATGGAATCCCAGAGTACCACGGAAGCAGATAGGGGTATTTCTTGGTAGAAAACCCCAATCTGATTGTTTTCAGGATCCAATATCAATCCGATACTTGAAGGATCTTCGCAGGAAGATGTGATTGAAAATATAGTAAATAAACTTACAAACAGCTTAGCTGGCGAGGTCAGTATAGATGTTGTAATAACTTTCAAAAAGTTGTTCGTCTTCTTCTTCGTTGTTAATATCACACTTCTTGTCTTTAGAGCACTCTTCAATGAGTTTGCTTAGGTTTTCTGAAATTTCTTCGCTCTTGATGACTACGTCGGCGTATTCCATTCCGATTTTAAGGAAGCCTTCGTAATCTTTTGATTTTAGTGGTGCAAGAATGGCGTCATCAATATCCACCATTTTCACTTTCTCCAACAAATCGTCGCCAAATTTATGAGTAAATCCGGTATTATAAATAGCGAATACCGATTTTGTATCTTTAAACAAAGGTTCGTTTTTGTAGGTTGTCTTTAGATACATTGGAATCAGACTTGTCATCCAATCATTACAATGGACAACATCAGGAGCCCAACCCAATTTTTTTACTGTTTCAATAACTCCTTTACAGAAGAAAATGGCTCTTTCGTCATTGTCTTCATAGAATTTCTCATGCTTGTCATGAAAAACGCTTTTTCTTTGGAAGTAGTCTTCGTTGTCAATGAAATAAACCTGAAGCTTCGCATTTGGAATTGATGCCACCTTGATAATCAGGGGCTTTTCTTCCTCTCCTACAGCAATATTTATCCCTGAAAGCCTTACTACTTCATGCAATCTGTTTTTTCTTTCATTGATTAAGCCGAATCTTGGAACAAGAATACGGATTTCCATTCCTTTTTCCTGCATCGCTTGTGGCAATGCCCTTACGAAATTAGCGACTTCTGAGGTTTGAAGAAATGGATTGATTTCACTTGCAACGTAGAGAATACGGAGTTTAGACATACCTTGTTGAGTTTTATTGAGTGATAATAAACGCACAAAGATACAAAAAAAAAGTGGTAAATCCATTGTTATTCTGAATATTAACATAGTTTTGCCTCTATTTTACATTCGCAAAGTACAACACTCGTGAAATTTCTACGGACCAAAAAAGAAGTAAATCAAGAACTTAACATTCTCCAAAAAAAACAAATTACTATCGGTTTTGTGCCTACTATGGGGGCATTACATGATGGACATTTGGAATTAGTAAAAAAAGCCAAACAAAATTCTAATATTGTTGTAGTGTCAATTTTCGTGAATCCTACCCAATTTAACAATAAAGAGGATTTTGAAAATTACCCCAACACTATAAGCAAAGATTTGGAATTATTGGACCAAACCGGGGTGGATTTGGTGTTTGTCCCTGATATTCAGGAGATTTACCCCGCTCAACCCAGTCTTTCGTTTGATTTCGGTAAAATAGAGAGGGTTTTAGAGGGAGCTTTCCGTCCAGGTCACTTTAATGGGGTAGCTATAGTAGTTTCGAAGTTGTTAAATATTGTTAAACCCCATCAGGTCTATTTTGGGCAGAAAGATTTGCAGCAAGTAATGATTGTCCGAAGGTTGGTTGAGGACCTTTCTTTCAATACTGAAATTGTAATCATTCCCACTGTAAGGGAAGCTGACGGTTTGGCCATGTCTTCCAGAAATCTTAGACTTTCCTTGGAACAAAGAGCAATAGCCCCCCTTTTATACAAAGCATTGCTAAAGGCTAAAGATGAACTTTTAAAGGGCAATAATTGGTTAGCTATCCGAGAAAAAATAAATCTGATGTTTAAGGAGCAGCCCGGAGTGCAATTGGAGTACTTTGAATTGGTATCCACCGAGCGATTCGAACTTCTAGAGGAAGTAAGCGATCAATCGGGAATTGCTATATGTACAGCAGCTTTTATAGGAAATATCAGGTTAATAGACAACATATCAATATTTGATTAATTTCGCGAAAAAAATCCTTGCATGCATATTCAGGTATTAAAATCAAAAATACATAGAGTAAAAATCACCCAAGCAGAATTACATTATGTAGGAAGTATCACCGTAGATGAAGATCTCATGGATGCGGCCAATATTATTGAAAACGAAAAAGTACAGATAGTCAATATCAATAATGGTGAGCGGCTTGAAACATACGTCATTAAGGGAGAACGTGGCAGTGGTATGGTTTGTCTCAATGGACCTGCTGCAAGGAAAGCGCAGGTCGGGGATATTGTAATTCTTATTTCCTATGCATCCATGGACTTTGAAGATGCCAAAAAACATAAACCTCTGATTATCTTTCCGGATGACCACAATAAATTGATCTAAGGTGAGGCTTACAAAAAAACAATGGATCCAGGTGGCGGTTTCTTTGATAGTAGCCATCTGGATTTTTTGGTTTCTATATAAAGATATCAGCTTTGATTCATTGCTTGAAGCATTATCTCATACCTCCCTATTTTGGTTTGGCTTGTCGATTTTGGTCTCTCTGATTGGTTTTTGGGTGAGAGCTTGGAGATGGAAGTTGCTCATAGATGCCGGAGAATCCGAAAAAACCAAAACTATACACACATTCTGGGCATTGATGATAGGTTACCTTGCTAATCTTCTGGTTCCCCGTGCAGGTGAAGTGGTTAGATGTGGCGTATTGACCAAAACCGAAGACCGGCAAATGGGCAAGCTTCTTGGAACTGTGATATTGGAAAGGACCTTTGACCTGCTGTTTATGGTCAGTATTATATTTTTGGCTTTCTTGCTTGAAAAGGATCTTTTTGTTCGGTTATTCAGTGATTTGGTGTCTTTGGATTCACTGAAGGGGAAAATATTTCAATACCTTCCTTTGTTGATTGGGGGATTGATTGTAGCTATGATATTTGTTTATTTGGTTTTCCTAAAATACAAAGACAGTAATTTGTTCAGAAAGATCAGGCATTTTCTAAGGGATTTGGTCAATGGTGTGATAAGCCTTAAAAAGGTTGATAATCAATTGGGTTTCTGGAGCAGTTCGGTTTTTATCTGGTTTACCTATTATCTGATGCTGATGTTTATGGCTTGGGCTATTCCATCAACTGCCAGTTTGTCATTAAGCTCCATGCTCATGGTCATGGTAATGGGTAGTATTGGCATGATTGCTCCTGTACAAGGGGGTATAGGAACCTTTCATGCATTAGTGGCTTTCATTTTGATGGCGTATGGTTTAAGCAATGAAGAAGGTAAAATCTTTGCGGTGATCATCCATGGAAGTCAGGTACTGACCATGATAGTTCTAGGATTGATCGCTTTGTTTTTTTTCTTTAAAATAACTGCAAAGAAAGAATCCAAAACTTCTTAATTTCGTAATAAACTACCAAACATAAAAAACTATGATTATTCTAATTGTTGTTTTATTCGCTGTCTTAGGCTTTGTGGTCAGCAGTAGGTTAAAAAGTAAGTTTAAGAAATATTCTCAAACTTCCCTTAAAGCCAATTTATCAGGTAAAGAAATTGCTGAACTGATGCTTGCGGACAATAATATCTATGATGTAAAAGTTCTCAGTGTGGATGGTCAGCTGACTGACCATTATAATCCTATGAACCGGACTGTAAATCTCAGCCCCGACGTGTATTATGGAAGAAATGCTGCCGCCGCTGCCGTGGCTTCCCATGAATGTGGCCACGCCGTTCAGCATGCTACTGCTTATACTTGGTTGAATTTGAGGTCTGCTATGGTACCTGTTCAAAACGCAAGTGGGAAAATCCTGAATATTGTTCTGATTGCTTCACTTCTTGGAGGCTTCATGTTGAATCTTCCCTATGAATTGATCGGATATATTGTGGTTGGTTCTTATGGTGTAATGACCTTGTTTACCTTAGTTACACTTCCTGTAGAATTCGATGCGAGTAATAGGGCTTTGGCTTGGATCAAAACCAGAAATGTAGTAACCCAAGATGAATACGCTATGTCAAAAGATGCACTTAAATGGGCGGCAATGACTTATGTAGTTGCGGCATTGGCAGCTTTGGCAACCTTGGCCTATTACATTTTCATCTTCTTTGGTAACAGAGATTAAGGAAACTGAAATACAGGAAATGAGTTTACTTTAAGGGGCAAGAAATTGTCCCTTATTTTTTTTTGCTGTATCTTCAAACCGTAATTTAAAACCCTTATTTCGCCATGAATTTTGAATACACAGAAGAACAATTAGCCGTTAGGGATGCTGCGAGAGAGTTTACCCAAACAGAACTTTTACCGGGTGTAATCGAAAGAGATACAGAAGCAAAATTCCCTGCAGAACAGGTAAGGAAAATGGGAGAGTTGGGTTTTTTGGGTATGATGGTTGATCCCAAATACCATGGCGGGGGTATGGATACCATTTCTTACGTATTGGCGATGGAGGAGATTTCAAAAATTGATGCCTCTGCCTCAGTTTGTATGTCCGTCAACAACTCCCTAGTATGTTGGGGTCTGGAAAAATACGGAAGCGAAGAACAAAAGGAAAAATATCTTAAGCGTCTGGCAACGGGAGAAATTCTTGGTGCTTTTTGTCTTTCAGAGCCTGAGGCAGGTTCAGATGCAACCTCCCAACAGACAAATGCGGAATTGAAGGGAGATTATTATATCCTTAATGGAACAAAAAACTGGATTACAAATGGGAATTCGGCCAGTATATATTTGGTAATCGCACAGACAGATGCGTCCAAAGGGCATAAAGGTATTTCTGCATTTATTGTAGAAAAAAACTGGGAAGGATTTGTAATTGGGAAAAAAGAAGATAAATTGGGCATCAGAGGCTCGGACACCCATTCTCTCATGTTTTCAGATGTTAAAGTTCCCATTTCAAATAGGATTGGAGAGGAGGGTTTTGGATTTACCTTCGCTATGGAAACATTGAACGGTGGAAGGATCGGAATCGCAGCACAAGCCTTGGGTATTGCATCTGGAGCATATGAATTGGCTTTGGCTTATTCAAAAGAAAGGAAAGCTTTTGGTAAACCAATCAGTCAACATCAGGCTATACAATTTAAGCTTGCTGATATGGCTACACAGATTGAAGCTGCAAGATTATTGGTATTGAAAGCTGCATGGCTCAAAGATCAGGGTGAGGATTATGCTTTTGCGAGTGCGATGGCAAAATTGTATGCATCAGAGGTTGCCATGAACGTGACCATTGAAGCTGTACAAGTTCATGGGGGTTATGGCTATGTGAAAGAATACCATGTGGAAAGATTGATGCGTGATGCAAAAATTACACAGATTTATGAAGGAACCAGTGAAATTCAAAAAATAGTCATATCAAGAAGTATAATAAGATAATCATTTTGATCTCACTTCAAAAGGTATAAAATCAATATTTTATACCTTTTTTTATTTTTATTTAATAATTTACTGAATTTATATATATAGCTTTCAAAAATTATTATACTTTTACGACTTAACATTAATTTCATCTATCATGGAATATTACAATAAGGTAATTGAATCTGTTGGCGTCCGCTTTTTAAAGGGGAACAATTATAAAATTGAAAAGCCTGTTTCAGTAACTAATTTTAATGATACTGAGAATACGATTATATTACTCCACCAAGGTTCTGTTAAATTTTCGGATGAAATGGAATTGGTGAATGAAGGAGAAATATTATTTATCCCTGCAGGAAGATCAACAAACATTTCTTTTGGACAGCAAGGCAAAAAGAATGATATTAACAATGAAAGTTTTGTTGACAATAAAAGGAAGTACCTTCAAACTATCAGCTTTAAGGACATTAAGAGCTTAGAAGAAGACTGTCTGACTATAATCAATTTTGAAGCAAAAGTATTTGATGTAGTCAATTTTTTCCATTCCCTAGGAATTCCTCCTTTTGTGATTCGATTCAATGATAGGATAGCCTCTATTGTGGAAGATATCGTAAAAGAATCAGAACAGAATACCCCCGGTAAGGAAAGAGTTATCAAGATTCATACTGAATTATTGGTAATTGAGATCGTTCGACATATTCTGAAGAATAGGCTGTTTGTGGAGGAATTATCCACGAATAGTACTTACTTCAAAGATCCCCGCTTGATTGACCTTTTCAATTATATCAAAAGGAATATAGGTGGAGACCTGTCCAATAAGGTGCTGGCTAAAGTTGCCAATGTATCTGAAGATTATGTGGGTCAATATTTCAAAATGCTCACCGGAATCAATCCACAGGATTATATTGAATATCAAAGAATGGAAGCAGCAGTAGAATTGCTCAGGACTTCCAAAAAAAGTATCCGTGATATCGGAAAAGAAGTGGGTTATAAAGACACTGCTTACTTCTGCAGAAGATTTAAAATGATGTATGGATTGCCTGCCGGGAAAATGAGAAGAAGGGAATCTCTTATCAATGTACAATAAACCCTAATAGCCATTTTGACCTAAAAACCCTCTTTTAGATATCAAGGAGGGTTTTTTTATTTTTTACTCTCAATTAATCAACAATAAAAAACAGGTTCTCTACTGAAATTTCCAGCAGCGAAATAAATGCCTACTCAGATCAGAATACTTCTCTTTTCTGAAAATCAGTAAAATAGTTACTAATTTTCAAGGGATTCTTTGGTTTTCCAAAGCCTCCACCAAGGAGTTCCGGGAGAATCATGATGCTCATAATGATATCCAAAAAAATAGCAGGAAATGAAAGCCCAAAGATGATTTTTTGATTGACTTCTGGAATGGTGTTTATTTTCCGATTCTCCTTTGTGGGGGAGATAAGTTCCGAAATAAAACAGCTGCAGGGTGGACAATATTGCAGGAACCATCCAAAATACAATCAGATTTTCAGTAGGTAAAAAAAGTTTAAGGATATTGAATGTAACCGCCATCAAAAGAATCTGCCATATGGAAACGTACTGTTTAATAAAACTTAAATACCAAATCAAAAAGTTATCAGACGCATGGTAATCAGGGTCTTTGTCTGTAGCAACATATCGGTGATGTTCATGATGCTTGGGAAAAAGCCTCCAATAAAAATTATAAGAAAATAAAATTGCCGAAATCCAGCCTATAGTATGATTGAGCTTCTTGTTTGAGGATACAATCCCGTGCATCGCATCATGGGCTGTGATAAATAAGCCCGTGTACAGGTGGGTTTGGATTAAAATGCCAAGGTAAGTTATTGGATTAGACCAGTTTAATTCCCATTGGAGGAGAAAAACCAATGAACCTAACCATAGAAAAATAATAATTAGGGAAATTATTACTCCTTTGGGGTCGACTGAATCATTATGATATTTTGAAGATTTCACTTTGCAAAGGTAGAAAAGAAATTGATTGACTAAAAAGTCGCTATTTTTTCTTTCACCTGTTCCATCAACCACATGGGTGTGGAGGTAGCACCACAGATACCAACAGTATCGTTAATTCTAAACCATTCTTTGTCTACCTGTTCAGGATTGGAAACAAAATAGGTGTCTGGATTTTTTTCTTTGCAGACATTGTAAAGAACTTTTCCATTTGAGGATTTAGTACCGCTGACAAAAATGATTTTATCAAACTTTTCGGCAAAGGACCGTAGTTCCTTATCTCTATTGGAAACTTGTCTACAAATGGTATCATTCGTATTGACTGTTATACCATTTTCCTTTAGGATATCCGTAATTTCATAAAACTTGTCAGTACTTTTTGTGGTCTGACTGTATAAGGTTAAATTTTTAGGCAAGTTTGGTAAATCAAGTTCGCTGATATCCTGAAAGACGACTGCCTTATTACTGGTCTGACCCAATAATCCAATTACTTCTGCGTGGCCATGCTTTCCATAGATATAAATTGTTTCATCTTTATCAAATGAATTTTTGATTCGGTTCTGCAATTTCAATACCACCGGGCAACTCGCATCGATCAAGGTAAGATTGTTGTTGATGGCCAATTCATAGGTAGAGGGTGGTTCACCATGCGCTCTGATCAGTACTTTTTCATTGAAAAGGGACTTTAATTCTTCATGATCGATTATTTTCAATCCTTTGCTGGTAAGCCGTTTCACTTCTTCATCATTGTGAACGATATCACCCAAACAGTATAAATAACCTTGATCTTCAAGGATCTCTTCTGCCATTTCAATGGCATAGACTACTCCAAAACAGAAACCGGAATGCTGGTCGATATGTACTTGCAGGTTCATCATAGCCTTATAAACTTTTGACAGTCTGAATTGTTTTGTTATTCTTAATGCGTTCATAAATACTAAGATTCATGAGCAATAAGGTCATTGAATAAACGGTATCTTCTATCGGGATGGTCAAAATTCTTATGGAAAGATTCTCCAAATTATTATAAATCACCACAGGTTCATCAATAAAAGATCCGGTCAATATCCCATTTACGAAGAGAAACGGTATCAATGAAACGAAATAAGCTAAATAAAATCTTCCTAAGTATTTGGTCTGAAAGAGTATATAATGGATAGATAACGTTGCACTTCCGACCAGAAAATTAACCGAAGTGTACCATTTGTCCAGATTCATGATTCCTATAAGGAAGAAAAATGGTATCAGCACCAATGTAAAAGGCTTGGCAAAACCACTGAGAATATCTTTTTTCACAAAATAATTCAGGACTTCATATATAAATATACAGGCAAAAGGGACGGTTAGGAAAAACAGCCATTCTTCCAAAGGCAATTCAAAAATGTATATACCTATGAGATAACGCGGATTAAACTCCCAAACGCCTATGATTGTAAACCAATGATCCCAGACCAGGAAAAAAAATCCGGTAATGATTATTGCTGGGAACAAGGCATACCATTTTTTTGCATATTGTACCCTGTGTTCAAATGAACGGATTAAAGGATACGAAATGGTGAGAATATTCAGTATAAGGTAGAGGTACTTTTCCATATATTAACCTAAACCGAGTTTCGTCCCAAAATAGGTCCCCAATAAAAGAGAGATTTTTCTTGAATTTGGAATTCTGACCCTTTGATGTGTAATAATTTCCGGTGGAAGTCTTTTGATTTTATCAAATAGCTTCTGATAATACAAATAGGCCACTTTTACCCCAAGTTTAGCACTCAAAGGTAATCTCCTGATCCCATCCAAAGCTTCGTCAAAATCATGCTGTATATCTTCCTCAATCAATATTTTTGCCGACTTGTCAAAAGTGTTAAAATCAACTCCAGGAAAATAAACTCTCCCTCTTTCTTCAAAATCACTTTTGATATCCCTCAAGAAATTCACTTTCTGGAAGGCAGACCCCAATTTACAGGCAGGCTTTCTTAAGCTTTCGTACATTTTTTGGTCCCCTTCACAAAAGACCCTTAAACACATCAGGCCCACCACCTCCGCTGAACCATAGATATATTCGTGGTATCTGGAATCATTGTAAGTTTTGAAATCAAGGTCCATTTCCATGCTTTTGAGAAAGGCCTCGATGAGATCAAGATCTATTTTGAATTGGTTGACAATCAGCTGAAAGGCATGAAGGACAGGATTGAGACTGATTCCATTTTCAATCGCTTCATAGGTATCTTTTTTGAATTCTTCCAGAAGCGCTTTCTTGTTTTTGTCATGAAAAGTGTCCACTATTTCATCTGCATAGCGCACAAATCCATAAATGGCGTAAATTGGTAAATGTAGCTTCTTATCCAGTGTTTTGATCCCCAACGTAAAACTTGTGCTATACTTTTGGGTGATCAATTTACTACATTCCAAAGTAGTTTGGTCATAGAGCAGTTTTGGATCCATCCCCATAATTTACAATTTTTTTATTTAATTATTATCTTTATCAACCTCTTTTGCTACAACATGTCCGGAAATCAATGTAGGCGGAACTCCTGGTCCCGGCACAGTTAATTGTCCGGTGTAATATAAGTTTTTCACTTTTTTACTTTTCAAAGAGGGTTTAAGAATTGCTGTCTGAAACAGTGTATTTGCTAATCCGTAGGCATTTCCTTTAAAGGCATTATAGTCCGATTTGAAATCACTATGTGCGTAGGAACGTTTATAAATAATATGGCTTCTGATCTCTTGCCCTGTAAGTTTTTCCAACCTGTCCATCACCATGTGAAAATATTTCTCCCTGATTTCTTCTCCATCTTCCAAGTCAGGTGCCAATGGAATTAAAATTACCAGATTTTCTTTTCCTTCCGGTGCTACAGAAGGGTCTGTTATAGAGGCCGCCGATAGATAAAAAAGAGGCCTTTCCGGCCATCTTGGATTTTTATAGATAGCATCTGCATGGGGGCCCATTTGTTCATCGAAAAACAAACAGTGGTGGGTAAGATTATCCAATTTCTTATCTACACCCAAGTAAAATAACAGAGAAGAGGGGGCCATGACTCGCTTGTCCCAGTATTTTTCATCATAATTCCTGTATTGAGGAGTCAGCAACTGACTGTCTACATGATGGTAATCTGCTCCTGCCACCACGATATCCGTATCAAAGCTTTCTCCGCTTTTCAATACCACTCTTTTGGCCACACCGTTACTGACTTCAATTTGTGACACATCAGCTCCAAGATGTATTTTAACACCTTTTTCTTCAGCAAGAGTCACCATTCCTTTGACAATTTCATGCATGCCGCCCATAGGATACCAGGTTCCTAAAACGATATCGGCATAATTCATAAGACTGTATAAAGCAGGAATGTTTTCGGCCATTTCACCCAAAAAAATAACTGGAAATTCCATCAGGCGGATAATATTTTCATCTTTAAAAAATTTTCTAACATGTTTGGACATGGATTGGAATACATCCATCCTTATGACATCTGCCAATAATCCCGGACTTGTAAATTCAAAAATCGATCTGCTTGGTCTATATACCAGGTCCTGAATCCCGACTTTATATTTGTAAGCCGCCTGTTTCAAAAACTCATCAAGTTTTGGTCCTACACCGGGTTCCATACTTTCCATCAGATCTCTGAACTTCTCGAAATTAGCAGGTATGGGTACAAATTGGTTCTCACCGAAAATTACCGTATAGGATGGGTCAAGCCTTATCAGGTTATAATAATCTGATGGCTTTTTTCCAAAATGTCCAAAATAGGAATCAAATACATCAGGCATCCAATACCAGCTTGGCCCCATATCAAAAACAAAACCCTCGGCTTCGAACTTTCTTGCTCTACCTCCGGGGGTTGTATTTTTTTCTAGAAGAGTTACCTGATATCCTAGGTGTGCCAAATGTGTTGCTGCTGATAGGCCTGCAAAACCAGCACCTATTACTACAACATTTTTACCGGGCATATATTTTAGTTTTTGTGTCTGTACACATGCAGATCGTCTTTTAAAATCTTTCTGGCAATATGTATTCTATTTTTAACAGTTCCAATTGGAATATCTAATTTTTCAGCGATTTCGTGATATTTAAAACCCTTATAATGCATCATAAAGGGAACTTTATAAACATCTTCAAGGCCATCAATGGCTGAATAAATATCATCCATTGTAAAATCTCCGAAAGCATTGTTTTCAATTAAAATGTCACCGGAATTGATATAATGCAAATTATCTGTTGTATCTACAAAAGTACCTCTTCTTACCATTTTTTGATAGTTGGTGATAAAAGTATTTTTCATTATGGTATACAACCAGGCTTTTAGATTTGTGCCTTCTGTAAATTTATCTTTATTGGTAAAAGCCTTGACCATGGTATCCTGAAGCAAGTCATTTGCATCATCCATATCTCTGGTAAGCTTAAGTGCAAATGGCTTTAGCGAACTTGATAATTTGTTAAGCGAGTAACTGAATTCTAGAGTTGTCATGGCTTTTTGTTTTTGTTTAAACAAATGTAACATTCATTAAACAAAATGCAAACATTTTGTCTAATTATTTTTCATTTTTATTAAACAAAATAAAGCCTTGATAATAAAAAATATTTGAAATTTTTGAAAAATAAGGCTTTGAGTTCGAATTAGGCACAAAAAAAGTGAAAATCTTAATTTTCACTTTGTCTAATATTTTTTCAAAAAGATAAAACTGAATTTACTTTTCAATGGTGACCTCTTCCATCTCTTCAAGGTATTCTCTCACTTGACGTATATAATTCAGGGATTTTACATTTTTGGGCAACTTTATATCCTGTCCGACTATTTGATAGCCCGAAACAATAATCTTTGCATTGTTGAATCTTTCAGATAGTACATCAATATATTCCTGAACATTCTCAGCACTTGGGGAAGTGGTAATTACAGTCATTAAGTATTCAGGTTGATGTAAATTATAAACCGAATCCAGATCATCATCAGGAGTACTCTGCCCCAAATAGATAACTTTATGGCCTTTCAGTTTGATCAGGTAAGCAGCAAAAAGAATGGAGATTTCATGATGTTCGCCTTCGGGTAAATAAAGAAGGAATTTTTTACCACCGCCTTTATATATCTGAGCATCTATTGCGACAATAAGTTTTTGTCTGATCAGATTACTAATGAAATGTTCCTGAGCAGGATTGATAGCGCCGGTTTGCCAAAGTACACCGATTTTGGACATGAAAGGATAAATGATATTAAGCATCGTCTGCTCAAACCCGATTTTCAAAATATTGGTAGAAAGTACCTTATCGAACCTTTCCTCATCCATTTCGACCATGCAGATAGTGAGGGCATTTATCTGATCGTCATGCGTAAGGGTTTTTTCTGTCAGTTTAATGACTTCCTCTTTCATCTCAACACCAGACATTCCGGCTATCTTGCTGATCTTGTATCCATTGTCATTGAGCAATGCAACATTCAGGATCAACTTTAGGTCTGCATCATCATAAAACCTGATATTGGTATCCGTTCTTTTCGGCAATAACAGATTATATCTTTGTTCCCAAATTCGCAAAGTATGGGCTTTTATTCCTGAAAGCTGCTCGAGATCTTTAATTGAATAAGTACTCACTATTTTTTTAATTTAAAATATTTCTTTGGTACCCAAAACAAACCGAAAGAGACGGCATCATTTTTTTTGTTTGTGGCGTGATGAGCCTGATGGGCCTGAAAAATTCCCAACAGGAATTTACTTTTAGGTCTCTCAAACCATTTGATTCTTCTGTGAACCAGAACATCATGAATAATGAAGTAGCTGATACCATAAATGCTTATTCCAACTCCCATCCAAAAGCGATAATCCAACTTATCAACTCCCAGAAATATCAATAAAACTGCAATACTACCGAACATCAATGAAAACAAATCATTGAGTTCGAAAAATGTTTTTGAGGGCTCATGATGGGTTTTGTGGATTCCCCATAAAGGACCATGCATAATATATTTATGAATGAACCATCCTGAGAATTCCATTACAGCAAATCCCAGTATTATAAATATAATTGCGTACATCATTAGGTTAACTTTTTAAGATGCGGAATGTTTTAGATTGTTTTTCAGAATTTAAACAATAAAATTTAAAATGATAAAGAATGCAATCAGATTGATCAATAGGAACGATGAAATGGGGTTTCCCTTTTGAAATGATGCCTTCCGGAATATCAAATGTATCAGATAGCCAACTGCCAACCAACCAATGTAATTGGAAAGCGGTATTTCATTCATTTCCCAAGACCAAAAATCCAATTTCATGGCGACAGGTTCAATCAAGAAATCTATCCCTACCATCAATCCTGCGCCCAAAGCTGCAGCCAACCAATTATTTTTGATTTTTTTGGAAAATAAATTACCGGTAAGGTAAACCAGCAACAACCAATTCACTCCAATCATAAGCGGCACTTCAAATAGTTGAATGCCCAGAACAGTGCCATACCGGTAGTTTCCAAAAGGGAATCCTGTATGTACTCCCAAAACTTCCGATCCATATCCAATAAGGAATGCCGAAATTGCAAAAAAACTGAAAGATTTATTCCAATCTGAATGAAATAGGACCAATATCCCCAAACTTAGCAGTAAATGGAAGGGTGTCATAATTTGAAAAAATGGTCTCAAATTCGGAATAGACATCCCAATGATTCCCACCAGATGAAAAATGAAAATAATAAATTTAAAAAGAGAGGCTCTTTTTTCCTGTATTTTCTGAAGATTTGTAAACACTGATATATTTTCTGTTTTGCTATAAGGCATGTTCAGTGAACGATTATGGAAGTAACAATGCTGAATTTAACAACATGAACCTATATTTGTTCCTACTTGAAAGCGACAAAAATAAAAATAAAACAAGAATAATATGATTTTATATAACGTAACTGTCAATATTGAAAAAGAATTCGAATTGGACTGGGTTAATTGGATGAAAGAAACCCATATCCCGGATGTGCTTGCCACAGGAATGTTTTTGGAAAACAGATTCTACAAAATATTGCATGAATCAGAAGATGGCAGTGCAAATTACTCTGTTCAATATTTTGCCGAATCCATGGAGAAAATCATCGATTATCAAAATAATTATGCTCAAAAGCTTCAGGAGGATGTATCCATAAAGTTTCAGGATAAATTCGTCGTATTCCGGACCCTCCTTGAAACTGTGGAATAGTTTCATTGCTTATTTCAATTTTCCTCTACCCATAAAACCTTAAATTGCGGTAAAAAAAGAAATGGCCTCAGAACAAAAAACCGTTAAATTCCGCTGCCCTTGGTGTTTGGGCTTCGAGCAATATGTCAGATACCATGATGAAGAATGGGGAGTTCCTGTTTTTGATGACCAAAAACAATTTGAATTTTTGATTTTAGAAAGTGCGCAAGCAGGGTTGAGTTGGTCAACAATATTGAAAAAAAGAGAGGGTTACCGGAAAGCTTTTGCGGATTTTGATTACAGAATAGTGGCAGATCTGCCTGAAGGATATATTCAGGAGCTTTTACAAGACCCAAAAATTATTAGAAATCAGCTTAAAATCAGAGCTGCAATCAATAATGCCCAAAGGTTTATGGAAATCCAATCCGAATTCGGGAAATTTTCAGATTATATCTGGGATTTTGTGGACGGCAAACCGATCCAGAATAAATGGAAGGAGCTTTCCCAAGTGCCTGCCACTTCAGAGATTTCTGACAAATTATCCAAAGATCTCAAAAAAAGGGGATTTAAATTTTTAGGGAGCACCATAGTTTATGCACATATGCAGGCAACAGGACTTGTTAATGACCATTTAGTGGATTGTTGGAGACATAGAGAAGTTGGCGGAAATTAATCGTGGACGGTTTAAAAAATGTCCGATGACCGATGACCGATGAGAACTTGTAAAAAAACTTCAGACTTCTGCCCAAAACGAGAGAAAGCTGAAGTTATATTTATTAGATCATTTTATTATCAATCGACGCAATCCTAGGAGTAACTTTCCCTCAAAGTTCAGAATATAGTCTAATGCTTCAAATGAACCTTATAACTTTCATCGGTCATTGGACATCATTTTCTGAATTTATGATTCAATCATATTGTCAAATATCCAGAGATCTATTTTTACTTTACAGGAGTGTAGGCATCTTTATACCTGGTCCATATTTCATAAATAGGATTTCCGGTTGAACTGACTCCTGTATGATGCCATTCCCCATCTATCAATTCATAATCAAAGCTCAAGCTTGCTCCGACTCTTGAATCGTCTCTTGAGAAGAATTCTATATTTTCTACATACTTCCCGTTTTCGGCAGTATATGTTCCTCCGCCAGTACCCATAAATTCCTTTGTGCCGGAGTTAAATGCAATCCACTGGAATCTGCCTCCGCTAAGTATTTTGACTGTTCTCCTGTCTCCGGGGGTGCTCCTTGAAATTTCTCCGTCCCTTTTTCTTCCTGTAAATACCCAATTGGCAGTCAGGTCGTCTTTCTTTTCACTTACCTTTTCCCAAATTTCAACCAATGTCTGTCCCTGAATTTCAGCAGAAATCACCATTTTATTATCTCCCATGTCCATATTAAACACGGTTGTTTCTCCCACAGATTCAGGTTTCATGGTAAAGAAATCAAGAATTTCCTGGTAAACATTTCCATTCAGCAAAAATTCACCGCCCCCAGCACCAACAAATTTATTAGTGCCTACTTCTTTTGCTCCAAAAGAAAAATAACCATCCTGATAAATTTTTATATATTCTTCATTTATCATCGCTTTTCCATTTTGATGGGTCATTTTCCATGCTCCTTCAATAGATTGTGCAAATGACAACCCGGGCAACATCATGAATAGCAATACCAATATTTTTTTCATAAGGAGTTTATGTTAGGTTTATGCTCGAATTTACCATTTTCTATTCGCTTATGAAAACCTTTGTACTAGGAGATAATAAAGAACAGGTATTGGAACTTATCCCTAATAAAAAAATCAAAACAGTTCAACTAGGAGCTACCAAAGTATGTGTGACAAGAGATGGAGAAGAATTTTTTGTTTTTGAAACTCTTTGCCCTCACAGAAAGGCTTCCTTGAACCAAGGTTTTATCAATGGTATGCAAGAGGTCGTGTGCCATTTGCACGAATATAGATTTGACCTGAGAACAGGTCAGGTTACTTCAGGAAGTTGTCCTGACCTCAAAATATTCCAATCTGAACTGACAGAAAATGGGCTGAAAATCCAAATATAGGCATCTAATGGAGTTTTGATCCATTCGGGACAATTTGGTCTGAAGTGGCAAGTACTACCTGTCCGGTACCGTCATCAAAACCTGTGACCAAAACCTCTGACATAAAATCCGCGATTTGCTTGGGAGCAAAATTACAAACACAGATAACTTGCTTACCTTTCAGTTCTTCAGGAGAGTATAAATCTCTGATTTGGGCAGAAGATTTTTTTACCCCCAACTGACCCAAATCTATCCAAAGTTTAAAGGCAGGTTTTCTGGTTTTTTCGAAAATTTCGGCACGAATTATCGTCCCTATTCTGATGTCAACTTTAGTGAAATCATTGAAGTCAATCGTTTGCATTGATATAAATTTTTTATAACTTTGGAAACTTAGCTGAAAATTTTCAGTTATACCTAATAGACCTATATCGCAAATGATTAAATCAACCAAAATTTCTTCAAAGGGCATCAAATCATTACCATTTTTAGGATTGTTTTGTCTTTTTTTGAGTTTTGCTTCTTTTGCACAAAATGAAAGGGACAGAAATATCCCGGATATGCCACGGAATATTGACGCTCCGAACCATTTCGAAAATTCTGAATCAAGCGCTTTGGAACCAAAGACAGAAAATTTTCAAAAACAATCAGTTGCTCCTGCTCGCAATATTCAACAGTCAAATAATTTAAATCCTGTAAAGAAAGAACCTTCTATCTATAAAGAAGGAGGGGAGAAAGAAATGAGAAAAGAGGGAATGTCCACGCTTTCCTTTAATTTGTTTTTATATATCGTGGACAAATTCAAAGAAGATTAAATGCAAATACCTATAAACTTCAAATGAAAAAAGAGGCTGAGTGGCCTCTTTTTTTTATGGTATTACTTCAAAATATTCATTTTAACAGCGAAATCCCAAATTGCTATACCCATTGACACGGAAATATTAAGAGAGTGCTTGGTGCCAAGCTGCGGGATTTCAATAATATGATCACTCAGTTTGATCACTTCTTCTTCTACTCCAAAGACCTCATTGCCAAAAACCAGTGCATATTTCAAATCTTTGTCAGGAATAAATTCATTCAAATTTGTGCTTTGATCTACTTGTTCAAATGCGCAAATCAAATATCCATCTGATTTCAGATAATCTATGGCCTCCTTTGTGGAGGCAAAATATCTCCATGAAACTGACTCCGTTGCCCCTAAGGCCGTCTTTTGGATTTCTTTGTGGGGAGGTTGACCAGTAATCCCGCAGAGGAGAATCTTTTCAACCAGAAAAGCATCGGAAGTTCTGAAGGCTGAACCCACATTATTGAGGCTTCTTACATTATCCAAAACGATAACTATAGGAGATTTTCTGACTTCTTTAAATTCCTCCACCGATAGCCGGTTGAGTTCATCCATGTTTAATTTTCTCATGTGGTTTTGTTTCCCTTTCGATATCTTTTAATTTCAGGCTTTCAATGAATTCAAAATTAACATAAAGATTTAATAAGGGGACAAAATGGCCAAAGTGAAGGAAAAGGAAGTGAAAGAAACTCCCTTGATGAAACAATACAATGCCATCAAAGCCAAACATCCTGGGGCATTGTTGCTTTTTAGGGTTGGGGATTTTTATGAGACCTTCGGTGAAGATGCCGTGGTTGCTTCCAAGGTATTGGATATCGTTCTGACCAAAAGAGCCAATGGCGCAGCTTCACATATTGAATTGGCCGGATTTCCGCACCATTCTCTTGACACCTATCTTCCAAAGCTTGTCAGGGCCGGAAACAGGGTTGCCATTTGTGATCAATTGGAAGACCCGAAAGAAGTCAAAGGAATAGTGAAAAGAGGGGTCACCGAATTGGTGACGCCAGGACTTTCATTCAATGATAACGTTCTCGACAAAAGAAAAAACAATTACCTGGCCTCAATTTATTTTGGCAAGGAAGTACTGGGAATTGCTTTTTTGGATTTGTCCACCGGTGAATTTATGTGTGCCGAAGGTTTACAGCCTTATATTGAGAAGCTTTTGCAGAGTTTTAGCCCATCGGAGGTAATCTATTCCAAATCTAACAAATCAAGGGCACAGGAGTTGCTGAAAGACCAATATAGCACCTTTCACTGTGAAGATTGGGTATTCCAATATGACTATACTTACGAAAAACTCACCAAACATTTTGAAACCAATAATTTGAAAGGTTTCGCCATTGAGAACCTTGAATATGGCATAGTGGCAGCAGGTGCAGTTTTGTATTATCTCGAAGAGACAGAACACAATGAAGTCAGGCATATTTCTTCCATTTCCCGGATTGCAGAGGAAAAATATGTGTGGTTGGACAAGTTCACAATCCGCAACCTGGAATTGGTATACCCTCAGCAAGAAGGGGGAATACCATTAATCAATATCCTCGACCAAACTGTGACCCCTATGGGTTCAAGGATGATGAGAAAATGGCTTGTCCTGCCTCTCAAAGAAAAGGAACTCATCGAAGAAAGACTTCGGGTAGTGGAATACTTTTTTGAAGAAGAAGAACTCAGGGAAGGTATTCTCGCTAATCTTAAACAAATAGGTGATTTGGAGAGACTGATCTCAAAAGTAGCGGTGGGAAGGATCAATCCAAGGGAAATGAATCAGCTCAAAAAAGCGCTTAAAATTACTGTTCCCATCAAGACGGCACTTGAATCTTCTAAAAGTGAATCGCTCAAAAAACTTGCTGACCGGATCAATGCTTGTCAATTCCTTCTTGAAAAAATAGATCGGGAATTACAGGAGGATGCTCCTATGCTTATCCATCAGGGCGGAATTATAAAATCAGGCGTAGATGCTGATCTTGACGAATACAGAGGATTGGCCAATACCGGTAAAGATTTTCTCATCTCCATGCAGCAGCGGGAAGTTCAGCGAACTGGTATTTCTTCATTAAAGGTAGCTTTCAATAAAGTCTTTGGGTATTATCTCGAAGTGACCAATTCCCATAAGGACAAAGTCCCACTGGAATGGATCAGAAAACAAACCCTGGTCAATGCGGAAAGGTATATCACTCCGGAACTGAAAGAATATGAGGAAAAAATTCTGAACGCAGAAGAACGTATGATTGCCATAGAGCAAAAGTATTTTATGGCATTGGTGCAGGATGCAGCTGAATATGTCTCCCAAATCCAACAAAACGCTCGGGTCTTGGCTACTGTTGATTGCCTTTTATCATTCGCCTTTGTTGCAAAAAATAATAATTATTGTAAACCTAAGATTGCAGATACTGATTCCCTTGAAATCAAAGATGGAAGACATGCTGTAATTGAGAAGCAACTGCCTGTGGGAGAGCATTATGTTCCCAATGATATCTACCTTGACAACCAAAGCCAACAGATTATCATCATTACAGGTCCTAATATGGCCGGTAAATCAGCTTTGTTGAGGCAAACTGCCCTGATAGTCCTTATGGCACAAATGGGAAGTTTTGTTCCGGCCTCCTATGCCAGAATAGGTATCATTGACAAAGTCTTTACCCGAGTAGGTGCATCAGATAATCTTGCCAAGGGAGAATCCACATTTATGGTGGAAATGACAGAAACTGCCAGTATCTTAAACAACCTATCTGATCGGAGTTTGGTATTGATGGATGAAATCGGGCGGGGGACTTCCACTTATGATGGGATCTCCATAGCTTGGTCTATTGTAGAATTTTTGCACAACCATCCCAAATTCAGGGCAAAAACACTTTTTGCCACCCATTATCATGAACTCAATCAATTGGCTGATGATTTTCCTAAAATCAAAAACTTCAATGTATCTGTTAAGGAAGTCGGAAACAAAGTGATATTCATGAGAAAATTAAAAGAAGGTGGAAGTGAACATAGTTTTGGTATACATGTAGCCCAGATGGCTGGAATGCCCAATCCTATCGTACTCAGGGCCTCTGAAATCATGGGGCATCTTGAAAAAGATAAGGCAATGAATGCTTCCAAAGATAAGATCAAAGATATGCCCAAGAATAATTACCAGCTCAGTCTATTTGATTTGGATCCAAAATTCAAGGAAACCCAGGAAATGTTGGAAAATATAGATATCAATACCATTTCACCTATCGAGGCCTTGATAAAACTCAATGAGATCAAGAAAAAATTGGAGAAGTGAGTAGCAAAACAATCCAAAATCGATTTGGAATAAAATTATCTGGTTAGTCTTTTGTTCGCTTTGTTGACAATTTGAAAATTAACTTGCCCAATCTATTTTGATTAATGGACTGATTATCAATTTGGAAAATCTGAGTCATGGGAATAAACAAATTTTTTGATGGTTGCTTTTTGCATATTTCAAAAACTGCTTTACCTTTGCACACACAAAAGACGAAGATGTAAGGTCATCGGCTTGATTTAATGAAAAATGCGAGAGTAGTTCATCCATGATAGCTATCGGGAGGTAGATCTCAACCGCAAATTGAAATAATGAATGCGAGAGTAGCTCAGCTGGTAGAGCACGACCTTGCCAAGGTCGGGGTCGCGAGTTCGAATCTCGTCTCTCGCTCAAAAAGCCCTTGAAAAAGGGCTTTGCTGTTTAAAAGTAAAATATACTCTAGCAGTAGAGTAAGCCGGGATGGTGGAATAGGTAGACACGCAAGACTTAAAATCTTGTGGCTTCACGGCCGTGCGGGTTCGATTCCCGCTCCTGGTACTTAAAAGTCGCTCAAAAGGCGGCTTTTTTTGTTTTATATCGATAATTGTTAAGTTTCTTTGCCACATTCATGGATGTAAAAATTCATTTCACTTTTTATTTGATTCCCCGTACCTGGTACTTCTGATTTTGAATAATTTAGGACTTATCAATTCTTATCAATATAAACAACATTAAAAGCTAAATAAAGTAGAACATTAAAAGCTAAAAATAGTAAAACATTAAAAGCTAAAACCTATATTTGTTGAAAAGGAAATTCATGGCAACACCTTCAGAAAAACTTGCTGAATCTCTCGATATTTTGAAAGATATACATGGAACAGGAACTGTGGCAATAAAATCATCTGATTTGACTCGTACCCATAGAGAACGTTTAATAAAAGCAGGGTTTCTGAAGGAAATAATTCGTGGGTGGTACATCACAACAAGACCTGACGAAACTACTGGTGAAAGCACCTCATGGTTTACTTCTTTTTGGGATTTCATAGCAGCCTATTTGCAAGAACGGTTTGGTGATAACTGGAGCCTTTCGCCTGAACAGTCTGTAATTTTGCATGCTGGAAATTTGACTGTTCCAAGACAACTCCTTGTCAGGTCCCCCCAAGCACGCAATCAAATCACAACCTTGCCTTATGAAACATCTATTTTTGAAACCAGAGCAACAATAGCCAGCTCCAAAGAAGTGGAAAAAAACAGTCATGGACTGAAGCTGTTTTCATTGGCATCTGCATTGGTAAATTGTTCAGAACCTTTTTACCGAAACAATCCAACTGAGACACGCACAGCATTAGCAACTTTTCGGGATGCATCGGAAATTTTACAAATCCTATTAGAAGGTGGACATAGTGTGGTTGCAGGAAGAATTGCAGGTGCTTTCCGAAATATAGGAAGAGAAAGAATTGCACATGACATTCTTTCCGGTATGCGCTCAGCAGGCTATCAAGTTAGCGAGAATGACCCCTTTCAAGATCCAAGTCCCTTTTCTATCCCACCCCGTCAAATATCTCCTTTCGTAAACCGAATGCGGCTAATGTGGCATTCAATGAGGGAGCCAATCATTAAAATTTTTCCCTCTGACCCTGGACAGCCAAAAGACATAGAACACTACCTTAAACTGGTTTCTGATAATTTCGTGAATGACGCCTACAATTCCCTATCCATTGAGGGCTACCGTGTCTCGGAGGAATTAATAGAAAAAATAAGGAGCGGACAATGGCAACCTGAACAAAATGATAGCGATCGACAACAGAGGGATGCACTAGCTGCAAAAGGCTATTGGGAGGCATTTCAACTGGTCAAAAAAGGAGTCGAAGCTGTACTGAAAGAAGAAAATTCAGGAACCATCGCAGATCAGCAACATCAAAATTGGTACAGAGCGCTTTTTTCACCAAGTGTCACAGCTGGCATTATTAAAGCTTCTGATTTAGCAGGGTATAGAAATCAGCCTGTTTACATAAGGAGGTCCAAACATGTCCCTCCAAATTCCGACGCAGTAAAAGACTTGATGCATGAATTTTTTGACCTGCTTACAAAAGAACCAAATGCAGCAGTCCGTGTGGTATTAGGTCATTTCATTTTCGTATATATCCATCCCTACATTGATGGCAATGGTCGGATTGCCCGCTTTTTGATGAACTTGTTTATGGCTTCGGGAGGATATCCTTGGTTGATAATACCATTGGCAAAAAGAAATGAATATATGAGTGCATTGGAAGTCGCGAGTACTCAAGGAAACATAGGCCCTTTTGCATCTTTTCTGGCGGAATTAATAGTTGAACAAGATAATAAAATCAATTAAGTGGTGTAAAATGGTGGAGTGAACTGAATTTTCGTCTAAATGAATATTAAAATCTGTAGAGAATGATGTTGAATTGAGCCCATCAAAATCAGTAAGAAAAGATAGAAATTCACGTTCTTTTGCATCCTTTCTCCTTTCATAAAATGCTGCTTTGTTAGCCTTTTCAAATCTTATATATTTCAGTATGAAATTAACCCTTTGGATTTTCATCCTTTTGCTTCCTATTGTAACACATGGACAAAACCAACTTGCAGTTGTAGATAAGCTTACCAAAAAGCCAATCCCTGGAGTAGTTGTAAAAATTCAGGGTCAAAGTAATCAGATCTCTGATTCCAGCGGTGAAATATCCCTAAACATAATTAATCCCACACTGCTTGTTTTTTCACATATTTCCTATGAAAGTCTTTCAATTTTAGTTCAGCCTGATGAAAATCTTTCTGTAGAATTGGTGCCTGCCCTCAGTTCGCTCAATGAAGTGGTGGTGGTTGGATTTGAATCAGAACGTAGTCTTGTTCACCAAGCCGGGTCAATCAGTAAAATCTTTGAACATGAATTATACAGGTTCAATGAAAACTCAGTATTGAGTGCTTTTAATACCAAACCCGGTATTCGTGTGGAAGAAAGGGCACCGGGCAGTTATAGGGTGTCTATCAGGGGCAGTTCATTAAGATCTCCTTTCGGGGTTCGGAATGTGAAAGTTTATTGGAACGACATACCTTTTACCTCTCCTGATGGAACCACTGCATTGAATATTCTGGATCTTTCCAATATCCAAAATACAGAAATAATCAAAGGCCCTGCAGGCAGTATTTATGGGGCAGGAAACGGAGGCGTAATTAGCCTGGAGAGCAGAAAAACAGTTTCTGAAAATTGTTTTTCCTCCGATTTGGGTATAGGAGATTTTGGGTTATTAAGATACCGGTTGGGAATAGATCAGAAAATAGAAAAGGGGGGAATCAATGCCTCATACGTGCATCAAAAATCTGATGGCTATAGAGAGCACAACGCCTTGGACAGGAAAGTTTTCCAACTTGCATTGCACGCCAACCCAAGTGAGAAGCAATCCCTATCCACACAGATTCTCTATTCAGACTTGTTTTATCAGATTCCGGGAGCACTTAATCAAGCACAGGTTGATGAGGACAGAACGCAAGCGCGACCGGGGTCTGTTGCCCAGAACAGTTCTATTGCACAAAAAACGCTGTATGGAACCTTTTCACATAAAATTGATCTAGGAGAAAAATGGAATAATTCCACGGCAGTCTACGTCAACACTACGGACTTTGAAAACCCATTTATATTGGACTATAAAAAAGAAACAGCATTCAGCTATGGGGGACGTTCCAAATTTTCTTATAAAGATACATGGGGCAAAATTCCTGTTCAGATAGTCGCAGGCGGGGAATATCAATATGGAAAAACATTGGCCCAAAATTTCGGGAACCGTCAGGGGCAGGCAGATACCATAAGGTTCAGTGATGATTTGGTAACAACTCAGGCTTTTTTGTTTCAGCAAATTGAAATAGAATGGACGCAAAAAGTCTTAATGACGCTCGGGCTAAGTCAAAATTTCGGAAGGTATGATATCAATAGAACTGTGGACGCTTCGCGAAATGACCCTTCGTCCAATTCCAAGGTTTTTGATCCTAACATTATTCCAAGATTGGCATTGGTATACAAAATCAATAACAGTTCGGGAGTTCACGGTAGTATCAGTTCAGGTTTTTCTCCTCCGACCATAGCCGAGGTGAGGACAAATGAGGGAAGTATTAATCTGGATCTGGAAGCTGAAAGGGGAGTGAATTATGAATTGGGATACAGAGGTACATTCGGAATTCTCAATATTGATGTTGCTGCGTTCTATTTTAAACTGGACCAGACTATCACCACATTTACCAATCCAGAGGGTGTGGTGCTTTTTAGAAATGCCGGACAAACGGATCAAAAAGGTCTGGAAGTCAATTTAGACTATGCCCTTTTCAGAAGCCAAAGCACCTTGGTTCAGGAAGTCAAACTCAATCACGCATTTACCGGTCATTATTTTCGCTTTTCAGATTTTGAAAGTGGAGGAAATGATTTTTCGGGAAATCAACTTACCGGAGTTTCACCAAATATTCTGGTCAATCTACTTGATATTAAAACCAAATTGGGTTTCTATTTCAATGTTACACACCAATTCGTAGATAGGATACCTCTGAATGATGCCAACACGGTATTTCAAGATCCATATAATCTCGTGGGGGGCCGATTTGGTTGGAGAAATACAGTGGGGAGCAAATGGGATTTTGAGGCCTATGGTGGAGTTGACAATCTTCTTGATGAAGATTATAGTCTGGGAAATGACCTAAACGCATTTGCCAATAGATTTTTCCAACCTGCTCCCGGGATTAACTGGTATGGTGGAGTAAAAGTAGGATTCAGGTATTGACAAAAAAATTGGGGATAAAAAATGAAATTTATTATCCCCTATATTTTTATCAAAAAACCGTGAAAAAAATACCTTATTGTTAATTCAAATTTACGCCTTAGGGAATTACCAAAAAATACCCTGTTTACGGTATTTTTTGGTTAAAATGAGCATTTTTTTATCAAATATTGGACAAGGCTTGAACCTTAAGACCAGATTTTACTAATAATCACTTAAAATATAAAGTGCAAATCAAGAGAAAGTGGATGTCGGGTTTTCAAAAAGTATTCGTTCAATGAACTCAGATTCCTTTGACAAAATGAAATTGGCTTTAGTTTTGAGCTAAAACCAATTGCTGTTCAAGTAATCTTCTGAGGACAACAATCCGCTCTGAGGGATATAAAATTTCTGCTGCCTTGGCTTTTTCATAAGCCAAATTGTAAGCAGCTTGATTGTTTAAAAAAATAGCCCTATTGAAATATTCAAGTCCCTTTAACTGTCTAATATTTATTGCCCTGTAAATAGATGGCTGAATCAGGCTTTTTATTGGGATATCTTTTGGATCAAGGTATAAATTGGATTGCTTAGAATCTTTCTCCACATTTTTCAGATAGGCCGTAACCTCTTCCTCATGCGTGAGATAACCGTTTTCATCCGTAGATTCAAGAACAATCAATTGATTAGCTAATCTGACTTTTATAAAAACATGGTAGGATGTTTCGATGATTTCATAATCAAATTCATAATAGTCTAAAAATGATGCCATAAGTAAAGATCCACTGACACAGTCAAATTTACCTGTTTCAATAAGTTCATTTATAGAAGCATATTGGTTATAATCGTATAAAAGATGCAATTGGCTCCTATAAAACAGCCTCCTTAAAAATTCCTCGCTTTTCTCAAACCTTTGAAAATCTTTTTCAATTTTTTTCTTCAATTTTTGGAATTTTGGACTGACAGTTCCCCAATGATCAATAAATTCTTTAGATGAAAAATCCAAATCTTCCTTTGAATCCAATGCTAATACATATCCGGGAATGGATAATTGTAGCATCAAAAAAAAGAAAATTAACCGCTTCATGTCTCAATGTTAATAAATTGTTAAGCTAAATTAACATTTAATTAATATTAAAACAAAAAAAAACCTCCGCTTTCTCGGCGGAGGTTAAAAATTTTAAAGTTTTACTAAATATTTGATTACCAAATAGTATATCTAAAACGAAGTGCTATTCTTCTTCCTGGTCTGAAACTGGTAAATATTTCATCTTCTGCACCATACATTCTAAAGGTCTCCTGTCTTAAATCATCCAATAGGTTGGTAACATTAAAAGTGGTTTGGATCCTATCATTTTTTCCCCATGTCTTGTTAATGTTCAGATTAAGAGAGTGGAATGGAACAGTGTAAGTATCTGTTCTATTGCCAAATCCCACAAAAGTAAGGGTAGGTCCCTGTACGTTATAGAATACTCCTGCCTCTAATCCGGATACCATACTATTATATGAAAACCCAAAATTGATGATATATGGGGCTTGACCTGCCATTTGTCTGGTCCTTCCTACAACTTCACCTTCTCTGGCTGTCAACTCTCTGGATCTGAATTCTGACTCAGCCATATCAATGGATGACTCTACAAAAGTCAGGTTTGTATTGAAAAAGAAGTTTTCCAACTTTGGTGAAAACATGGAAAGTGATTTTCTAACTTCCAATTCAACCCCAAGAACAGTTCCATCTCCAACATTTCTAGGCTGAAAAGCTCCAGGGTCTGACAGGAATTGGACCATTTCAATAGGATTATCAAAAGTTTTATAAAATACACTTCCTGATATAATCTCGCTACGTTGCAGGAATTTTTCCCATCTCAGATCAAGATTATTGATTCTTGTTGCTTGAAGGTTTCCATCCCAAAGAATCTCAGTCCCTCCATTCGTTGTTTCAGGAAAAAGCGATCCAACAAATGACCTTCCGGTAAGGGGATCCAAAATCTCAGCAAATGAAAGCTCTTTGAAAGATGGTCTGGCGATTGTCCTGGATGCAGCTAAACGGATGTTTTGATTGGTTCCCACAGATTGAACCAAATTTACAGTTGGGAAGAAATCCAGATCATCCAAGACTTTCTCATTATCAAATACTATTGTATTTGTTTGGTTGGTTCCGGTATAAAACTGCTCATATTTCTCAACTCTCAGACCTACAATCGCCCTTAAATTGGTGAAAGGGTTAAATTCGGTGGAAACATAGCCTGCTTTATTATTCAGATTGGCATTGAATTGATTTGGATTGATCGGAATAAATGTGGGATCATATCTGATACCGTTTCTATTGGTTGATGAAAAGAGGTTTTCCTCGAGCAAAACACGGTTGGGGTCACCATCAAAAACAGTATTTCCGGTATTGAATTGAAAATCCTCTATCAAAAAATCCCTGTTTTTATATACATAGGCAGCTCCAAATCTTATTTTTGCTGCTCTTCCTGCCATCAGGTAATCCTTTGAGATATCAAAATTTCCAAAAAGATTTTCTTCTTCCAAATTTCTCCAAATTCGGGTAGGCAATCCTACTTCCGTCCCGATTGTATTTTCAGGGACCCTGAATCTGGTTATTCTCACATCCGGATCTTCAATAGTGGATTTCGTAGGTGACACTTTCCAATCGAATTGCCACTTTCTGTTTTTTGTATAGTGTGATCCTGTAAGCAAAAGGTTCATCATTGACTTTTCGCTGTATTCGATATTATATTGATCAGCTTCGAATTCTGCACCTAGGTTTGTATTCACGAAATTGAATTGGCCCACTTTTGACTCTCCACTTTGCAGCCTTAGAAAGTTCAATTTGATTTTGGTGAAATCAGACTTATAAGCAATCCCTGCTATTCCACCCAGCAAAACGCTGTTTGCAGTGTAATTTCCTTTCGATTTTTCCAAAGCCTCTAATTCAGTATCAGAAGCATCTCTTGGCTTACCATATAAATTGAATTCAGCATCCTGAAAAAACTGGGTTTCATTTCTATATGTGAAGGCAAGGTTATATCCAAATTTCTTGTTTTTGATGTTAAACTGGTCACCAATGGAATAACCCATTGCAAAATCCATAGGACTGGTTTTTGCAGTTCCGCCCAAGGTTGGATTAAAGTCTCTTAAAATGGTTTGGAAAAGCTGACCTCTTTCTGAATTTGGGTTACCCACAACTTCTGCAAACTGTGGAATATCATCAATTCCCTGCGTAGGTATGGTCCTTGTCCCATCATCAAATCCCAACCAATCTTTACTTCCACCTGCTATTGCTAAAGAATTATTCTTAAAATGCATATTTGGATTATATCCGCCCGTGAAACTGACTACTTGGGTTTTTTCTTCGGGAAAATCCTTAGTTTCAATATTCACTATTCCTCCTGTAAAATCCGCAGGCAATTCAGCAGTAAATGATTTGGACACAATGATATTATCGATCACGTTCGTTGGAAAAATATCCATTTGTATGGTGTTCCTATCAGGATCTAGACCAGGTACTTCAACTCCATTGAGGATGGTTTTGGTATATCTGTCCCCCAAACCTCTGATATAAACATATTTCCCACCTTCAACTGAAACTCCTGTTACTCTTTTGATAGCTGCGGCTGCGTCACCATCCCCGATTTGGCGGAAGGTGGCATTTGAAATCCCGTCAAGAAGATTCGCGGAATTTCTTTTGACACTCATCAAGGCAGCTTCTGTTGTTCGTATTGCCTCAGCAGAAACTGTTACAGTCTCTAAATCAGAAGTAAACTCTGACATTTTTATTGTCTCAAACAAAGCTACTTTCCCAGGTCCCACTTCTACATTACTTATTTCAATAGTATTGTATGAAATAAATGAAATTTTAAGGGAATAAGTACCTGGATCAACTTGTATTTCAAATTGCCCATCGAAGTCGGTTACAGCCCCTGTTTGGGATTCTACCACAAGCACCGCAACACCGAACAACGGTTCACCGGTACCTTCATCATAGATAGTGCCTCTGATAGTCCCTTTTTGCGCAAAAGCGTATATGCTTAGAAAAAGGGAAAGTGAGGTAATTAGTATTTTTTTCATAAATGAATTTTTTTACAGCACGTCGAACATATTTGAGATAAAAAAATAAATAGTAGAGGCTATTGCATTAGCCTCTACTATTTTTAAAGATTAAATTTTATTTTAAAGCATTAAGATTTCCTGCTACTGCGGTCCAAGACCATCCTGCAAAAGCTGCTTTTGTGGCACCAATTGTATTTTGATGTAGCGCGACATCGGAAGCATGCACGTGGGTTCCGTTCCTGAATACTGTGGTTAGCAATACACCTGCAGGTGAGGTAACTTCCAATGAATTGAAGGCTAATGCACCACTTGCAAAATTTGCCAAAGACTTGTCTCCACTTACAGACAAATCACCTCTACCACCATTTACAGCCGGATCTGTGAAACCGAAGAAATAAATATTTTCAAATGTGCCATTGGCACCATCTCTGAAATCGCCTAATTCCGCGACAGCATTTCCAATCACCGTACCATTCTTAACAGTATGCCCGTCAATCATAGAACCTTCAGGTCCATCAATTTCCAAAGCATGGTCAGTTTCTGTACCGCAGATAACTATGAAGTTGTCTAGAGTTCCTGCCCAAGCCTGATCAGTATCGATGGCATCATCTCCAGCATTCCATACAATAACATTTTTTACATCTACTGTTCCTCCAAACCATTCTACACCATCATCCTGATTGGCAATGACCTCTACATTCTCAATAACTGTGGCAGAACCCACACCACCTAGGGTCAATCCATTGATTTCATTTCCTTCACCGATATTGGCACCACCATGTCGGATAGAAATGAATTTAATCACACCGGAATTGTCGTCAGGAATATTTCCACCATACAATCCGTTTGTATCAGATGGTGGTATACCTTCAATCTGTACTTCAGTGACATCACCTGCAAAAGAACCTGGTGCTCTTCCCAATACAATCAATCCACCCCAAAGTCCATTTATAGTGGGATCAAGATTTGGACTTGCTACCATTCCTGATTCAATTTCATCAGCAACAGAGGTAAAAATAATAGGTGCACTAGCAGTTCCATTAGCGAAGATTTTTCCACCTCTAGCTACAATTAGCGCTGTAGCATTTGGCCCTGAACCAACTTCTCCTTTGATTACAGTGCCAGCTTCAATCGTCAATTCTCCTCCAGATACAATGAAAATCCTTCCACCGAGAACATAGGTTTTATCAGCTGTCCAAGTAACTTTTCCTGAAATATTACTTGTAACTCTCACTGTCGTCTCAGCAGCTTGAACTGTCAATACATGGGTGACTTTAGCTGAAGATCCATCTCTATCAGTGGCAGTGAACTCAAATACAAGGTTTTTACCGGCATCTGCAGGAGTTGCAGTGTAGGAAAATACCTGTTGTACCGAAGGTTCACCATTAAGAGTAACATTGGCAATGGATGTTCCATCTTTGGTAATTGAGAATGAAGCCAAGCCGTCTTGAGCTGTTATCGTAGCAGTTACTGGACCAACTGTCCCTCCCGCTGGAATGGTCTCTGTTGGCGGAATACCTGAAATTGTTACAGGATTATTCGGCTCCGGATCATCAGTACAGCTTGCAAAGACCATGACCATGGCCGCCAGCACTAGAAGATTGGAATAAATTTTTTGCATGATTAATAAAGTTTAGTAATTGTTTTTTGATTTACTGATGCAAATCTGGCCCAAAAAAAAATAGGAGTGATGTTTTAGAAATTATGCTTTTTTTAAAAAGTCAACACAAAATTTAATATTCCAATAACCTTCAAAACAAAAAAAAATCCTTAATTTCTTAAGGATTTGATTTAAATACCAATAGATGCTATTTCAATGTTACGGATTTGTTAATTGGTATTTTTTCCAAAAATATCTTTACCAAATCCCTTGTACTGATATTGTCAGCTTCCGCTTCATAATTAAGAATCAAGCGGTGATTAAGTACATCTTCAGCCACTGCTTTGATATCTTCGGGCAAAACATAATCCCTACCATCCATATAGGCCACAGCCCTTGAAGCCAAATGAAGATTGATACTTGCTCTGGGAGAAACCCCAAACTGAATGTATTTGGCTTCTTCCTTCATCCCGTATTTTTCAGGAGACCTGGTCGCAAATACCAATTCAATGATGTAGTTTTCCAAAGGTTCGGCTATTTTGACTTCATTGATCTGATGGCGGATTGCAAAAATATCCTCTTTGGAAAGTACGGCATTGACCTCGGAGCTGAAGGACATATTGGCCATGCGGCGCATAACCTCCATTTCGTCTGATTTGGAAGGGTAATCTATATGTACCTTCATCATAAATCTATCTACCTGTGCTTCCGGCAAGGGATAGGTTCCTTCTTGGTCTACAGGGTTCTGGGTAGCCAATACCAAAAAAGGTCTGTCTAACTGAAAAGTCGTTTCTCCAATAGTAACCTGCTTTTCCTGCATGGCCTCTAAGAGTGCAGATTGTACTTTGGCAGGAGACCTATTGACCTCATCCGCCAATATGATGTTGGCGAAAATGGGCCCTTTTTTGACCTCAAAGCTTGCCTCCTGCTGATTGTAAATCATCGTACCCACGAGATCTGATGGTAGTAAATCGGGGGTAAACTGAATTCTTTTGAAATCAAGATGTAAAACTCTGGCCAGGGTGTTTACCGTCAATGTCTTCGCCAACCCTGGTACACCTTCCAATAGAATATGGCCATTGGTAAATAACCCAATCAACAACCTATTGACCATACGGTCTTGGCCTACTACTACTTTTTTAACTTCTTCGATGACCTGTTGGATCTTGTCCTGATGCATGGAATATTTTTAATTTATTATTTGAAATATTGAAATAAGGTTGATATACAGTTGAAATATGAGCTTGTCCGCCGTGGCGGATAGAAATAGCGTTGAGATAAATTGAAATAAAACTCTTTAATCAATCGTATTTTTCAAATTCAGAGTGATTCCAATGCCTTACGTCTTGTGTTTCACATCTCACTTCTTATATCTCACGTCTTAAGTCTCTTTAAAGAGGGCTAAATTATAACAAAATACCCTTTATCCCAATTTCTGTTTTTTCTTAATTGATGGATGGTAGGAATTGACAGAAATTTACCTTGCTGCATATCTGAAATACCTTGAGAAAATTGTGTTGTTCAAGATTAGCCCCCCTATCACTTTTTGAGTTTTATATTCAATAACCTGTACAGTTCCTCTTTTTCATATTCCCTTATTTCTCCTACATCCATGCCTTCAATTTCCAAAGATTCCACAGACCACCTGACCAATCTCAATGTGGGTAATCCTACTGCTGCGGTCATTTTCCGAACCTGACGGTTTTTACCTTCTATCAGTTTGAGTTCGATCCAAGAATCCGGAACGGACTTTCTATATCGAATGGGTGGATTTCTTTCAGGTAATATTGGAGGTTGCTGTAAATGCTTTGCAAAAGCCTTTTTGGTCCGATAAATCTTACCATCAATAGTAATATCAACTCCGGATTCCAATAATTGAATGGCTTTAGCATCAGGAATCCCTTCGACCTGGGCCAAGTATGTCCTGATATGCCGAAACTTGGGGTCTAGCAGGTGATGGTTGAGCACTTTGTCATCAGTCAATAAAAGTAAACCTTCTGAATCCTTATCCAATCTTCCTACTGGATATACTTCTTTGGGGAAGTCTGCAATGTCCTTCAAGGTATCCTTGTCCCCGGAAAACTGACTGAGAATTCCAAAAGGCTTGTAAATAACAAAATACCTGTAATTGGTCATTTAAGGGAAATATTTGTTTGAACCACAAAAGAAACTAAAGGTCACAAAAGATTCACTTCCGATTTATTATTATGTTCACTTATGAAGCTTTTGTGGTTCTAAATTTTTTTAACTACCACAACCTATGCAGTCAAAATGGCTGTCAATAGGTTTGACGCCTTTCAGTTGCATTTCTAAATTATGGATTTGGTCCCTTGTTTCCATATCCTGAAACATGTCTCCTGTGAGATTGGATTTTAGATTTTCGATTTCCTGCTCTATGGCAATTTTTTGTTCTGTACTCATGACAAATGGATTAAGTTGTTAGCGATGGACAATATAAAAAAGTTCTGGAAAAAAATAGATCTCCTGATTCACAGATTGCAATTAATGTTAAATATTACCAGAATCAATATCTGTAATTTCAACCTTACTTTTAAAATCTAAAATCTTACTTTCCAAATGGTGGAACAATCTGTCCATATATTTTGTCAGTTAATTGAATCTTTAATCACCTATTTTTGACAAAAAGGAAAAAATCATGGAAAAGGATACTCTTAAATCCCTTATTGAATTCAGAAAAACCTTACATCAATTCCCGGAGATTTCCGGGGATGAAAAAGAAACTGCAAAAAGGGTTCTGAATTTTTTCGGTGATCTCAATCCGACCAAAGTAATCCAAAAATTGGGCGGGCATGGCCTGGCTTTTGTTTTTGAAGGAAAAGAGGATGGCCCGGTTTCTCTCTACCGTTGTGAATTGGACGGTTTGCCTATCAAAGAAGAAAACAACATCAAACATATCAGTAAAGTACCAGGCAAATCCCATGTATGTGGACATGATGGCCATATGGCGATTATCAGCGGTTTGGGCATTCATCTTTCCAAAAATCCTCCATTAAAGGGGAAAGTCGTATTGTTGTTTCAACCGGCGGAAGAAACAGGTGCAGGAGCTGAAGCAGTCATCAAAGATCCAAAGTTCAAAGCCATCAAACCGGATTTTGCTTTTGCCCTTCATAACCTTCCCACTTTTGAAAGCAAGCAGATTATTTTAAAAAAAGGAGCATTTGCAGCAGCATCTGTCGGGATGACCATTCATTTGAAAGGTAGAAATTCGCATTCAGCACATCCCGAAGCTGGCAATAGTCCGGCGGAAGCCATGGCCAAAACCATAGTGGCTTTGGAAAGACTTCCTGATGCCATGAAAAAATTTAGTTTGGTGACCGTCATTCATGCCCAATTGGGTGAAATAGCTTTCGGCACTACACCTGGAGAGGCTAGTGTAAGGGCCACGCTCAGGGCTCATGAAAATGAAACGAGGGATTTGTTGGTTTCCTATGCTGAAAAGTTGGTAATAAAGATTGCCAAAGAATATGGGCTTGAAGTTTCTTTTGAATACGTTGAGAGTTTTGCAGCCACGCACAATGACGAAGATGCCTGGAATCTTGGAAATGAAGCTGCAAAAAAACTAAAGCTCAGAACCAAACACATCCGCATACCTTTCAGATGGTCAGAGGATTTCGGACTTTTTTCAAGCCATACAAAAACCTTGCTTTTCGGATTGGGATCAGGAAAAAAACAACCTCAATTGCATGAACCTAACTTCGACTTCCCTGATGAACTCATTCCTGTTGGGGTGGATATGTTCAAAGAAATCACTAAGGAACTCCACGGATAAAGCAGGACTAGGCTACCAATTCTCTTTCTCTCGATGTAAGTATGGGTTCAGCTATTTCCTCATTCCGACCTGCATTCTTTAAGAATAGATAATGAGATTTCAATGCACTCATAAAGGTGTCATTCTCATTATAAGGCAGATCAAATTCATGCGCAGTCTTTTTGACAATGTCTGAAATGGCGGGATAATGAATATGACAGACTTTTGGAAACAGATGATGCTCCACCTGGAAGTTCAATCCTCCACACAGGAAAGCAGCAATTTTACTTTTCCTGGCAAAATTGGCAGTTGTCCGCATTTGATGTTCTGCCCATGATTCTTCAATATTCTCATTTTCTTTCGGATGGGGCATGTCTGTATCTTCAACCAAATGAGCCAATTGAAATACAAGACCCAGTACCAAACCTTCTGCAAAATTCATCACCAGGAAACCAATCATAAATTGCCACCAAGTGATGTCCATCACTAGCATCGGTATGACTATATAGATTCCATAATACATCAACTTGTAAAAGAATAGGTTGAAATACTCTATTTTGGGATGGTTATTGACATGGGAGCCGATTTTTTTCTGAAAAAACTTGACGTAATCTTTTCTGAAAAACCATGAAAGAGAAGCCAAAGAATAAAGTGCGAATGAATAAATATGTTGATACCTGTGGAAAGGTTTCAAAGGCTCCTCAGGTGAAACCCTGACCATTCCCGGGGCAACATCCAAATCTCCATCGTGGCCGATTATATTGGTATAAGTATGATGCACCTTGTTATGTGTAATATTCCAAACATATACATTTGCTCCAATAAAATGGAAAATAAATCCAAGAGCCTTGTTTACCCAAGCATGTTTGGAATAAGAACCATGTAATGCATCATGGCAAACATTGAAACCTATAAATGCCATATTCATCCCCAACATAATTGCCAGGAAGAAATTGACATAAGTGGGGAAAAACTCCAATAAAATCACAAAATATAAACCTATCCAGGAACCAAGATATAGAACTGTTTTCCAAACCATTGCTGCATTCGCATTTTTGGAAATATTATTTTCATTGAAATATGTGTTAACTCTGTTTTTTATGGTTACAAAAAACTGCGAATTCCCCTTGTCATTAAATCTGAGGGATTGGTTCATAGGTATTATTTTTGAAATGGTAAGAAATTTATTATCGTGATCAGCTTAAAAAAATCTACTTGGGGTGATTATTTTCAGTGTTTTCAGTCATGCTATAAAAGTGGTGAAATTAGTTTTCAATTCATAATTAATATGTAAATCTTGTAATAATCAAGCTTCAAAATGATAGAGAAAGACCAAAACTCCTGTAAAAGCCGGTTTTTTTTGGTCCTTGATTTCCAATTTGACATTTACCTCCGCTTTAACGGTTCCTCTAAGATTGACAACGTTTTTCAGATTGGCACTAAGCCTTACTTCATTATCAACCAAAACCGCTTGTGCAAAACGAAGGTTTTCAATGCCATAGTTGACCATCATTTTGAGGTTTTTGACATGGATGATCTGATCCCAAAGATAGGGGACCAAAGAAAGTGTCAGATAACCATGGGCAATGGTATCTCCAAAGGCCCCCTCATTTTTTGCCCTTTCGGGATCGGTATGGATCCATTGATGGTCAATGGTAGCATCAGCAAATTTATTGATCTGATCTTGGGTGATTGGATGATATTCGGAAACGCCCAATTCTTTACCTATATATTGTTCAAAATCCTCGAAGCTTTCAATAGTGATATGACTCATGATATTTGGTGGTTTTTAAAAATTAAAGGTAAAGAAATCTGATAAAATCACCTTATTTTGTTTTTTAAATAAACACATATGGACAATAGTTCACCTAAATATATTCATGGTTATCTTGAACAAGAGCAGGAAAGACTACGGGAACAGGCTTTGGTGATAGAAAGGCCCATCTACGACTATATTGATTTTTCAGAAGTCAATGAATTACTGGAAATAGGGAGTGGGGTAGGTGCTCAGACCGAAATCCTTCTGAGGAGATTTCCACATCTCCATATCACAGGTGTTGAATACGAATCCCGGCAAGTAAAAAAAGCCCTGGAAAACATGTCCAAGTTAGGATATGATGAAAGAAAAGTGACATTTGTGCAGCAAGATGCCAAAAAACTTCATTTGGAGAAGCAGTATGATGCGGCATTTATCTGTTGGGTTTTAGAACATATTTCTGATCCTGTCAAAGTTTTGGTGAGTATGAAGCCATTTTTAAAACCTAATGCCAAAGTGTCCATTACAGAAGTATTCAACAGTACCTTCTATACTTATCCTGTGAAAAATGAAGTAATGGACTATTGGAAAATATACAACGAATATCAGGTTCAGATAGGCGGTGATCCACAGGTTGGGGTTAGATTGGGAGATCTCTTGGAAGAAGCAGGCTATCACCATATTGACTTAAGATCCGGTGGCTTTCATTTGGACAGCAGGCAACCGGAAGAAAAGAGCGTGGTTTTTAATTACTGGAAAAACCTGATGAGCAGCGGAGCGCCTTCCTTATTGGAAGAAGGACTGATTACCGAAAAACAAATTAAAGAAATGCAACAGGCTATGGACGACTTAAGGGAAATGCCACACGCTGTTTTTTATTATAGATTTATACAGGCCACAGCCTTTGCTTAAGATACTATGAAAGTGTTTAGATTTCTATTTAGGCTTGTTTTCAAAATCATACTTTGGTTCTTCATTTTGAGCATTGGCTTTACAGTCCTTTATAGGTTTTTGCCTGTACCTATTACGCCTTTGATGGTAATCAGGCTTTGGGAACAGGCTTTTGACGAAAAAAAAGAAATGCGCCTATACAAGGATTGGGTTTCGATTTCCAAAATTTCAAAAAATGTCCCTCAGGCAGTAATCGCTGCCGAGGATCAAAAGTTTTTGGATCACAATGGTTTTGACTTGGCAGCAATGAAGACCGCATGGGAAAACAACCAAAAAGGAAAAAGAGTCAAGGGAGGGAGCACCATTTCACAGCAAACTGCTAAAAACGTATTTCTGAGTCCCGCGAGGAATTTGATCAGAAAGGGATTAGAGGCATATTTTACTTTTTTAATGGAGCTGATTTGGAGTAAAGAGCGGATTATGGAGGTCTATCTCAATGTCATAGAAATGGGGGAGGGCATTTACGGGATTGAAGCTGCTGCCCAAACTTATTTCAATAAGCCCGCTGCAAAGCTTTCTAAACGAGAGGCAGCCCTGATAGCTGCAGTCCTGCCCAATCCAAGAAGATGGTCCCCCGCCAGACCGACCGCTTACATTTCAGGTCGGCAGGCATGGATATTGAGACAAATGAATAATTTGGAACAGGTGGAAATAGGGATTTGATATCAATTTTATTTTTCCATCAGATTAACTTCAGTACCTCTTCCAAATACTCTCTTGTATTAGAAAGCCTGGGCACTTTGTTTTGTCCACCGAGTTTCCCCTTTCCCCTTAGCCATTTTTCAAAAACCCCTACTTCCACAAAATGGATTTTGGGTGCTGTGAGGGCCAGGTCTTTGTACCTCTTGGCGTCGTAGTCTGAATTGATTTCTCTCAGCGTACTGTCCAGAATTTGACTGAATTTTTCACGATCAGATGGCATTTTTTTAAATTCAATAATCCACTCATGTGCTCCCTTGCTTTTGGAATCGCCAAAATATACTGGAGCAGCTGTAAAATTTGTAATGAGGGCATCCGTCGATTCTGAAGCTGATTGAACTGCTTTCTCTGCATTTTCCACTATCACTTCCTCACCAAATGCATTGATAAAATGCTTGGTTCTTCCTGAAATCTTGAACCTGTAAGGGTTAGTATTGGTGAATTTGACAGTATCCCCGATTTTGTATCTCCAAAGTCCTCCGTTGGTTGAGATCAAAATGGCATAATTTTTCCCGATTTCTACTTCTGATAAAGAAATGACTTTTGGTTTTTCTTTTTCCCATTCTTCCAAAGGAATGAATTCATAAAAAATCCCATAATCCAGCATCAACAATAATTCATCGGACTCCCTTTGATCCTGGATTCCAAAAAAACCTTCAGAAGCATTATAGGTTTCCACATACCTCATTTTGGCTGAAGGGATCAATTCCCTGAATAAATTCCTGTAAGGGCCAAAAGCCACTGCCCCATGAAAAAAAACTTCAAGGTTTGGCCAAACTTCTAAAATATTGCTTGCTCCTTTGAGTTCCATGATCCTTTGGAGCAAAACAATGGTCCAAGTGGGCACACCGGAGATGCTTGTCACATTTTCATCCATGACTTCCAAAGCTGTTTTTTCAATTTTGGATTCCCATTCACTCATCAGCGCTATTTCCAGACTTGGCGTCCTGGCAAACTGTACCCATAAAGGCAGATTATGGGTAATCACTGCAGATATATCTCCTACCTGTATATCACTCTCATCATTCAGTGGGTTTTTTGCCAGACTTCCCCCTATCGTGAGACCTTTACCCGTAAATAGCTTACTTTCAGGATAGTTGTTTACATATAAGGAAAGCATGTCTTTGCCCCCTTTGAAATGGCATTCTTCGAGAGATTCCTGGGATACAGGTATATATTTACTTCTGCTACCTGTGGTTCCAGAAGACTTTGAAAACCATTCTATATCCGTCGGCCAAATGACATTTTGTGTTCCTTTCATCGTTTTTTCGATATAGGGCTTCATTTGTTCATAGTCATGCACGGGGACCTTTTCAGCAAAATCCTGATAAGATTGGATAGTCCCAAACTTATATTTCTTCCCGAATTCGGTTTTTTTTGCTGTTGTGATAAGTTCGTCAAAAATCTGGTTTTGAGACTCAATCGGGTATTTCATGAAATTCTGTATCTGACCTATACGGCTTTTGAATATCCAGGTCATAAAGGAGTTTACAACTTCCATCAGTTAAATACCTTTCGTTTAAGTTCAAAATGTTGTCCAAGATATACTCTTCTGACCTGTTCATCTGCTGCCAATTCTTCTGCGGTTCCTGCTTTCAGTAATTTCCCTTCAAACATCAGGTATGCCCTGTCAGTAATGGACAAAGTCTCGTTGACATTGTGGTCTGTGATGAGAATTCCAATGTTTTTGGTTTTGAGTTTGGCTACAATCCCTTGGATTTCTTCTACCGCAATCGGGTCTACCCCTGCAAACGGTTCATCCAGAAGCACGAATTTTGGATCTACTGCCAATGCCCGGGCAATTTCAGTTCTCCTTCTTTCCCCACCGGACAATACCATTCCCAGATTTTTTCGCACATGCGTCAAACTGAATTCTTCAAGTAGGCTTTCTGTTTTTTCCTTTCTTTCGGCTTTGGTAAGTTTGGTCATTTCCAGAACTGCAAGGATATTCTCCTCAACTGAGAGTTTCCTGAATACAGATGCTTCTTGGGCCAAATAACCGATTCCTAATTTGGCCCTTCTGTACATGGGTAGTTTGGTGATATTCTGATCCTCCAAAAAAATCTGACCTTCGTTGGGTTGAATAAGGCCTACAATCATATAAAACGAGGTGGTTTTACCTGCGCCATTTGGTCCTAAAAGACCTACGATCTCTCCCTGTTCCACCTCAACGGAAATATTATTTACAACCTTTCGGCCTTTGTAAATCTTGATAAGGTTATCTGCCCTTAATTTCATGTTTTTATAATTCGTTTTTCAATTGCCATTTGGAATCTGGGAATGATAATCGTTCTATTATATGTCTGTCACTTGCGTCATGCTTGTCTGCCTCAGGCAGGCTCGATTTCATAATCAATCAAATTTTATGTCTTTCACGTAAAGCTGCAGGCTGCTGTTGTTCCTAAAAGTATTCTCTCTGATCTCAAAAGCCAAATCAAATCGCATTTTTCGGTTGAGCATCTTGTAAATGATTTCATCCGGATAGATGTTCTTGTCGGCCATTCCAAAAGCGATACAAACAGGTTTCGTTTCCTGACCATCCTGCACGACGTTGAATCTCAGATGCTTGTCTTTGAGTATCCGGACATTTTCTGCATAGACCTGATTGACACAGAAAATGGGTTCCGGATTTCCCGGGCCAAAAGGTGCCATTTGCTTTAATATATTGTAAAACTTATAGTTGATCTGATCCAGTAATATTTCATCATCGATTTCAAGGACAGGTTTCATGTGGATATCTGTTATCCTGGAACTGACCACTTCCTCAAATCTGGATTGGAATGCCGGTACATTGGCGACAGCCATGGTGAGACCCGCAGCATATTTATGACCTCCAAATTGCTCCAAGAGGTCACTGCATTCTGAGATTGCCTCATAGATATCAAAATCAAAAACTGACCTTGCACTTCCGGTTGCTTTGCTATTGGATTCAGTGAGAATGATAGTTGGCCTATAATATTTTTCAATACACCTTGAAGCAACAATTCCAATGACTCCTTTATGCCAATCCTCTTTGAAGAGAACGGTAGTTTTCATCTGCTTGACTTCTTCCATGCTCTGTATCATTGTCAAAGCTTCTTTGGTGATGTTCTCATCAAAGTTTTTCCTGGCGGCATTGACTGTATCTACAATTTCTGCCCGCGCCAGTGCATCTTCCAATTCTTTGGAAATCAATAATTCTACTGAGGCTTTGGCATGTTCCAATCTACCCGAGGCGTTGATTCTGGGGCCGATTTTAAATACGATATCCGAGATTTCTATATCCTTTTCGATTTGACTTCTAAGTATCAAGGCTTTGATTCCAGGTCTTGGATTATTGTTGATTCTTTCCAGTCCATAAAATGTCAATACCCTGTTTTCTCCTGTGATCGGTACAATATCAGCAGCTATGCTGATGGCAAGCAGATCCAGATAAACCATGACTTTGGCAGGATCTTTTCCCTGAAAAACAGAAAAAGCCTGAATCAATTTAAAACCAACCCCACATCCACTCAGTTCTTTGTAAGGATAAAGACAATCTTTTCTTTTTGGATCGAGAATGGCAACTGCAGGTGGTAGCTGCTCTCCTGGAGTATGGTGGTCACAAATAATAAAATCCACTCCCAATTCTTTCGCCAAAGTCACTTTTTCAATTGCTTTTATGCCGCAATCCAAAGAGACAATGAGTTGGAAATTGTTTTCAGCAGCATATCTCACTCCCCTTTCAGAAATACCATAGCCCTCTTTATACCTATCAGGAATATAAAATTCCACATAGGGATAAAACTCCTTGAAATAACCATATGCCAATGCTACTGATGTGGTACCATCCACATCGTAATCACCGTATATCAGAATTTTCTCTTCTTTTCTAATGGCTTCTGACAATCTTTCGACCGCCTTGTCCATATCCTTCATCAAAAATGGGTCATGAAGTTTGTCAAGGTCAGGTCTGAAATAATCCTTTGCTTTTTGAAATGAATCCACCCCCCTGTTTACCAGCATATTGGCCAATGTCAGATTCACATTGATTTCTTTTGCCAAGGATTCAGCCATTTCCAAATCCGCCTTTTCTCTGATCATCCATTTATACTCCATATGGCTAAATTAGTAAAGTACGGTGCCAAAATTAACAATCACTTGCCAAATATTTTGTTTTGCTAATTTTAAGTAGCTTCAAAATTAAAAAGGCTGCCCCAAGAAAAGGGACAGCCTGAAATGGATTATGGTAATTTCTTTAAGATTTTATTGATTCAAAGCAACCAACTTTACCTCAAGGCTTACATCATCATAAATCAACTTGTCAGCAAGATTTTCAAAATAATTGCCAGATCTGTATTTGATGTCAAACTTGGTGCGGTCAAAAACAATACTGGCTGTTGCGATGATTTGGTCTCCCTGTACATCTAATTTTGCCGGGAAAGTGACCGGATTGCTAATTCCTTTGATTTTCAAGTCTCCAGTGATCTGATAATCTTGGCCATTAGATGTTTTGGCTTCTGTGATTTTAAATGACGATTTATTGAATTTTTCCACAGAAAAGAAATCATCAGACTTTAAGTGATTGGTCAATCTTGCATTTGAATTGGCATCTGTAATATCCTCTACAGTAATGGTTGTCATGTCCAGTTCAAAAGATCCGCCTTTGATTTTTCCGTTCTGATAATCTAACATGGCATCTGAAATCTGGACTTTTCCATAGTGTTCACCTGAGACTTTTTTTGCATTCCAGGTTACAGTGCTTTCGGATTTGTTGACAACAGCGCCAAGTTCTTTTTTTGAATCAATTAATACTGATGAAAATATCAGTGAGATAAAGGAAATAATTGTAATTAGTTTCATTGTTGATTTGGTTTGGAGTAAATGTAAAAGAGAGGTTTTGAAAACCTCTCTTATAGACTCATTTATTAACAAAAAGTTTAATCCAACTTTCTGATTTTTATTTAAGATTTCAATTTATGATTACCCCAGGCAGGTTTTGCGCCTTAAATTTTTCATTGTATTGTTTGATGTCATTTTCTATCAGCACTTTCAAATCGGATTTATATCCCGCCCATTCTTTATCCAAATCAGCCAACCTTTGCTTTGAACCTGCGGTCAACCGTGGGTCATGCACATCCACAGTGCCCTTAAGATCAAAGTATTGGGCATTTAGCTGGCTTGGGAAATTGATGACATCCTGGAAATTGCCTTGGCGTGTTTCCACCAATTTTGCTTCCCAGTCAACCAACTTCTGGATCAGATCCTGACCGGCTTGGTAAAGTTCTTTTGCATCTTCTTTTTCCTTCAGTAAAGAATTATGGTGTTCAATCTGACTTTTCACTTTGCGCATATCATTGACTGATTGATGGATATCAGTCAGGGATACAGCAACTTTTTCCAGCAATGCCTGTTGCGAAGCCCAATCCTGTGGGCTGATATTTTTGAGATTTGGATCTTGAACAACCTCTATTTCAGTTTCTGAAACAGTGTCTTTGTAACTCAACCTTGCTTTGTACTTACCCGGGGCAACACGGTGTCCACTATAATCACCGTAAACAAAGGCATTGGGAATGGGCAATAATGTTTCCCCTCTGAAATTCCATGCAAATCTGTTCAACCCTTTTTTGGATGGGATTACTTGTGCAGGAGATGGGCCACCCGAAAAAGGTTTGAAATTCTCATCCTTAATCGAGGAATAGGATCGGATAACCTTTCCTGACTTGTCCAGAATTTCTAAAGTAACTTCAAGCGAATCCACTTCTTCAGGCAAGTAGTAATCCAATATCACACCTGTAGCCGGATTCTCGCCGATACCGGGAGGGAGGTCCACCCATGAGGGAATGAATCCTTCATATTTGTAGGTTGGCTTTGGTGTAAATATTTTCAAGCCGGAAAAATTCCCCTTGGACTGTTGCAATGCACTTAAGTCATCCAAAATCCAAAACGCTCTTCCTGCGGTAGAAACAACCATATCATTGTCCGCAAAGGCAATGTCAGTAATGGGAACAACGGGGAGATTCAACTGGAGTTTTTGCCAATTGGTGCCACCATTAAAAGAAACATAAAATCCCCTTTCAGCTCCTCCATATAAAAGATCTTTTACTTTTCGGTCTTCTCTGATGACCTTGATAAAATCGTCTTTGTCCACTCCGGCATCAATTTTTGACCATGTTTTTCCATAGTCAGTGGTTTTGTATGACATATTGGAAAAATCGTTGAATTTGTATCGGGTGGCTGCGATAAAAGCAGTTCCTTTCTCATGTGAAGAAATTTCAATGGATTGGATAAGGCTTTCAGGAAGTCCTGCAGGGGTGATGTTTTCCCAGGTTTTCCCGCCATCCTTGGTGATATGAACAAGACCACAATCACTTCCGGTATAGATCACTCCTTTTTCATGAATGGATTCAATGACATAGCTTAAGGTGTTGTAGTTCTCGCCACCGGCACCCTCATTGGTGATAGGTGCTCCGCCCGGACCTTGTTTTGATTCCTCATTTCTGGTCAGGTCAGGACTGATTTCCTCCCAAGATAAGCCTCCATCAGTTGTTTTGAAGAGGATATTTCCACCATGATAAATGGTATTATAATCATGGGGAGAAGCGATAATAGGAGCATTCCAATTGAAGCGGTATTTCATATCCTTGGCATTATAAGCAAGGATATTGGCAGGATATTGCCGGATATCTTTGCTGTGACCATCTTGGGTATTGAGAACATCAATAATTCCCTGATAACAGCCGCCATAGAGTAGAACAGGATTTTTGGGATCAAAGGCAATAAAAGCAGATTCACAACCGGGACCGATAAACCAATCTTTATCCGTCAGTCCAATGTTGTTGTTCCTGCTGGCAATAACCAATGAAGTATTGTCCTGCTGTCCTGCATAAATCTTGTAAGGAAAGCCTTCATCCACATTTACCCTATAAAATTGGGCAGAAGGCTGGTTGTCTTGTGTAGACCAACTTTTAGCCCCATCAAAAGTGATTTCAGCACCGCCATCATCTCCCAGAATCATATTTGATGGGTTTTTGGGATTGATCCAAAGATCATGGGTATCACCATGTCGGACCGGTACTGCTGAAAAATTTTTGCCACCATCTATTGATTTTGTCAGAGGTGCATTCATCACATAAACTACATCGGCATTTACTGGATCAGCTTCTACTTCCATATAATACCAAGACCTTGAAGTCAACAATTGATTGTTGGTCATATGTGCCCATGTCTCCCCGCCATTGTCTGAGCGATACACACCGGCAACCGATTTTTCAGCTTCCACAATGGCATATACTCTTTCTGAATTTGCCCTGGATACACTTACACCGATTTTCCCCATTTCCTCAGGAAGGCCACTGTTGATTTTTGTCCAAGTATCTCCGCCATCCACAGATTTCCAAATGCCACAACCTGCACCACCGCTTTGTACCTGCCAAGGTAACCTGCGGTATTCCCAAGTAGCCGCATATAGAATTCTGGGATTATTAAAATCCATACTCAATGATGAAGCTCCGGTGTTTTGATCAACATACAATACTTTATTCCAGGTATTGCCTCCGTCTGTACTTTTATAGATCCCCCTTTCTTCATTGGGCCCATGGGCTGCACCTTGGGCAGCTACAAATACAATATCAGGATTACTGGGATGGACAATAACATCTGAAATATGCCTTGTCATTTCCAGACCCATGTTTTTCCAGGTCTTGCCTCCATCAGTTGATTTGTATACACCATCTCCGTAAGAGGTCATCACGCCACGGATGGCATGTTCTCCCATGCCTACATAAATCACATTTGGGTCAGATTCACTGACTGCAATTGCTCCAACAGATCCGGTTTTGAAAAAGCCATCTGAAATGTTGTGCCATGAGATTCCGGCATTGTCAGTTTTCCAAAGACCGCCCCCTGTATAACCTACCAAAAATGACAGGTCATTGTTTGGTATACCGGAAACAGCACCTGATCTGCCTCCACGGAATGGCCCAATATTCCGCCATTCGAGTCCATGATATAGTTCCGCATCAAATGTCGGGGTAGGAATGGCAGCGGATTTCCCCCTTTGGGAAAAGGAAGGATAAGACATGAACAGAATCATGCCAAATAAAATCAGTTTTTTCATTGTAAAGGTTGGTTAATTGGTGTTTTGAATTTGGTGAAAAAAGTTCAGAAAGAATAATAGAGTTGTTTGAATCGGAGGATAATTTTTTTGGATAGCGCTGCTTTCTCTTTTGAAATTTCTTTCAAATTCGACAAAACCGCCTAATTCATATAAATTGCGCTGGTTAAACCGCCTAATTTATATAAATTGCGCTGGTCAACCAGCCTAATTAACACAAAATGGAATTTAAACGATATCTTCAAGACAGATTGGAATCCCAAATCGGTAAGCAAAAAGTGCTGATGTTGTATGGCAGTAGAAGAACAGGAAAAACTACTATAATCGGAAATATACATCAAAACCACCTAGAGGAGTCATTAATTTTATTGGGTGAGGATATTCAAGTGGCTGAATTACTTCAGTTACGTACTGTGGCAAATTATCGCCAACTCATTGGTGAAAAGAAACTGGTAATCATAGATGAAGCGCAAGCAGTTCCTAATATTGGGAAAATCCTAAAGCTAATGATAGACAATGTGAAAGGTATCACTATTATTGCCACCGGTAGCAGTAGTCTGGATTTGGTCAATGATGCAGGGGAACCTTTGGTCGGCAGGCAAAAAGAATATCAACTATTCCCCTTAGCACAAACCGAATTTGGCAAATCCGAAAATCTTTTGGAAACTGTCAACAAACTTTCCGAAAGGTTGATTTATGGTAGTTATCCTGAATTGACACAGATGGACAGCCTTGATGAGAAGGAGGAGTATCTCAAATCCATGGTAAATTCATATCTTCTCAAAGATTTATTGGCTTTGACTAATATAAAAGGATCTGATATTTTGATCAAGTTGCTAAAACTGTTGGCTTGGCAGGTCGGAAGTCAAGTCAGTACGGTAGAACTTGGAAACAGCCTTCAGATCAATAAAGAGACCGTGGAAAGATATATGGATTTGCTTTCAAAGGTCTTTATCATTTTTCCGTTGGGAGGATATAGTCAAAATCTTAGAAAAGAGGTCTCCAAGAGTAAGAAATGGTATTTCTATGACAATGGAATCCGAAATGCTCTCATCAATAATTTTAGCCCAATACACCTGAGAAATGATCTTGGGGCACTTTGGGAGCAATATTTCATTTATGAAAGAATAAAATTCAATGCATCACAAAACCATTATCCACAATATTATTTTTGGAGAACTTATGATGGGCAGGAATTGGATTTATTGGAAATAGATAGCCAACAACAGATGCAGTCATTTGAATGCAAATGGGGAAAATCAAAAGCAAAAGTTCCTGTTGCTTTTGCCAAAGCTTACCCAAATGCAAAGTGGGAATTGATTGAAAAGGGAAATTACCTGGATTGGATTAGTTAAAAGGCATACAGTTTTAAAATTCATATAAAATATTATGATGTAGGTTTTATTTTAATAAATCTTAGATAACAATTTAGTCTTTAACCACTCTAAAATGTTCCCAAACCTGATTGCTGCTTTTTATTCTAAGTATATAAACCCCTGAAGGCAGTTGCCCCATTTCAACTTTTTGATGGTTCCCATTTATCAAGAAAGAATCGATTTTCTGACCCATAGTATTATATAACTCAATCTGAGCTCCCGGATTCAAAAGATCAATTGTCAACAGATCATTTACAGGATTGGGATAGATTTTGGGTTTCACCGGATTTTCTTCTCTGACTGATAAAATTACTAAATCCAATTCCTGAACTTTCACTTTTCTAAAAAAGGTGTTTCCCAATTCGATGCCCATGTCAAAAACTATTCTGGCATTGGGATCTGAAGGATCGCTCATCTTAAATACAGTGGAATATTCAAGATATTCATCGGTCAGTCGGGTAGTCTGAAAACCACTGTAACTGTTAAAAGGCGAGGAAGCCTTACCGATATAAGAAACAAGAGAAATATTGGGTTCCGACTTTGCTTCAAACGAGAACCTATACATTTTGCCGTTCTCCAATGAGAGATTGCTCCTGACCAATTGCACATGCCAATTTTCAGTGCCTAAACGGGAAACAGCAGCCTGTAGGATTCCCTGACTTCTTGAAAGGCCCGCCTGCCCATTCTGTTGGGTAAAAATATTCCAGCTGTCATTGGAATTTTCAAAATTGCTTTCGTAAATCGTGACCAAATGTGCCTCTCTGGGTTCAGGCATTTCATTGTGAAGTAGCGCATCCACCAAGGGTTGAATGTATTGGTTGTTTTGGGGGTTAAAAATCCCAAATCCAGCACTCCATTCCCAATAAGCCCAACTGAATCCTATTGATTCCAAATACCTGGCGACGAAAGTGGTCCACCTTACCCGCGACTCCATATCAGCCCGACTGTAAGCGCCAAATTCTCCCATGTTGATAGGGATGTTCCTTTCTGAGGAAAATGAAATGAGAGGAGCTATTTCCTGTTCAATAGCCTCTCTTTCAAATTGTAGATCCAACCATTCGGTACCCAACCAATTCTGGGATTGATCTCCCACCCATTCCGCGCCCTGATGGGTAAAAGTAAAAGGGTTATAAAAATGGACTGTCACAATGATATTGTCATCTTCAGGAGGATCCAATTGAAATATTCCTGCTACACCTCCAAACAAAGCAGTACCCATCATCACAGCCCTATTTGGGTTGGTTTTCCTGATTTCAACCAAAGCTTCAGCAAAATATTGATTCCATAATTCTGGAGTCAATTGATTGTGGGGCTCGTTCATGACCTCAAATAAAAGCACCTCTGGATAATCTTTGAAAAATTCAGCTATTTGAATCCATTGAGCCAAAAACCTTTCCCTGTTCTGAGCAGGGTTTTGAAAAAGCGCATCATGGTGGTGCATATTAATAATGACCAAAAGGTCCTGTTCAATAGCTAAATCAACAACTTCCTTGATCCTGGCAAAAAAAACAGGATTGATGGTATAAGGCGGGGTCATTTGGGTTCTTGCAGGGGTATCCCACCGTATCGGAATCCGCACATGGTCAAAACCAAGTTCTTTTATCTGTTGAAAATAATCATTCCTGAAAGGATTGCCCCATTCTCCCTCGGTCGGAGCCTCGAACATATTTCCCATGTTCATACCCCTGCCGAGTTTTTGGTTCAGTTCAAAAACATCGGTTTGTCCTAGAGTATATAGGGGCAAAAATACAACCAGAAAGATCAACCATTTCATGGGAGTTAAGTTACAAAGTATAATTTATTTTCTAGTTAAAAAAAATCAGACTTTCACTTTTTCTTTTTCCTTATACTCATTTTTCACTCCTTCCAACAAACTTGGTCGCGTAAACATCATCGCGTAAGCCTCTTTCAGGGATTTGGATTTTCTGACGTCTTTTACAATATCAGACCATTCATGGAAGTTTAAGGTGATTGGATTGTAAGAATCCACCTGCTTGGTCAGTCCATAAATGGGTTGTTCTTTTTCTTCCATAAATGTCCCAAAAATCCTATCCCAGATAATAAAGGTTGACCCATAGTTTTTATCTAGATATTGTTCATTGGTAGCATGATGAACCCGATGATGAGATGGGGTTACAAAGAAAAACTCAATAGGCTTGGGAAGCTTTTTAATGTATTCGGTGTGGATCCAAAATTGGTACAATACTGCCAATTGATGAACGATAAAAAATACTACCGGATGAAAACCGGCCAAGACCACTGGAATAAAGAAAACAATTTTGATATGCTGGGTCCAACTGAGTCGGAAAGATACAGACCAATTATATTTTTTCGAATTGTGATGGGTTACATGGGTGGCCCACCAAAACCTGTTTTCATGGGCGATTCTATGGGCAACATATCTCCAAAAATCCAACCAAAATAAACAAAGGATATATGACCACCAGGTGTGTGGAATAGCCCAAGGGACTAGGTTATAGAAAAATAATATAATGCCAAAAGTCACCACTTTTATAGCAGCACTCATGCCTGCATTGACAAGTCCAATAAAGGTTGCTGTCAAGGTATCCTTACCATCATAATAATCTTTCTTGTCCTTATAGGAAAACAGCCATTCCAAAGCAACCAGAAAAATCATTATTGGTGTAGCAATAATGATTAGATTTGGAAGGTCTAAGTTTACAATTTGCTCAAAAGTTATTTTTTCTTTTGCCATAAAACCCTTACTCTGAAAATAATTTTTTTAAAACACTCAATTCAAAACCAAACACCTATAGGCTTAGAGTTTAAATTGAAAACAATTTCGAATTTACAGCTTTTTTACTTCATTAAAAAAGTAATGATTCAGGTTTCTTTTGAAGGATTCATAGAAATATTGACGTCTCTGAATTAAGATGCCACTTTATTAAAAACCGGAGTTTGGCTTATCCTTAGTGCCAAAATAGATTTTGGGATTTGCATAATTGGTTTATCAAAGCGCTTTTAAACCAGCTTCTGCAATCAATCCATCCTGGGCTGAAGTGACTCCTGAAATCCCTATTGCACCGACGCAGACACCATCTTTGAAAATGGGTAATCCCCCTTCCACAGGTATTGCATTGGGCAACGAGAGGATATGAGTTCCACCGCTTTTTACCAAATCTTCAAAGACTTTGGTGGGCCTTTTGAAATAAACTGCCGACTTTCCTTTAGCCTGGGCGACCTCTACACTACCTATCTGCACACCATCCATTCTTCTTAGGTATATTAAGTGGCCTCCCCCATCTAATATTGCAATCACAACATTCCAATTTTCCTGACGGGCTTTTTCTTCAGCGGCATCTGCAATTCTCATGGCTTCCTCCAGATTCAAATAAGGTTGTACCTGTGCTTGGGCGATAGATATCAATGGAATTATTATCAGAAGAGATAGAATTAGCTTTTTCATTTATCTGAGTAGGTTAGATTAATTGGAAAGTATTATTCCTAATTTAATTATTTTTTTGAAGCAATGCTCAAAAAGTCTTAAATTAAAAGTCCAACACAAATAATGACCAAAACTATAACCCCATCAAATCATGAAAAACATCAGCAGAAGGGATACTATAAAGACATTAACCCTAGGCACGGGAATAAGTCTTTTTTCCCCACTTACTTTGGTATCCTGTAGCAACAAACCTAAAAAAGATAAGCTTGGAGTCGCTTTGGTCGGGTTGGGTTATTACAGTACAGATTTATTGGCTCCTGCTTTACAGCAGACGGAGCATTGCTATCTGGCAGGAATTGTTACCGGAACACCTTCTAAGGCAGAATCATGGAAATCAACATACAATATTCCCCAGAAAAACATTTACAACTATGAGAATATGGATAAGATAGCTGACAATCCGGATATCGATGTCATCTATATTGTTCTTCCTCCCTCAATGCATATGGAATATACCATCAAAGCTGCCCAGACCGGAAAGCATGTATGGTGCGAAAAACCTATGGCTGTAACTGTAGATGAATGTCAGGCCATGATTGATGCATGTAAAAAAAATAATGTATCGCTTTCTATTGGATACAGATGCCAACACGAACCCAATACACTGGAATATCAGCGTATAGTAAAAGAGGGCTTATTGGGTAAAGTCACCCAAGTGGATTGTGCTGCAGGATATCGGGAGGGCAGAACTGACCATTGGAAACAAAAAAGAGAAATGGGCGGAGGTGTAATTTATGATATGGGTGTCTATGCCATTCAAGGGGCAAGATTAGGTTCGAATATGGAGCCTATTGCTGTGAACTCGGCCAAAGTCTGGACCGAGAGACCTGAAATTTATAAAGATGGCTTGGGTGAAATCGTGGAAGCTCAGCTTGAATTCCCAGGAGGAGTTATAGGAAACATCAAAACTTCCTTTGCTGAAAACATTAACTTTTTAAATATTACCTGTGAAGAGGGTGTGATAGAAATGGCCCCATTCTCTGCTTATTCCGGAATTAAGGGTAAAAGCCCCCTTGGAGAAATCAACTTCCCCTATCAAGTACCATGGCAACAGGCCAATCAAATGGATATGGATTCCTTGGCCATAATAGGAGGAAAACCTATGCCTGTTCCCGGCGAAGAAGGCTTGCGGGATATCAGAATAGTACAGGCTATCCTAAAAAGTGCTGAAACCGGGCAGAGGGTAGAGATATAACCGGCCCACAGATTTCGCAAATATCCTCAGATCATAAAAATTTATAAATTAAAGAGAAGCCTTCTGCAAAAATCAACGAAATCTGTGGGAGAGCTTAGGAAATCCTGCTCCAGTTGATTGCGTGCTTCTTCTGGTTTTTGATCTGTCTCAGAACCATGGTATTTTGAGGCTGGGATAGTTCCGGATCTTCCTGCAATAGCAGTTGGGCTGCATCTCTTGCCATAGTCAAAATAGGAGCATCTTTACTCAGGTCAGCAATCAATAGATCGGCTACTCCACTTTGCTGTGTTCCCATCAAATCTCCTGGGCCACGTAATTTGAGGTCCACATCTGCAATCTCAAAACCATTATTGGTTCTCACCATGGTTTGCAGCCTTATCCGGCTGTCTTTGGATAATTCATACTTGGTCATCAATATACAATAAGATTGATCTGCTCCTCTACCTACCCTACCCCGTAATTGATGCAATTGTGATAGACCAAATCGCTCTGCATTTTCAACAATCATCACCGAGGCATTGGGTACATTTACACCCACCTCAATAACCGTTGTGGCTACCATGATTTTTGTTTCTCCCTTTACAAAGCGCTGCATTTCAAAATCCTTGTCCATGGCCTTCATATTGCCATGCACAATGCTGATCGGAAATTCGGGAAATGCCCGACAGATACTTTCGTAGCCGTCCATCAGATTTTTTAAGTCTAACGTTTCGGATTCTTCAATTAAGGGATAAACCACATAAACTTGCCTTCCTTCCAGAATCTGCTTTCTTATAAAACCAAAAACCTTTAATCTGTCTTTGTCATAGCGATGTACTGTCTGTATGGGTTTTCGCCCTTTGGGCATTTCATCAATAACTGATATATCAAGGTCTCCATACAATGTCATAGCCAAGGTCCTGGGAATGGGCGTGGCTGTCATGACCAAGACATGGGGAAAATATTGCTCATTTTTTGCCCAAAGTTTGGCCCTTTGGGCCACACCGAAACGGTGCTGTTCATCCACGATCGCCAAACCAAGATTTTTGAATTGGACGATATCTTCCAATAGGGCATGGGTTCCGATAATAATATGCAAATCTCCAGAAAGCAACATTTCATGGATGATTTTCCGGGTAGACTTTTTGGTAGATCCTGTCAATAAAGCAATTCTCAAACCCATCAGATCAGCATACTCCTTTAACCCTTCATGATGCTGATTGGCCAAAATCTCCGTCGGTGCCATCAAACAGGTCTGTGCCCCGGAACTGACAGCAATCAGAATACAGATAAATGCTACCATGGTCTTGCCACTACCCACATCGCCTTGGATCAAGCGATTCATCTGTTTACCCGATTTCATATCCCCAAATGCTTCCCGGACCACTCTCTTTTGTGCCTCTGTCAGCTCGAATGGCAAATGTTCCTTATAAAATTTTGTGAGTAGTTCTGTTTGGTTGAGAATCTGTCCTTTTGACTTTTCAGTTCTGGTTAGTTTGAGTTTCAATAACCTCAACTGCACAAAGAAAAACTCTTCAAATTTCAATCTAAACCTCGCTTTTTGAAGAATTTCCGGATTTTCAGGAAAATGGATTTGTTTTAGAGCGATTTGTTTTGAAATGAGGCTAAACCGTTGAATGATTTCCATTGGCAATGTTTCCTGAATCTGCGGGTAGGCTACTTGTACCAGACCCTCCATTATCCTTGAAATCCCTTTGGAATCCAAGTATTTTGCCCTCAGTTTTTCTGTGGTGGAGTAGACCGGTTGAAAGAAACTCTTTTCTTCCTGCACCTGAGAAAGCGGTTCCATTTCAGGGTGTGCAATACTGAATTTCCGGCCATATTTGTTGGGCTTGCCATAAAATACGAAGGCCGGTCCGATCAACAGTTTTTTGACAACCCATTGGATTCCTTTGAACCAAGTGAGTTCCATTTCCCCGGTTTCATCATAAATGTAGGCTATTAACCGCTTTCTTCTGGCATCGCCTATGGTTTCTACCTTTCGGATCTTGGCAATGACCTGGACATTTTCAAGATCCTCATTCAGCTCGATGATTTTGTAAAACTTGGTTCGGTCTTCGTATCGGAAAGGATAGTATTGCAGCAATTCCCCATAAGTAAAAATATTCAGCTCCTTATTGAACAAAGCAGCTTTCTGCGGACCCATGCCGCGGAGGTATTCTATTTTGGTATCGAAAAAAGAGGACAATAGATATAAATAGGACTATTTGGGAGAATATTCCAATGAATGATGTAACAACAATAAATCATCAGCGGAAACAGAAAATTCGGCAATGGTCTCCCCATTTTTATCAGAAAATTCCACTTCATAATCAACGTCTGAAAGAATTTCAACTATAGTTCCAACCTGGCCCGAAAGAACCCTGTGTTGTGGCATTTCTTTAAGTATCGCCACAGTATCCAAAAGTTTAAACTTCTTTTCCATTACTTTTTACTTTTTTATATAACAACTTGTTAACCTTGGAAAACTTTCTCCTTCTTTAATGATCCATGCCGTACAAACCTTAGCTTCTTTTTCAAATATAACAATTTTGATGTTTACTGAATACCTGATCCCAAAATGATCTTTTCCTCCCAAAGCAGCTTCCGAGGTGGGAAGCTTTCTTAATATTTCATTTTTTAGAATAGTAGCATGCTCTTTTGAAATATTTAAGGCTGATTTAAAAAGTCTTGCTTTATATTTTCCAATTGGATGGTCATCATTTAAACAATACTCCGAAAGCTTTTTTAAATCAATATAGGCATTTGAAAAATTTGGGAGATGCATTTAATTCTTTGAGTTTTATTTTAATCGTAATGAAACCGACATTTCGCAATCAGGACTTCATCATTCTTTACCTGATAAATCAATCTGTGTTCTTCATCTATTCTACGCGACCAAAACCCTGAATATTTGTACTTAAGTGGTTCTGGTTTTCCAATTCCCGAAAAAGGATTTCTAGAAATATCCTTGAGAAGTTCATTTATTCGTTTGAGCTTCTTTTTATCGGTTTTTTGCCAATACAAATAATCTTCCCAGGACTCCTCAACGAAAACATATTTCATTCTTCAAGAAGACTTTTGCTATAGGAATTACCTTGTTTTAACTTTTCAATCGCTGAATCCAATCTTCTCTCATTTTCCTTTGATGAAAGTTCATGTTGAGTCGAAAGCAAAGAATTATATTCAGTCAAGGACATGATTACCACTCCTTTGTCCTTTCCACGATTGATAATTAGGGTTTCAAAATTCTCAGTAACCCTATCAAAATAACTTTTTATATCTTTTCTGAAATCTGAAATCGAAGTGCTTAACATGACTTTAGTTATTATAAAATTATGTACAAAATTACGTACAAAATATTGGTTTCCAAAGCACTATTTAATCGTTTCCAAAAAGACAAGTTTCATTCAAAATATTTACTTCTGCCATAATTGCTTGTCACAAAAAATTTTTTAACCAAATTTAGATTATATTCTGCTTTTTAATTGAAAACACCATGAAACAACTATTCCTCTCCTTTCTAATCTTTCTGGTCTCTCTGACTTCTATAGCTCAAAAACAAAAGGCTGACAATCGTTTTGAAGGTCTTGACTCCGAACTAAATAAAGTCCTAGAAACCTGGAATGCAGCTGGATTTGCCGTTGCTGTGGTTGAAAAAGACAAAATCATCTACTCCAAGGGTTTTGGCTACAAGGATTATGAAAATAAAATTCCAATTACTCCAAACACACTTTTTGCCATCGGATCAAGTAGCAAGGCTTTCACTTCCGGGCTGTTGGGGATATTGAGGGAAGAAAAAAAATTGTCTTTTGATGATAGTCCAAGCAAACATATCCCCGACCTTCGCTTTTACAATAATGAGATGAACAATCTGATAACCATCAAGGATATCATGACCCATAGAACTGGGCTTCCAAGACATGACCTGAGTTGGTATTTTTTCACTACCCAATCCCGGGATTCCTTAATGCAAAGAATTCAATATCAGGAACCATTTGCCAAACCTAGGGAAAATTGGTATTACAATAATTTCATGTTTTTGACCCAAGGAGTAATCGCCGAAAGAATAACAGGCAAAACCTGGGAAGAAAATATTCAGGAAAAGTTTTTTGATCCCTTGGAGATGAAAACAAGCAATGCTGTAATCACAGGCCTGAAAAACGGCAAAGATGCATCCTTTGGCTACGAAGTAAAAAACGATTCCATCATCAAAAAGATGGACTATTATGACATTGCCGCTATGGGTCCTGCCGGGAGTATCAACAGCAATGTCAATGAAATGTCCAATTGGCTGATCACATGGATCAATGGAGGAAAATTTAAAGGCAACCAAATCCTGCCTGAAGCCTATGTCAAAGAAGCCATGAGTCCACAAATGATAATGGCAAACAGTATCCCTGACAAAGAATTTCCGGATATGCATATCAGTACTTATGGCTACGGATGGATGGTTTCTTCCTATAAAGGACATTACAGGGTGGAACATGGAGGAAATATTAACGGATTCTCTGCGAATGCAGCATTTTTCCCGATGGATAGTATTGGAATTGTGGTCTTGTCCAATCAAAATGGCTCTCCGATTCCCGGGATTGTCAGAAATATAATCAGTGATAGATTACTGAAAGTAGATAAAACTGATTGGAATAAAGTACAAAAAGAAAAAGCTGATGAAGCCAAAAAGCAAGCTTCAGCAAGTCAGGAACAAACCACTTCAATTCAGAAAAAGGGTACCAAAACCTCTCATCTTCTTGCTGAATTTACCGGAGATTATATCCACCCGGGATATGGAAAGATAGCTATTCAATTTGAAAGAGACTCCCTTTTTGCAAGTACCCCCTATCAAAAAGTCTGGTTAAAGCATTTCCATTATAATATCTTTTCTTTGGTGGGTATGGAAAAGGGAAAGGTTGATACCACTACGGTTTCTCCCATGCAGTTCAATTTCAGAATCAATAATATGGGAGAAATTGCTTCTCTTTCGTTCAAAGCTGAACCAATGGTGGATGCCATAGAATTCAAGCGTACGCCCAAAGAAGTTGCTTTGGAAAAAGAAACCTTGGAAAAATATACAGGGGATTATGACTTGGGCGGACAGGTTGCTAAATTTTATTTAAAAGAAGGAAATGAGAATACGCTTTTCCTTTTTGTGGCAGGTCAACCCGAATATGAGTTACTCTCCTTAGGACAGCACAAATTTGCATTAAAAATAGCAGATGGTTATACAGTTGAATTCAAAGAGGAGAGCAACGGCAAATTTCAGCAAGCAGTTTTCGTTCAGCCTAACGGCACATTCAAAGCGGAGAGAAAATAATTTAACTTCTTTACTTTGAAAATTAAGTTCTTGGATTGAAAAACCTTTAAAAACTTAAATTCTTGAAAATCCAATTTAATCTGTTCAAATGTGATTTTCCTCAATTTTATTTTTTAATTTAAAGAGATTTTAATCTAAACTACTCTTATGTCTGCTATTCACAGAGGATTAACCGTGACGGTTATTGTTAAGGAAGAAAAGCTGAGCGAGATCAATGTGCTTTTGGAAGAGTATAATCTACATTCCAAAAATCATCAGGAAGATTACCATGTTCAAATGCCCAGCACTTTTTTTATCAGTTGGCTGACGCTTCCTTCCCAATTTTATGCAGAAAAAGAGCAGCTTCCCGCGAGGATTATTTTATTGACGAGTTATGTAGGAAATAAGAAAAGGCATCTAAATGAATTGGTTGCCTTTATGGGATCAAAATTAAAAGCAGTATTTGCTTTTAGCGAGGAGTTTAAATCAACTGCAAATGATAATGAGGGATTGGTTAAGTTTTTGAACCAAAAAAGCATTTTCAACACATTTTATTCAGGTTTCAAATTCATAAAGACCCAAGATGTCAAAAAAGAGCTAGACCTCAGAAACAAGGTGTTTGATTATCTAAATTCCAAAAGGGAAGAACCGGGTTTTAGCTATCAAAGCCCTGAAGAAATTAAAGAGCAGATAGAAAATTTTGTAAAAAAGGAAGATGCTACAAAATGGGCTGAGGTGGGACTGAAAAGTTTGAAGACGGATAAGTTCAATATGCTTACACCACTTTACATTTTCGGTTTGGTGATGGCTACTTCCATAATTTTTTTAATTCTTTCCATATTTATGAAGCCCTCATTCTTATTTTGGATCGGCTTGATTTTTCCTGTGTTTCTTATTGGACTGATCATCTTATTTTTATTGCTGAGAATCAATGAAAACAATCCCCACATTCCCAATAAACCTGTTTCAGATGATTGGATCAGGAATATTGTTCTTAGGGAGAATAATACTGTGATCAATGAAATGACAGTGATAGCACCATTGAAAAAAGGACTGATCCGGAGAATTTTTCTCGGAGTTTCTTTAAGATTGGTCTATCTGATCAGGTTTTTTTCCTACATCCCGACAGTACATACCGCGCGGTGGTTACAGATGGATAGCGGAAAAAGATTGGTATTCATAGCCACTTTTGACAATCTCTCAGAAGCATATGCCCATGATTTTGTGGATAGTGAAAACCGGACCAGAAACATGGCGGTGATTTTCAGCCATGCGGCAGGGTTTCCGGCCACTACCTGGCTGGTAAAGAAAAGTTACAATCATAGGAGTGAATATATGAAAGGGGTAAGGGCACATCAAAAAATCACCCAGTTTTGGTACACCTTCAATACTGATCTCAGTGTGGAAAATCTCAAGACCAACCGCAAGTTTAGGGAGGGTTTGTTCAAGAAAATGAGTGCGGATGAAATCAGGGAATGGCTTTTAACTATCTAAATAATGGCACTTGAATTAAATGACATGCAAGGCTTGTTGATAAGGGGATTTGGTAACCTTCAGGGGGCCCAATATGTATTGCTGAATTTTTCTGATGCTGTCCAGGCAAAAGGTTATTTAAAAGAGCTTTTCCCATTAATCACTCCGGCAAATGAAAAACCTACTGATCATGCCCTTCAAGTTGCTTTTACTTACGAAGGCATTTCCTTTCTCCAAATGCCTGTGGAAGGTTTGGAAAGTTTTTCAAGGGAATTTAGAGAAGGGATGACAGATACCCATCGTCAGTTTGTTCTAGGCGACAGTGGGGACAATGACCCTAAAAACTGGGAATGGGGGAGTCCTGATAAGGATGTTATCCACATGCTTTTGATGGTTTTTTCAGAAAACAATGAAACTTTGGTTGAAAAACTGAAAACTGAAAAAGACAGGGCTGACAAGTATGGGGTAAATGTCCTGCATTCATTACCTTCCGGATTTTTGCAAAACCATAAAGAGCATTTTGGATTCAGAGATGACATTTCAAGACCGATTATTGAAGAATTGGTGGATAATCCCGAAAAAATAACCGGAATTACTTTTCCTGCAGGTGAATTTATCATGGGTTACAAAAACCTATATGATGAATTTTCTCCTGCACCAAAACTCCCAAAGGAATATGATAAAAATGATTTACTCCCTCTTTGCCCCGAAGAACCTGGTCTTAAGGATTTTGGGAAAAACGGAACCTATCTGATTTTCCGCCAATTGGAACAAGATGTATTTACATTCTGGGAATTTCTCAAAAACCAAAGTAAGTCTGAAGAAGAAGCCATTAAAATTGCCAGCAAAATGGTTGGCAGATGGCCGGACGGTTCTCCGCTTACTTTGTGCCCGGTCAAAAATGACCCTGAATTATCCATATCCAATAATTTTGGCTTTTGGGAGGAAGATAAAGCCGGATTGAAATGTCCCATTGGTTCTCATATCAGAAGAACAAATCCAAGAGATCATTTGGTGACGGAAAAAACCAAAAAGGATTCTGCAGAAATGGCCTCCAAACATAGAATGATCAGAAAAGGTAGACCCTATGGAAATCCCGTGACTGATGACCTTAATCCTGTGGATTTGATGTCACTGTCCAAGGATGATGAAAAGAGAGGATTACATTTTATCTGTCTGGTGACGGATATACGAAGGCAGTTCGAATTTGTACAGAACAATTGGGTCAACTTCCACAAGTTTGGGGGTTTGGACCATGATGCTGATCCCATAATCGGTAACCATTTCCAAAATTCAGAAGTAATCACGGATGAATTCAGCATTCCTGATTATCCGGTGAAAAGGAAAATCAAGAATCTGCCCAATTTTACCATTACCAAAGGCGGAAGCTATTTCTTCATTCCTGGTCTGAAAGCAATTCAATTCCTGGCAAATCATGAATAACAGCATAGACGAAAAAGAAGAAAAAGAAATTCAGGAAATCATTCAGACCATGAAAAGATTCCTATCTGATACTTACCCAAAAGGTAATATCAAAAGGAATTTTCATCCCAAGATGCATGGATGTCTGAAAGGAACTTTGGAAATCCGGAATGATCTACCGGATACACTTAAGCAAGGTCTTTTCAAGTCACCCAATACCTATGAAGTCTGGCTGCGGTTCTCTAATGCACCCCCAAAAATCCAATCTGATAAAAGCAGTTCTGGAAGAGGCTTGGCCATTAAAGTGTTGAATGTCCCAGGAACGGTTATTGAAGAAGATCCTATTGGTGTCAATTGTCAAAATTTTTTGATGACCACCAGCCCCATACTTTCCGCGGGAAGTATCAGGTTATACAACAAGGCTATCAAAGCAATCCTCTTTGGCTGGAAAAGACAGTTGGTTTTTGCATTGAATCCATTGCATTGGCGCAGTTTATTTCTCACTTTAAAGCATTCCAAAAAGCACGATAATCTACTGGCACAAAAATATTTTTCAGGAGGAGCGTTCAGGTTCGGTCCTGATCAATTTGTCAAATTTGTCTTAGAACCCCATAATTCAAATTTGGGCTATACCTTGGGAAAACCAAAAACTGATAATTTTCTGCGCGAACAGCTTAAAGCCGATCTCAAATCCTGCCAACATGGATTTACCATTTATGTGCAAGTACATGAAAATGATAAAACCGAACCATTGGAAGATACCTCTGTAGAATGGAAAAAAGAGGGGGTACCTGTAGCAGATTTATGGATACCTGCCCAGGATTTTGATTTTGAAGAGCGGAATAAATTCGGTGAGGCACTTTCATTTTCCCCTTGGGCCTGTTTGGAAGACCATGAACCCATTGGCGGCATCAACCGCGCGAGAAGGTTGGTTTATAAAGAGCTTGCCGAACTGCGAAAAACCGAAAACTCAGTCTAGTATGTTTTTAATGAAAGGATTGGTAAATGTTTCTCCCCCAAATATTGCCTGATGCCTTTTCCAATCCTCATAGTGCGGAAATGCCCTTTCTACCATTTCCTTTGACCATGGCAGTAAAGATAGCCCCCAATGAGGCACTGCTCCGATTTCCAATAATTCAGCCTCAATCCTTTTCATTAAAGAAATGGTACCGGTAACTCCCTTCACACTTACAACTTCTATCATACACATATCTGACTTGTTCATCATAGAAAAATACCCCGGACAGTGCTTGACATAGCGCAGAGAAAAAGGTGCTGCCAAATAATGGCCATAGGCTTTAGCTTCTTCACAAACCTTGGTGATCACGTCAACCGCTTCAAAGGCCTTTTCTATTTCAAAACCAAATTCAATGGCATAGCCATAAAATTTCAGTTCTCCGAGTCCCTGATCCAGAACCTTGTAAGAAACATCTTCAAATCCACCACCTTTTTTGGCATGATCTTCCAAGCGGGCAAGGGAATTGTTGGTCATTCTTGGAATATTTTGGCTGTTTCTGTTAAAAACCCAAGGGGATAGTCTTCCCGATATGGAAATTCCTGATACGAAGGAAGAAAGGTAATTTCTTTCCCTTTTTGCAATAGGTGGCACCTCACAGGATTCCGCATAATCTCTGGTAGTTAGCAAACACTTCCTTGATGGATTTTCTTCTGTTTCGTCAATATATGGATTGATAAGCACTTCAAAATTGCGGTTGGAATTGATAAAGATGTAAAGGTCTCCCTCCAGCATTTTGGCTTTCAAGGTTTCCCATTCCCAAATTACCCGTTCCTCATACAACTTGTAAGATTTCTGCACTTCCACAATCAATGAAAATACCAACCCCATAGAACCTACGCCTACCATCACGGCATTAAAAGTATCATCATCCTGAATCAGTTGGATGTCATGTTTTTGGACTTCCGGATCTGCCAAAAACAATTCCGGATCAGTGATCCCATTGGTTGGTTCCACTCTATATGCTTTGGATCCTTTCCCTACAAGTGTCATTGACTTTACCATTCCCGGAAGAGGACCCAATCCTATTCCCGATCCATGGGTAGATGTAGCAATTGCCCCTGATATTGCCTGAATGCTGGATCCGCCCTTGTTCATCAGTGCCAAGCCATCTTTTTCCAAGGCTGTGATCAATTGGTGCACTTTTGTTCCACCACTGGTTTCAAATAGAAAGTGTTTTTCTTTCGATTTTACATTTCTGAAATTGACATCCACATCAAATCCATTTAAAAATTCAGGTTTGATAAATTGCTCAGCTTTACGCTGTGTCAGGTTTAAATTATGCGTGCAGACAATAAAATCTTCAGATTGAGCAATAGGGGTAAGGGCATGTCCTGAACCAATGGCACGGATCTTCCGGCCTTCAGCTTCGGCATAGGAAATTATTTCTTTTACTTCTTCCAGACCTTTATAATCATAATTCCCCCATTGTTCGGATATGGCTTCAAATTTACTATGACTTCCGCTTCCCGGTACAAAGATTTTCAATGGTTCAGAGGCATGGTTCCCATACCAATTGCTCCATTGCTGACGAAAGGGAAAATCTTTTTCGTAGGTTTTGCTGTAGGATAGTTCCTCATCAAAAGACAAAATAACCTTTTCATGAATCGGGGAATCCTTATTGAGACGGTTTTCGATAATCCTGCGTACAAACCTTGGCTTCACTACTGTATTGATCCGCTTTACCCATTGGAGACGCTTTTCTCTTGTACAATGATGGGTAAGTGTTTCATCCAAGTCCTCTATTCTGTCGGGCAAGTTTTTTTGGTTGAAAATAACTGCGGTTAATAACCTCGTAATTACCCAGACAACTGATACGTTATCTTTCTTTTTTTCGATCCATGCGGCATAAAGAAACATTGCTACAACTTATTTTAAGGTTAATAAAAATATCTATAAAAAGTAACCTTAATATTGAATAAATCAAAATAAGTATAGCGCTTTCTTCAAAATTTAAAAAATTTAATTCATTAAAAATCAGTGGGATCTGGAATTATTTCTGGTTTTTTGATAAGGCTTTACTCATCTCTTCGACTACCTGCAGGGCATTTTCTTTGGTAAAAATCAAAGGGGGCTTTGTTTTCAGCACACTGTCTTTGGGACCATCGGTACTTATAAGTATGAATTGTTCTCTCAATTTATTTTTGATGGTTTTGGCCAGCAGTGGATCTTCCTCCTTTGTGCCCGGTTTAACCAAATCCACGCCAAGGAATAAACCTGAACCCCTGACATCCCCGATGCAATCATGATTTTTTTGAAGCTCCAAGAATAAGGACTTGTAGTAATTCCCTACCACTTTGGCATTTTCCTGCAAACCTTCTTCCTCCATGACTTCCAAAACTGCCAAACCTATGGCGCAAGAAACCGGATTACCTCCAAAAGAACTGAAAAACTCTACTCCCTTTTCAAAAGACTCCGCAACTTCTTGGTTACAGACTACAGCTCCCATTGGATGGCCATTTCCCATTGGCTTGCCCAAGATCACCATATCCGGCACCACAGCATGCTGCTCAAATCCCCAAAAATAATCCCCAACCCTTCCAAAACCGGTTTGCACCTCATCCGAAATACAAAGTCCTCCTTGGGCACGAACAGCCGCATACACTTCCCGCAAATATCCTGGAGCCAGAGGTATTTGTCCGCCGCAACCCACAATGGGTTCAGCTATAAATGCTGCGATCGGCATTTGGAAATTGTTTATTAATCCTTTGGCCTCCTTGGCATACGCCATTCCTGATTTTTCGCTTTCACCGGCGTATTTTCCTCGATAAGCATCAGGAATTGGAACTTTCAGGATATTTTCTTTTTTGCCCTGCCCTTTGGGATTGTTAAACTTATAATCTGAAATATCAATGGAAATCTGGGTATTCCCATGGTAGCCATGCTCAACCACGGCTATCCCCTCTCTTTGGGTATGCCACTTTGCCATTCGGACGGCCAAATCACTGGCCGCACTGCCTGAATTCACAAAGAAAACCCTGTTCAAAGATGATGGAAACTTCGCGAACAATTTCTCCGCATATTCAGGCAAAAGGTCATAAAGATATCGGGTATTGGTATTGAGCTTGGCCATTTGTCTTTGCCCCGCTTCGACAACCTTGGGATGGGAATGCCCTACATGGGGAATATTATTGTATGCATCCAAGAAAGTATTTCCATAGGCATCATACATGTATTGGAAAGCGGCCCTTTCCATTTTGATTGGATTATTATAGCTGACGGATAAAATGCTGCTTAGGTATTGATTACGGTAAATCAGGCTATCTTCCAGTGAAAGCACCTTTTTCTTAGGCAAACCAGCCACTTCCCTGAATCTATTCTCCGCTTCAATAGGATTGATTTTCAGCCAACCATAAAGCATTTTCCAGGCATTTTCTTCACTGACAGAGGCATAGGCGTTTTCAGGATTAGTTTTTCTGGCATGGGCCGAATTACACACACTGGAACATAACCTTGCCGCAATCAGGTAATACAGTGCTTCCAATTCTTTTTCTTCAAGAGAAATTACGGATTGGTAACCCTTTAATACCTCCACACCCCATTCCAAATAATTATCTTTGTCGTAAGCGGCATAAGTCATGGCAACTGCCAGCTCCTGAAGAAAAGGTGCATAGGCAAGATCGCCGAAATCAATCAATGCCAAATCCTTGTTTTCTTTGAGGAGGATATTCCATTCATTCGCATCATTGTAAATAATGGATTTGCGCAGGCTTGGCAGAATAGGTCTGACATTTTCTTCGAATTGTTGGAGGAAATATTGGACAAGGCTTATGTCCTTTGCAGATGGAATATCTTCCAAATAATCCCTGATAAACTCTGGATATTGGATATGCCATTCCCATTTTCTGGATTGGATAGGGTAGTTTTTTAATCGTGAAAGTTCCTTATCCAATTCTCCCAAAAAGTTACCTAAGGAGTAATATTGTTCTTTTTCTGTTTTTGTATTTCCCAAAAAACTGCCTTCCAAAAAAGACAAAAGCCTTATAATTTGGGATTTTCCATTAACTTCAACAACATCAACATGGTTACCGGATAGAAATGGTACTGGGGTTGGAATTCTGCCTTCAAATTTTTGTTGCAGAACCAATAAAATATCGGTTTCAGCTTGGACCAAATCAAATGTGTCCAAAGAATAGGGATAGGTTTTTAGAATGAATTTTCCTTCTTCGGTATTCATCAAATAATTGGCATTGTCATAGCCATTCAACCGTTTGATTTCAAGGAAATGAAAATCAATCCGGGTCTTAATCCATTCTTCCATTTAAAAGATTTTGATTAGGCACAAGTTCCAAAAAATTATAGAATAAAATACTCCCCATTCGGATAATTTGGAAAGACAAATTTCATCCTGATTTCATTTATGCTCCAAATTCATGTGCCGGTATATCCCTGACAATACAATGATGCATACAGTCAGCATGGCTAAAGCAAGGCTTATCAATAGAAATGAAATAATACCTTCAACAAACGCACTTCCTTCCTGGCCTCCTGCAATTGGCATCATTTTACCGGAACCTGTAATTGCGGCTATCAAAACGGCAATAAAATTGGCGAAACTGCCATATAGGCTTAGCCAGAAAGCTGTTTTTAGCCAAAAAGCAGACACTTCTATTTTGGCCCAAATCAAACCGAGTGCTACCAATAAAATACCATTCATAACTCCTTCTAGGTGCGTGGTTAAACCCATTCTTGGATTGGCCATTAATGGGATAAACAATCCGACTAAAAGGCCAAGAAAAAATAATAACACTCCAAAAAAGAGTAAGCGGTTAGTTTGAAACTTTTTTACATTTGATTCTTCCATAAATGTTGGGTTTAGGGTGGTAAAAATTCAAATTATTAATTTATGCTTAGAAAACAAAAAAAATATATCTATTTGAAAAACAGCATATTGGGGAACACTGATCTAACAAAATGCACACATTAAATCTTTTGAAAAGACCCAGATTCTATTTTGATCCAATACAAAACCAATTTACAATTTCTGGCAATTAGGGCAGAAATATACTGCCCCGCCCATATAGGATTCTTTTTCTATTTTTCCGCCACATTTTGGACAGGGTAGATCCAAGGTGATTTTTGAAAGAATGGTTTTGTATCCTCCATTTTTCCCAAAAAGATCTTTCTCGGTGTCCCTTCCCCCAAGGTCAGTCATTTTCTTGAGTGTGATTTTAAGGCTGTTAAATAAATCTTTCTTTTCCAATTCACTCAAACTGGATTTCTTTCGTTTGGGATGTATGCCGGCATTGAAAAGAATGTCCTGCAATACCCCATTTCCCAGGCCAGGTATCCTTTGCTCAGTAGCCAACAAAGCTTTGGCTGACAGATCCTTTGCCGAATCAAGAATTCCCTGAAAAACTTTTTCATTAAAGGCTTCATCCAATGGAGAAATCGCATTCAAGCTACCTATATGGTATTTATTGTTGAATTTCCCCAGATAGGCCATAATCCCCCCATACATGGCTACTGTAAAAACCAGGCAACTCCCATCTTCAAAAACCAACAGTAACTGATGCTTGGTAGGGGCTTCTTTGAAATTGGAATAATACCGCATATTCACTCCATCGCTTATAGAAACACTCACATTTCCATCAAAATAGATGTCCACAATCATTCCATGTCCTTGCGTGGATTGTACAGTTCTTCCTTCCAGAAGTTTTGGGTAATCTTTGGGATCGCCTTCGTACCATGCCATTTTATGAACATGGGTGGACGGAATGACCTTGGCCAATTTTTTGCCAGTCAGAATTTGGGATGCCTGTAAACTCAGCGTTTTGGATTCAGGGATTTCTATCATTATCAGCTTAATTTAAATTACCAATGAATTCCATTAACATCAAAAGGCATAGCCTGCCATGAGTTATTTTTCAAGACCATTAGCTCTTTAAACCCAAGGTGTTTTAAGAGTACAGCAGTATTTTTATATTCCCCTATGATTTCTTTTGATTGATGTGCATCGGAATTGAGGCAAATCGGAATGCCAAATTTCTTCAACAACCTTAGTCCCAATTCACCTGGATAGGTCTCCGAAGCCCTTTTTTTATACAATCCCCGGGTATTTACCTCTGCTATCACGCCGGATTTTGCGGCAACTTCCAATGCCTGTTTCACAAGGTCCTGATACCATGTTGCATTCTCATCGAAAAAAAGCCGGTGATGGTTTTGCATTTTTATTTTATCCAGATGACCCAGGATGGTTGGGCAATCCTTTTCCAGCATTTGGACGGTGTATTCAAAATACTTTTCCAACACTTTTCGGATATCATTGCCAAAAATCTCTTCCAGTCCTTTTTCAAAAGTCATCAATGGTCCGTCAATTTCCCATGGCATCCCATCTTCAAAAGCATCTACAAAGTGGACAGAACCTATGGAATAATCCAGGTCAAGATTATCCACCCACTTTTTGATAACTCCTGATTGCTGGGGAAAATAATCAATTTCCAAGCTTTTGTATATTTCTATTTGTCCGAAGTATTTTTCGCCAGCGGCCTGGATATCCTTTAAATAAGCAGGGATATCTTTCTCTTTCATTGACCATTTGTTTTCAAATGAAACAGGACTATGGGAGGAAAAACCCAAACTGACGACACCCTCGATTATACCTTGTTGAACGTGGGTTTCAATCTCTTCCACCCCATCGCAATATTTACAGTGATTATGGTAATTGGTCCAAGTCATCGTAGTTAATTTTTTTATTATTGACTATTTCAACTGATCTCTTTTTTTGCAATCCTGCTTATCAAAGGAATTTCAATCCATAAGGGCAAAATTTTGATCAAAAGCCAAAGCATTGGGTTGACAACAATTTCTGCCTTCTTTTCAAAAAGTTGTCTAATGCACTTTTCGGCAAGGACATCAGGTTCTAAAATAAAAAATTTTCCATAATACCCTTTTTCAGTCCTTTCCATAACCTCTTTGTTGGTATGAATAGGGCCGGGATTCACAACACTGACTGAAACGCTTGTCCCCTTTAGTTCCTGATTCAGACCTCTTGAAAAAGAATAAATAAATGACTTGGATGCCGGATATACTGTTTTGAAACCTATGGGTAAATAAGCTGCCAAGCTCGAAATGTTTAAAATGTATGCCTCATGTTGTTTTAAAAGATTTGGAAGAAGCTGATGGGTCAGGACGGTGGTTGTGACAATATTCAGCTTTAAAATTTTATTGATGTAATCAATATCCACATCCGTAATCTTTTTTGAACCGCCGGTACCTACATTGTTGATCAGGATAAAAATTTCATGATTCTGGTTTAACCACTTTGCCAGGTCAATCACATTTTGATAAACCGATAGATCTGTTTCATAGAATTTTGAATCTACCGAATATTTTTCTTTCAATTCCTCACAGAAATCCTGAAGTCCGTTGTTTGGTCTGCTTACCAAAATGGTATTGATTTTCCTTTTTGAAAGTTCTAGAGCAAAAGCTTTTCCTAAACCCTGCCTTGCGCCTGTAATCAGTGCATATTGTCCCATATTTGTTGCCAAAAGATAATTATTGAATTGCAATAATTTTTTATATCAGGCGATTGATACAAAAATTTCTACCGGTAAAGTACAAAAATGGAAAATAAACATCAATTCCTCACAAACTCCCCTCGTACGCATACACCAAAAACCACCTGTTGCCCAGGAGTTCAAACCTTCGCTTGGATGAAAAATTGGTGCCTTCAATCCACAGAGTCTGTTCAAAGTATTTTTTCTTAAGCTTGACTTTGGTCTTGAAGCGGGTGGAATCGACCTGATAGATTCTTGTCCGCATCAATTCCCAATTGTCGGCAGTCCAAGGCAATTCATCCATTCCTTCTAACCTTAATCCCTGTAATGGAAAAATTATTCTTGACATTTGAAAAGCTGAGTCAGCGTGAAATCTCTCATAAAAAACAGGGAACTCTTCCGGAGGACTTCCTTTGATTTTGGACATGCCTGTAGGTTTTCGTTGGCTAAAACCATCAGTAACAATGAAAATTGTAAATAATAACACCAAAATAGCCAACTCTTGCCTACAGTGATTATTCATTCGGAAGGTGGTTTAAGAAACCTTGGGTGACATTTATATACGTAGAAAAACCTCCTCATATACAAAACTTGCCATTTAAATATATCTGCAAAATCTATAACAAAAATGAGATTGTCAAGTACTTACACCAAATATCCGTTTGATTTAGGTAGTGAATTCTGAATTGTTCTTTTTTTTTAGTCTCAGGACCATTTTTAAAATCTTCAGGGGTATGTTACTGCATTCTGAAAATGGGAAAAATACACATCTGACAAAAAAACCGGCACTATAAAGCGCCGGTTCGAATGATGAAAAATGGATGGAATTTATCCATAAATCTCCTCAAGAACCTGTGCCAGTCGGATACCTCCTGCGGTCAGCCTTTCTTCTACATGATGATAATGCTTGTAGATATATTCATATCCAATCCTTCCATTTTCGGGTATGTCATACATGGCGGGCCTGATGGCAGCCGCTTCTCTAAGCCAGTTGGCAGGAGTTTTGGAGGTATACTTATAAATCAGTTCGGGATTGATACGTTTTTGTAGTTCAGTGGCAATTTCAGTATAACTCATTTTCTTCCCTTCGATCAAATCAGTATCCCATACTGCATGGATATTGGTTTCTTTGTTGAAAAAACTGACTTTAACATCATTTCCACCCCTATCCCCAGGTTTGCCAACATGAAAAGGTTGATGAAGGTCTCCAACAATATGAATCAACATCCTCAATTGGTCTCTTTCCTCCTCAGGGCTCAGGCCTCCTTTTTTGAGGGTTTCCTTAATTTTGAGAAATGCAGCATAGGCATCTCCTGTCGCCTCTTGAATACTGGGATCATATTCCCCGTCCGCTGTAGTTACCCAATGCCAGGTATAGGTATATTCATATCTTTTATCGGATCTAATATTATCCATCCAGACACCTACACCCGAAATTGATTCGTGTTGTAAGATGGCTTCTACCTTTTGGACTGTCTGCGGTTTCATTTGCCATTCGGCCAATTTTCCGATTACATAATGGCCAATTGCTCCCCAGGCAAAAGAATTGGTGCTTATCCCGGCTATAAGAATCAAGGATAAGGCTATTTTTTTTGGAGTTTTCATGATGATTTTCAAGTTGGATGGAAATAGGTGATGATAATTTCTATTGGAATTTTAGTTCATTGACAGCTATAAAAGCCATCAGTCCGGCTCCGATTTCGAGTGCATCTTCATCAATATCGAAAGTGGGAGTGTGGACTCCTGAGGTGATACCTTTGGCTTCATTGCGTGTTCCCAAACGGTAGAAACAGCCATCAATTTCTTGTGTATAATAGGAAAAATCTTCAGCAGCCATCCAGATATCCAAATCCTCCACATTTTCTTCTCCTAGATAATCTATGGCTGCAAGCTGAGCTCTTGATGTCAATTCGTCAGCATTCTTAAGGAAAGGATATCCCTTCCTCACCTCAAAATCCAATTCGCCTCCCATTCCTTCAACAATCCCTTGTGCAATGCTAACCATATGTCTATGCGCTTTGGCCCGCCATTCTTCATTAAGTGTCCTGAAGGTACCCTGTATCTTCACTTCATTGGGGATGATGTTAGTAGCACCTAGAGCTTCAACCCTTCCGAAGGAAAGAACAGATGGAATTCTGGGAGAAGCATTTCTACTCACCACCTGCTGTAAAGCCACAATCATATGGGAAGCAATCAAAACAGGATCGACCAAAGTCTCTGGCATTGCCCCATGTCCTCCTTTTCCTTTTATAGTAATATAGAGTTCATCTGCGCTTGCCATATACATCCCTTTTCTGAATCCTACTTTCCCGACAGGAATCAAAGGCATCACATGCTGACCAATAATCCCGGAAGGTCTAGGATTTTCCAGGGCTTTGTCTTTGATCATTAAAGAAGCACCACCCGGGATCAATTCTTCACCGGGTTGAAAAATAAGTTTAACAGTGCCATCAAAAGTTTCTTTGATTTCATTAAGAATTTTAGCGGCACCAAGCAGAGAAGCAGTATGCACATCATGCCCACAGGCATGCATGACTCCCGGATTGGTAGATTTATATGGGACTTCGTTTTCCTCAATGATAGGAAGGGCATCCATATCTCCTCTAAGCGCAATTGTCTTCAGGGTTGGATTTTTTCCCTCAATCAATGCTACTATGCCTGTTTCAGCTTTTCTTTCCAGCTTTGTAATTCCAAAACTTCTCAGCTTCCCCTCGACAAAAGCCACTGTTTTGAATTCATTGAAAGAGAGTTCTGGATGAGCATGTAAATGCCTCCTGTTTGAGATGATTTCGGCCTTATAGTCGGTTGCCAGTGACTTTATCTTGTCTTTCACTATTTTCTATTGTATCCGGATTGACATATTCTTCTCTCTGGAATCTGTCCTGTATAATGCGGGCGGTTGGAAATTCACTTTTAAGTTTGTGATAATCTGCCTGTGCCTCTATTCTATTGATAAATCTGCCTACTTTGATCAGATATCGTGGTTGCTGGTATTGCATTTCTGATTTTATATCAGGGAAAAGGGTAAAGAGGTCGTTTCTTGTCTTGAACGCCAAGTCTCTATCCACTCCGCTGTAAACCAATACGGTGAATCCACTCCAATAAAGTTCTCCTCTATTTGATTCTGTAAACCTGTTTAGGGCAATCTCCAAATCCTCATCAATGGCCATGTCCACTGTGCTGATCAATTCAGGCTCTGTGTTTTTAGCTGCCTGTTCCTCCAGCGAAGGAAAAGTAATAATGGATTGACTCAAATCTTCCTCATAACCCTCGTACAAATCTGACTTAGTAACTCCTTTTTGAAACAACGCACAGGAATTCATCAAAATTACCAGAAGTATTAATCCTAAAGATGACCTTTTCATGAATGTTTTGTTAATGTTCAATTACCACACATTTTCCAGCTGCCACATCCTGTTCCACACTTTTGTATTTGACTTCTTTCATCACCTTGCCATCAGCGTATTGCACGGTCACCTTATCATTACGGCCATATACCTTTTCTGATTTTCTCGGTGCTACCACTTGTGGCGCTTCGGTTCTGTTGGCAACAGCAGCAGCTGCTTGTCTCCTTGCCCCTGGGTTGAGACTACTGCCAACTTCTTCTTTGGAAGCTTTTACATTGGTATCATCTCTTCTTTGTGATTGGGCGGCTTTGACCTGACTTGGATCCTGTGTAGGAAGTTCTGCCTTGGAAATGAAAGAAATAGTATCCTCATTAAGCCTTCCTACAAATCTTTTGAACATTTCAAAAGCCTCAAATTTATAAATCAAAAGTGGATCTTTTTGTTCATAAACAGCATTTTGTACAGACTGCTTCAGGTCATCCATATCACGCAGATGCTCTTTCCAGTTTTGATCAATAATAGCCAAAGTAACATTTTTTTCAATGGCACGGATCAGATCACTTCCCTCATGTTTGACAGCAGATTCCAGGTTGATGACTACACCAATCTGCTTGACTCCATCTGTGATAGGTACCATGATTTCTTTTACGGTAGCGCCTCTTTGGGTGTAGACATCTTTGAGGATTGGAAGGGCTTTTACCAGAATTCTTTCATTCTTGGAAACATAGTTCTTATAGGCCGCATCGAACAATTCTCTCGTCAACACATTCGATTCTTTAGATTTTAGGTCCTCAATAGTGAAAGGATGGTCTATTCCTAAGGAACTGAAGATGTTCATTCTGAGATTTTCCACATCTTCTGTGGATTTGCCCATCTGAATAATATCCTCAGCTACATCATACATGACATTCAGAATGTCCAATTCGAGACGCTCGCCCATCAAAGCATTCCTTCGTCTTTTATAGACCACCTCTCTTTGGGAGTTCATGACGTCATCATATTCCAAAAGACGTTTCCTTACGCCAAAGTTGTTTTCTTCTACTTTTCTTTGCGCTCTTTCTATGGATTTGGTAATCATGGAATGTTGAATTACTTCACCTTCTTCCAGACCCATTCTGTCCATCAATTTGGCAATTCGGTCTGATCCGAACATCCTCATCAGGTTATCTTCCAACGATACAAAGAATTGGGATGAACCCACATCCCCCTGTCGTCCGGACCTACCTCTTAACTGTCTATCGACCCTTCTGGATTCGTGTCTTTCAGTACCGACAATCGCTAAACCTCCTGCCGCTCTTGATTCAGGGGTCAATTTGATATCAGTACCTCGACCCGCCATGTTGGTGGCAATGGTTACAGTTCCGGGCTTTCCTGCTTCAGCTACTACATCCGCTTCTCTTGCGTGTTGTTTGGCATTCAATACCTGATGCTGGATTTTTCTGATGGTAAGCATTCTGCTCAGAACTTCAGAAATTTCCACTGATGTTGTACCCACTAAAACAGGTCTTCCCGCAGTCGTCAATTCGACAATTTCATCAGCAACTGCATTGAATTTCTCTCTGACTGTTTTATAAACTTTATCTTCTCTATCATCCCTTACAATTGGCCTGTTGGTCGGAATGACCACCACATCCAATTTGTAGATTGTCCAGAATTCACCTGCCTCGGTTTCGGCTGTACCGGTCATACCGGCAAGTTTATGGTACATTCTGAAGTAATTCTGTAGCGTGATGGTGGCATAGGTCTGGGTAGCATCCTCCACTTTCACATTTTCCTTTGCCTCGATAGCTTGATGAAGTCCGTCAGAATATCTCCTGCCTTCCATGACCCGGCCCGTCTGTTCGTCTACGATTTTTACTTTTCCATCTACAAGGATGTATTCTGTATCTTTCTCAAACATACAATAGGCCTTCAACAATTGGTTGACCGTATGAATTCTTTGAGCCTTGATGCCGTAGTCTTTGATGATTTCCTCTTTTCTGATCAGTTTTTCTCTATCATCCAAATCCGGATTTTTTTCCATTTCGGCTATCTCTACCCCGATATCAGGTAAGATAAAGAAGGTAGGGTTTTCATTTTTCTGGGTAATGACTTCAATACCATTATCAGTAAGTTCAATCCCATTTGTCTTTTCTTCAATGGTAAAAAGCAAAGGTTCGTCTGCTTCCGGCATCATCCTTTTATTGTCCTGAAGGTAAAAGTTTTCAGTCTTTTGAAGGATTACCCTGATTCCCGGTTCAGAAAGGTACTTGATCAATGGCTTATATTTGGGCATACCTCTGTAAGCCCTGAAAAGGGCCAAACCTCCTTCTTTTTCATTACCTTCTGAAATCAGTTTTTTGGCAGAAGTCAGAAATCCCTGTACCAACTTTCGCTGCTCATCCACCAAAGTAGATACCCTTGGCTTCATGTCCATAAACTCATGTTCATCCCCTCTGGGAATAGGACCTGAGATGATCAGTGGAGTCCTCGCGTCATCTATCAAAACGGAGTCAACTTCATCGATCATAGCAAAGTGATGCTTGCCTTGTACAAGGTCATTGGCATCACGGGCCATATTGTCCCTCAGGTAGTCAAAACCGAATTCATTATTGGTTCCATAGACAATATCAGAAGCATAAGCTTTGCGTCTTTGGTCTGAATTTGGCGGATATTTGTCTATACAATCGACGGTCAAGCCATGGAATTCGAAAAGCGGAGCATTCCATTCAGAGTCTCTTTTGGCCAGATAGTCGTTTACGGTCACTAAGTGAACTCCTCTTCCTGCCAGTGCATTGAGGTAAGCCGGCAGGGTGGAAACCAAGGTTTTTCCTTCACCAGTGGCCATTTCTGCAATTTTTCCCTTATGAAGTACCATGCCTCCGATCAGCTGCACATCATAATGAATCATATCCCAGACTACTTCAGTTCCCGCGGCCATCCATTTGTTATGCCAAATCGCATCTTCTCCGGAGATCTCAACATTTGATTTTTTGGCAGCAAGTTCTTTATCCCTCAAAGTTGCTTTCACAACCAATTTTCCATTTTCCTTAAACCTTCTTGCGGTTTCTTTTACAATGGCGAATGCCTGATACAAAACCTTGTCCAACGCAAGTTCCAATGCCTCATCCCTTGATTTTTCGGTCCTGTCAATTTCATTGAAGAGGGCGTCTTTCTCATGCACTTTATCTGATGCCAAGGCATTGATTTTTTCCCGCAATGAGGCTATTGTATCATCGAAAGACTTAAGATCTGCATTGATGATATTTTTTATTTCTTCAGTTTTTGCCCTTAATTCCTCATCACTCAGATTTCTGAGTTTGTTATAAGCTTCATTGATGAGAGGAACTTTTGGCGCCAATTCTTTTATATCTCTATCTGACTTCGTTCCAAAAACTTTTGCCAGTCCTTTGGCTAATAATTCTAACATAATTGATTCAGTATAATATTGGGCCTTAAAATTACGGCCTTTTTGTTAATATTCTTTATGAGACGTGAGATTTGAATCTCAAGACGTGAGACATGAGACGTTAGACATGAGATAAAAGAAGCAAGATGCAAGAGCCAAGACTCTGTTATTTCCAATCTATTAGCCTTTTGGACTCATTTTAAATCTTAATAGCTATTTGGGCCCATTAATCAAATCTTATGTCTTATGTCTTGTGTCTTACATCTCAAATCTCAATTCTTCCTTCAAATACCTGTACGGCGGGACCAATGAGTTGGATATGTTGAAAACTCCCATTATCCTTTTTTGAAAATCTTACTTTTAAATTACCGCCGAGGGTTTTTATTTTTATTTCATCCATCCCATTTTGATAACCATACACCAAGGCACAAGCTGTAACACCCGTTCCACAGGAAAGTGTTTCGTCCTCAACTCCTCTTTCGTATGTTCTGACTTGAATTTGGTCCCTGCCCAAAGGCGTGACAAAATTTACATTGGTGCCTTTTGGTGCATACTTCTCGCTGTAGCGGATTTCGGCACCTTCTTCAACTACAGGATAATCTGTAACATTTTCTACAAACCTCACATGATGCGGCGAACCTGTATCCACAAAGAAATCCTGACCTGCACTTTCCAAACCTAAAACAGGGCTCATACCCAACTCCACTTCATTTCCCAAAAGCGATGCTTTATGTACACCATCTATAGCATAGAAGGTGGTTTGATCTCCAATAATTCCAAGAAATCTGGAGAAAGCCACTGCGCACCTTGCCCCATTCCCACACATACTCTGGGAACCATCTGCATTGAAATAAACCATTTCAAAGTCGAAACCCTCTTTATTTCGTATTAAGATTAGTCCGTCCGAACCTATCCCAAATTTCCTGTCACAGAGTTTCTGGATCAGTGAAAGGTCTTTTCCCGGAAATAAGTTTGACCTGTCATCAATCATAACAAAATCATTTCCAGTACCCTGATATTTATAAAAGGAAATTTCCATGTCTATTTTGACACCCTTTCGGGATATTGTCTATTTTTCAAAAACCAAACCAAGTGTTTATGGTTCTACAAACATAACCAACTTGTCACAAATTCAGACTTATTGTCTGATTTATGGTTTCAAAATCAAGCCGAATTGGTTAACTTGGAAGTTCTTGAGAATGAAAAACCATTTCTAAAAGAAAAATCAATCTATGAAAAAGACAAATTTTAACGTTTCCAGACGGACATTTCTAAGCCACAGTTCAAAGGCAACCTTTGCTTTGGGTATAGGAAGCAGTATGATCGGATCTGCTTTTTTAACTGCCTGTGGCGGCGGTGGTGAGGGCGAAGAAGAAGCTGTTTCCTTGTTGAGTACAGGTTTTGAACAAATCCCTTTGGGCTATGATTATATGGCTTTAGAGCCTCATATCGATGCCATGACCATGGAAATCCATTACACCAAACACGCCGCAGCCTATGCCAAAAATCTTGGAGAGGCAGCTTCAGAAGAAAATGTGGATGTTAGTAGGCCTCTTGAAGAGGTGATGATGAATATTTCCAAATATTCTACCAAGATGCGTAATAATGGTGGTGGTCATTATAACCACGAACTGTTTTGGAAAATAATGACTCCTTCAGGACAAGGAATGCCAAGTGGCAATTTGGCAGAAGCCATCACAGGAGCATTTGGAAGTTTTGAGATGTTTAGGGAGCAATTCGAAACGGCTGCCAAAACCAGATTCGGATCGGGCTGGGCTTGGTTGGTATTGGATAAAGACAATTTATTGAAAGTGGGATCTACCCCAAATCAGGATAATCCCCTGATGGATATCTCCGAGTTTCAGGGAATACCATTAATGGGCATTGATGTATGGGAACATGCCTATTACCTCAATTACCAAAACAGAAGACCTGATTATGTGACTGCCTTTTGGAGTGTTGTCAATTGGGATGAAGTGGGCAGACGATATGATACTTTGGTTTAATAAACTGCTTAAAATAATTATTGAGTGGCCGGATTTTCCGGCCATTTTTATTTTATTTGAAAAAGCGTTCACTCCCCAGATCGGGGAGAATAATTAAATAAGTTTTTAAAACACCACTTCTACAGATACCTCTATGCAAGATCCAAAAAGCCTAACTTCAGTTGCTGCTTTCCATCAGACTTTCAAACATCCCATCCTTCCCGAACCTCAAATCCCTGATGCCAAGAGGTGCCAATTGCGGGTTTCTTTGATTTCGGAGGAACTCAAAGAACTGGAAGAAGGCATCCAAAATGGCGATATCGTGGAAATTGCCGATGCTCTTTGTGACATCCAATATGTCTTGTCCGGGGCTATTTTGGAGTTTGGATTGGCTGACAAATTCAAAGAACTTTTTGATGAGGTCCAAAGGTCCAATATGAGCAAAGCCTGTCAAACCGTTGAGGAAGCCCAAAAGACCGTTGAGCATTACCAAAGTCAGGGTGTGGATTGTTTCTATGAAAAGGAAGGTGATTTGTATCTGGTATTTAGAAAAGAGGACAGGAAAACTTTGAAATCCGTCAATTATTCTCCTGCGGATTTGAAGGGGGTTTTGGGGAGGTAAGGTTTATAAAATAATGATTGTTATCAATAATAATATAATCATCAATAAGCCGGTTTACTGCGAAGATAATACTCATATACACGAATAAACTGAAATAGTATATCGGGATTGACGAATATACCAAAGATTTTTTTTGAAAATTGAAACCCTTTTTTTAAATAATCCCGTTCAATTGAGTATCCTTTTCAAGGAAAGATTCCAAATAACTATAAGACTCATTTGATCCTGAAACCCATGAAAAACAGACTTATTTTTCTTACGGCTTTATTGATGCCTTTGCTATTGATTCCCACCTTTTCTCAGGCGCAGTTTGAGGTTGGTTTGGGATACCTCAACTCTACGCCCCGAGGGCCGATGAGTACTTATATCAATCGTGCAAGTCATGGTTTTTCTACAGATTTTGCTTATCGTATTCCCAAGACCAAACTCAGTGTAGGAGTTCAATTTGCAATTTCAGATTATGGTTATGAAAAACGGCAAGAATTGTATCGCTTTGACAATGGCTATGAAGGCAATGTGGATGTAGAGATTTATAACCTTTTTACAAACAACTCTGCTTACCTAAGGTATGATCTTGTGGATAACGCATTTGCGCAGCCCTATTTGTTTTTTGGAGCTGGGTTGAGCAATATTTCCACTGATTTGTCCATCATTGATCCAAGGGAGGCATTTACCTCAGATTGTCCAAAACCCTTGGAAACCACTACTTTAGTGAGTGACCGTACTTCATATCTACTCCTAGGCGGTGGCCTAAGGTTTGATTTGAGTTATCCTTTCAAATCCCTCCAAAGAAGAACATGGCTCTTTGATGTACGCCTCAACTACCTCAATGGTGGAGAGGTGAGGTACATGAGTTTGAATGAACCTAACAACAACCTGACCACCGCTAGAGGTGAAAATGTATCTTTTGATTTTGTGAGCGCTGCGCAGCCTGATGTAATTCATGAATATCATGCCGGCTCCTCGTACCGAACACCCATGCAGTTTATCACTGTCAATGCCGGGCTGTTTTATGTTTTAGGAAATAATAAAGGGTATGGTGTACGTAATTTAAATAGTTGGTAATCATCGCATGTTGTGCAGTGCTGTATTAACTGCGATTTGCTGTCATGGGTTAGACTCTCGCCAAAAACCAATTGAAGACAATACCCCCAGTCAAAAGTAATTTGACTGGGGATTTTGTTTTTATCCCTAAAAATTCTTCATCGCATGATGTGCAGCCCTCGCCGCAAAAGCCATATAGGTCAAAGACGGATTTTGGGTTGCGGTAGAAGTCATGGATGCCCCGTCAGTTACATATACATTTGGGACTGCATGCAGTTGGTGATTGGCATTGAGTAGGGAGGTTTTTGGGTCTTTGCCCATTCTGACACCGCCCATTTCATGGATATCCAATCCAGGGGCACGCTTGTCATCTCGAAGTTTTATATTGGTGAAACCTGCTTTTTCAAACATCTCAGTCATCTGTTCCTGATAATCTTTGATCATTTTCTCATCATTGTCATCATAATCCACATTGACTTTCAAAAGGGGCATTCCCCAGTCATCTTTTTGGTTGGGATCCAAAGCCACATAGTTGCTTTCTTTGGGTATGGTCTCTCCCATCATGTGGGAACCCACATGCCAAGGCCCATATTTGTCAGGATTCAATATGTTTTCTTTCAACTCCATCCCGATGCCATTTTGATCGGAATAGCTACCTCTATTGGCACTGAAGCCGGCAGCATAACCTCTTAGGAAATCTGTCTCCTGCTTGTGGAGATTACGGAACCTTGGAAAATATCCGGAGGTAGGTCTGCCCCCTTGGGTCGTGTATTCCAAATGTCCTTCGTATTGGGCAGAAATGCCTGCACGGTAATTATGAAAAGCCACATATTTGCCCAAAAGTCCATTGTCATTTCCCAACCCATTTGGAAAACGGGTCGAGGTAGAATTGAGTAATATCAAATTGGTATTGAGCGCAGCTGCATTGACAAAGATTACATCTGCATAGTATTCCTCCATCTCTTTGGTATGTGCATCCACAATCCTTACTCCGGTGGCTTTGCCTTTTTCCTCATCATAGATAATGGAATGGACCACAGCATCTGTCCGCATGGTCATGTTTCCTGTTCTTTCTGCCCATGGAATTGTTGATGAATTGGTAGAAAAATAGCCTCCAAAAGGACAGCCTCTTTGACAAAGGTTTCTGCTTTGGCATTTGGCCCTGCCCTGTTTGGCGTAATAATCCAAGTTTCCGGTAATATGTGCACAGCGCGCCAAAATCATATGTCTGTCATTGCCATAGTGTTTTTTGAGTTGGTCGGCAAAATACTGTTCCACCACATTCAAAGGAAAGCCGGGCAAAAACTCACCATCAGGCAAATTTGCGAGCCCATCAAGGTTTCCGGAAACACCAACAAATTTTTCCACATGACTGTACCATGGTGCGATATCCTTGTACCTAATCGGCCAATCCACTGCAAAGCCATCCCTTGCAGGTCCTTCAAAATCAAGATCTGATATTCTTTGGACCTGTCTCGCCCAAAGCAGGGATTTACCCCCTACCTGATAGCCACGGATCCAATCAAATGGCTTTTCCTGCACATAGGGATGTTCTTTGTCCTTCACAAAAAAGTGCTGGGCATCTTCCTTGAATGCATAGCATCGGCTTACCACAGGATTTTCTTCCTGAACTGCCTGAGGAATCTGTCCCCTATGTTCAAATTCATATGGAAGCATATTTGTGGTAGGATAATCCTTGATGTGCTTAACATCGCGGCCTCTTTCAATGACCAAGGTTTTTACGCCATGTTCACAGAGTTCTTTTGCTGCCCAACTCCCACTCATTCCTGAACCGATTACAATGGCCTGGAATGTTCTTTCTTTTGTTGCGTCTATATTGAAATTAGCCATTGATTCTTTCAGGTTTAAGGTCGGCAATTAGGACATCCCCTTTGTAGTCACCGGGAATAAGGGAATAGGGTTTTACTTCAGTCTGCATATATTCTGATACCATAAAACCTTGAATGGTAAAGCGCTTGGTGGTCTGAAGGAAATCCTTAATTGTTTTTTGGCTTTCATCCTCAGTGGCTAAGCCTTCCAAAATCAAAGTTTCTTTTTGCTCTTGAACTAATTTGCCAAATTTATTTCCTGTGGATTTTTTACTGAAATCTTCAAAACCCTTTAGTCCGGACATAAAAGTTTGCTGTGCTTCCTTCTCCATGCAGTCATTGACCATGACCAGAATAAAGTCCTGCACTTCAATATCTGCCGCTCCTTTCAGGTTGCCTGCGGGGATAATGGTATCGGCAATATTTGCCAAAAGCTGTTTAAGGCTTGGAGTGACTTCGAGGTTTTGGTATGCGCTGAGAATATCTTCTTTGGAGAAATCGCAAGAAGGCACCAGTACCAAACCTCCTGTCAGGAGTGCCAGACTTCGGAGGGCATCTCTTCTTTTCATAATGAGGTTATTTGGATGAAATATCAATCTGGGGAATAAGGTAAAAGTATATCATCATTTTTCATAACAAAAATTTAGGGATGGTTTTTATTTGACTTGGCTTTTTCAGTTTAACCGCTGGTTAACCCTTTTTTTTAACGGATTGAGAACTTAAGATGTGAAGATGCTGTAATAAGATATTAGTAAAAACTTAACTGGAATTTAATTGTGGAATCATCCACCCCATTATCCTTAAATAAGATTAAAAAAAACAGTGTAAATCCGCGAAATCTGTGGTTTTTAATGTTAACCACGGATAAACACTGATTTCACAGATTGAGAACTTAAATTGGAATAAGCTTTAACTGGGCATCAACAATAAACAAGTTGCAATTTCATACCGGAATCAACCACCCGATTATATGCTTTTATAGTATTAAAAAAATCAGCGTAAATCAGCGGAATCTGTGGTTTTTAATCTTAACCATTGATTACACGGATTGAAAATGAATTCAAAAACCATTAACAACCCTTTTGATTTCGACCGAGGGACTTCCGAAATTTATCAACAATCCCATCTTAAAATTACAGGCTTTCAAATAATGGAGAATTTGAGCCAAATGGATATCATCCAACTTTTTGACAGCTTTTAACTCAACAAGAACTCTATTTTCAACAACAATATCAGCAAAATAGGAACCTACAATTTGATCTTCATAATAAACCTCCAAAGGATATTGTTGATATACAATTAATCCGCTCTTCTTTAGTTCATATGCCAAAGCATTCTCGTAAACTTTTTCCAAAAAGCCATCCCCTAAGGAATTAGAAACCCTGAATGATTTACCTATGATTTCTTTGGTGATTTTATTTATCTCTTCCATCAGAAGTCAAAATAGCGAACAATAAACAACTATCTTCATTTTATCCGTTTAAGATAGAATTCCCAGTAATTTATTTTTTCTACCCGCAGATAGACTCTGATTTGCATAGATTAATACTTAAAATTTCTATTGTTTGCTGATAAGGTTCTTGTAAAAATATTATGCGTTTTACAGTTGATTCACCCATTCATCAGTTTACCGAAACAATAAAATCTGTGCATATCCGCGAAATCCGAGGTTAATAATTGAACCACGGATGATCACTGATCTTCACAGATAATGATAATCTATTAGTCAATGGATATAACCCCAACTTCTCCAAAAGCTGCCGATTGATTATCGGAAGTTAGAAGGGATTTTAGTTTTATGAATTGGGCATTTACCGGAGTTCGTAATGGGATGCTTTGTTCAATGGGATTATTGCGGATATTTGAAAATTCACCTGTTTCTTGTTCCACCCAATTTTTCCCGTCGGTACTTGTAAGAAATGAATATTTGAGAATCACTCCACTCATATAGCGGTTTTGCGGGGGAAGGTAGCTAAAGCCTTTGATGGTGATAGCTTCTCCCAAGTCAATTATTATTTCATTATTGGGGCTTTTCCAAAAAGTATTCGGATCCTCATCGATGGCTTGTTCAGCGTTGGAATCACTGCTCACAACTTCCCATTTAGCCTTGGCAATGTCCAGTGAAGCGGTCAATACCTCACTTTGGGTTTTATTGGAAGGATTGAAACTGATAGCCTTCAACAATGTTGGTTCCAGTATTTCGAAGGATGAGACATACTTTTGACTCTTTTCATCTGGTTCAGAACCATCTAATGTGTAATATATGTCCACATTGCTTTCAGGAATACTAAGTTCCACAATCCCAGATTTGCTTCGCTTGAGAATTGGTTCTATCAGCAGTTTAGGGGCATTATAAATTCCCAAATTGTGAAGGGTTGGACTGGCTTTTGCATCATTAATTTTAAATTTGATTTCGTCCGTTTCCACATCTGCAAAACGAAGTATCCTTTTGACACCAATGGTAGTTCCCTCAGCGATCAACTCCCAACCGTTTTCTGTTTTGGCTTCAAGTGTGAATGATTTGATTCTTTGGCCGAGGGGATAATACTCCTGAGCCATAAATCGGTTAATCTTTGTTTTTTGAGGCAATTTTATCAGAATTTCATTTTGAATGATTCCATCTTCTGCTGCCCAATAAGTTTCATTATTTCCATCAGCGACATGATCAATTTTAAAATTACTTCCCCTTGTATTGCTGGCAGTGAGTTTGGATTTTGTGATGAGATTATCGGTAAAATCCTCCTGAATTTTTTTTGATAACCTGATGATCTGTTCAGCGTCTTTTTCATGGATCAATCCTCTTCTATCTACCGGGAAATTGATCAGCAAAGCACTGTTTTGACCTATGCTTTTGTAATAAATTTCCAAAAGCTGGGGCAGTGTTTTGACTTTATGGTCTTCATAAGCATGGTAATACCAACCTGGTCTGATGGATACATCTGCCTCTGCCGGAACCCAATGTGTCCCATTTTCCTGACCTGGGGCGTACAAATCGGAATATTCGGGCATCCCGGCATAAATAGAGTCCCGAAGCAAATTCGACCAGGTGGTTTCATAGGCAAATCCATGTTCATTGCCCACCCACCGGACATCCGGTCCAGCATCTCCGAAAATGACCGCATTGGGCTGTAGTTCTCTGACCAATGCAAAAGTGTTTTCCCAATCATAATAAGATTTTTTGTCTACTCTCCGGGTTTCATTGGCGCCGCCATAATAACCATCACCGCCATTGGCCCCATCAAACCACACTTCAAAAATTTCCCCATAATTGGTCAATAATTCTGTCAGTTGGTTACGCATATAAGTAATGTATTCCGGCTTGCCATAGTCAGCATGGTTTCTGTCCCAAGGTGAATAGTAAATCCCGAATTTTAATCCAAACTCTTCACAGGCTTCGGCCAATTCTTTGATCAAATCACCTTCTCCATTCCTCCAGGGAGAGTTTTTTACAGAATGCTCTGTATAAGCCGAAGGCCAAAGGCAAAAGCCATCGTGGTGTTTGGCTGTAATGATGATCCCCTTCATTCCTGCATCTTTGACCACTTTGGCCCATTGCCGGGTATCCAATTCAGTAGGATTAAACTGTGAAGGACTTTCATCACCCATTCCCCATTCCATATCTGAAAAAGTGTTCATATTGAAATGGACAAAACCGTAGTATTCCAATTCATGCCAGGCAAGTTGTTTTGAGGAAGGGATGGGATATACTGGTGAAGGTGGACTTACTTCTTTGCCCTCACAGGCCAAAAGAAATAAAAGTGGGAGGAGGTATTTTTTCATACTAAGTATTGAGACGTCAAATATCAAACTCTATTTCAAGAATGCTCTTCATCGCTGATTTAAAGTTCTATTTTGAAAGGTAAAAATAAAATATTTTCCAAATACCTGATGACAATTTGAAAATATGCCGATGAAGCTTTGTAAACGATTTTAATTCAAAGCTCATGAAAACACTATCTAAAACCTTTCTTCTTTTTTTGATCCCTTTTGTTTTCGCTTGGTCTTGTTCTGAAGACAAAGATGACAACCAAGGACCTCAGCTACCAGTGACCCAGGAGGATATAGCTGTGATAGATAATCAAATCTCGCAGTTTATATCTAAATGGGAATACCCGGGTGCCACTTTGGCAATTAGCAAAAATGGCAAACTCGTTTATTCCAAAGCCTATGGTTTGGCGGATGTGGAAGCAAACCAATCCATGACCACCGACCACAGAATGAGAATAGCCAGTATTTCCAAAACATTTACCGGTATCGCTATTCTCCGATTGGTCCAAGATGGCCAATTAGGCCTTGATGACAAGGTATTTGGGGATGGGGGAATATTGGGAAATGATTTTGGTACAAAGGCTTATAGTGAAAGGGTAAAAAATGTAACTATCAGGCATCTTTTGCAAATGACAACAGGTGGTTGGGTTTTGGCAAATGACTGGGATGCCATTGACAGCAGTCCTAATTTGAACAACAAACAGTTCTTCGATTGGATGCTTGACAATGCACTACTCAAATATGATCCGGGGACCCGTTACTGGTATGTCAATACCAACTATTTTGTCGCAGCAAGAGTCATTGAGAAAGTTAGTGGTAAATCCTTCTTTCAATTTATGAAAGATGATTTTTTGGATCCATTGGAGATCAATTCAGCGATAATGGCAAAAAGAAATCTTGCTGATAGGTTTCCTAATGAGGTCAAGTATTATGGTTTGGGAAATATCAAGGGATTTGAATATGGCTTTAATATAGAAAGAAGGGACGGTGATGGAGGGATGGTCATTTCGGCAAAAGATCTGTTGAAATTTGTACTTGCCATCAATGGGCGACCTGATAGAACTCAACTCTTGGAACCGGCCATCCATCAGGAATTTGTCAAAGGTTCAGGTCCCAGTCCGCTCAACAACACCTTCGGTCTAGGCATAGTCAAAAGTCAAAATGGTATCAGTTTCAGTGGGGCACTTCCAGGAACTCGTACAGTATTCCAAACCAACAGTAACACAGGACTTGCGGCTGTGCTCTTATTCAATGGCTGTGTGGACTATACCAATGCCACGCTTTGGAATAATTTTAACCAAGAATTTTTTGCGCTGGCTAATTCTTTGGTTTCCCAAAACACAAATGTTTATAAGGATATCGATCAGTTTTAGACATTTAGGATAAATTTTTTAAAAGAAAAAGGCCAAAGAAATTTGGCTATTTTTTTTGATGACATTTTAATGACTTTCCGATGTATGGCTATAAACCAACAATAAAAGAAATGAAGCACCAATCAAAAGTATTAGCTTTTACCTTGGTTTTCCGTGTCTCCAATTCATACAATGAAACAGAAGAAAATATTCTTGAATAATTGATTTATGATATAAATTAAAATTAATCTAAAACAATAAAAATTTGGGGTAAAAAACATTTAATTGTATATTTCTGTAATTTTCATACCATGCAGCAATATACTTTTCAAAAACTCACCCAAATTGAAATTCTTGAAGGAATTAAAAATAATGATGCTGATATCATTCAGGGAATATATCAGGATCAATATCCTAAGGTTGAAAAATTTGTCCTTTCCAATAATGGAAATTCTCAAGAAGCAAAGGATATATTTCAGGAGGCTTTTGTGGCTTTGTGGAAAAATATCAAGAGTGATCGGTTTACGCCTGAAAACAGTACCGCTATTAACGGGTACCTTTACCAAATAGCCAAAAACAAATGGTTGGATCAACTTAGGTCATCGAAATTTAGAAAAACCGTTCCTTTGGAAAGTTACCATGAAGGAATGGATGAGGAAATAGAAGATAGGGAGTCAAAATTGAATCAAATTGACTCTTCCTTCAAAAATCTGGGGAAAAACTGCAAGGAATTACTGACCCGGTTTTATTATAAAAAAGAAAGTATGTCAAGAATCGCCAAAGCATTTGATTGGACAGAGGCTACTGCCCGAAACAACAAATACAGGTGTATTCAGCGACTGAAAGAAATGCTCATCACAAAAGAATAAAGAACCCAAATTGAAAAATAACAATCATATATCGCAAGAAGAATTTGAAAAGTTCGAAAGATTCATCCTTGGTCATATGGCAGACCAGGAAAGGATAGCTTTCGAAAAAGAAATCGCCTCAGACAAGATACTGTCCCAAAAATTGGAGGATATGAAAGTCATCTTGGAAGGGGTTGAGGAGGCGGCCTTCAGAAACAATCTTGATAAAATTCATCAAGAATTGGAGTTGGATACCTCAAAACCTACGGAAATCAAAAAACCTGATTTTATAAAAGAAAATATCCACTTATTCCCTTGGAAACCTATTTCAATTGCTGCTTCATTGCTTTTGACTATCGGATTTTTTGTTTGGTTGTTTCTTCTGAAACCTGATCCAAATGAAAAATTGTTTTTGGCATACTTCCAAGCAGATCCGGGATTGGTGACGGCTATGAGTTCAGCATCCAATTATGAATTTGACAGGGCAATGGTGGACTATAAATCAGCCAACTATCAGGAGGCAATTACCCGTTGGGAAAAATTAATTCAGGACAAACCAGAAAACGACACGTTACAGTTTTTCCTTGGCGCTTCACATTTGGCCCTCAAAAAAGCTGACCCTGCCATCTTCTATTTCGATGCTGTGGCTACCAATGAAAATTCAAACTTTCAAAAAGACGCCATTTGGTATTTGGGATTGGCCTATGTTCTTGAAGGAAAAGAAGACCGAGCGGTAGAAGTTCTGCTTCAAAGCCAAGATCCCCAAGCTATTGAATTGTTGAAAGAACTAACGGAAAAGTGAAAAAGACAGCTTTAATCGGTTTCTTATGTTTTTTTTTGCCCGGACTTCTATATGGGCAAACAGTCGATGAGCGATTGGCTGAAGTCCAAAAGGCGATCAATGAGGACAATTTGGACAGTGCGATTATGTTGTTTGATACACATACAAACTTTTATATTATAAAATCTGAATATTTGAATCTCAGTTATTTTGTTCCGCTTGCAGGATTTATTGCCAACAAGCAAAGGGACATGCAATATGGAATGGACCGGGTCCAATATTGGTTGGATTTTATCAGTGAAAAAAGCCAGGATCCAAGAGTATTGAGGCAAGCTCACCTGGAATCACATCGGTATTTTATGTTTGCCGGAAAGATTCAAATGGCATACGACGCCAATCAAAGAGCCTTGGACCTTACCTATCAAATCCCTGACCATACCCCTTCCGAATGGGCGATCATAGAACGCAATCTCGGTGTCCTTGCTACCCAATTGAATGATTTTGGACTTGCCCGCTCTCATACCCTTAAAGCCTTGGAGGGATTTGATACTGACCCTAACACCAGTTCCGAAAGTCGCTTTAATATCCTCAATGATTTGGGAGTCTCCTATTGGTATGCCTCTATTTGGGATTCTGCGGAATATTATTGGAAAGAGGGCATCGCATATTTGGATCAAATGGAAAACAATCCCACCAACCAACTTTACCGAAAGGCAATGATTGAAGGGAATTTGGCAGCCGTATATGATGTCAAAGGCAAACTTGATGAAAGTGTTAAAATGGTCAAGTCATCCATCGCAAACAGCAAAGCCTTTGCCGATCAGGCTACAGATGATCCCAAGCGGGATCGGGCCATGTTATCTATTTTTTACAGTTCGATGAACTTGGGAATTACCTATAAAAGCATGGGGAATTACCTACAGGCACTTCAAATCCATGAACATACCCTGAAGGAAAAGGAAAAATATTTCCCTGCAGGGCATCCTGAAATCACAGAAAGTCTTATCATGGTAGGTCAGGTCCATAATTATTTGATGAATTATGATGAAGCTAAAAAATTCCTGTTTCGGGCCATTGATGATCTCTATGCAACGGAAGAAAAATTCCCCTTGCGATTGGCAGATATTTATTACACACTTGCCTTGATCGCAGAAGGGGAAAATGAAATTGACGCTGCAAAAGAATATTATAAAACAGCTTTGAAATACTTTCAACAGACCAATAAAGAATCATTGGATTTTGTTTTCTTGGGTTTTTTGGGCCACGCCGCTGATTTTTTCTCTCTTCATGGAGAGCATGATATGGCGAAGCAATTGTCAAACATGGGCTATGAATACACCAAAAAAACCAATGGTATCAAATCACTACCAGGTTTTCACCAGGTAATCAACAAAAGCCGTGTATCCTACAATTTGGGAAGTTATGCTTCAGCCAGATCAGAGGCGGAAGAAGGAATGGGAATTCTTACCCACCTTTTGGAGTCCGTTACCAATCTTACCGATTCAGTGAGAATTGAATATGAAAAGCCGATGGCATATTTGCTCAAGTGGAAGTCAGATTACAAAATGACAAAAGAGCGATCCGTTTTTTACCTCGAATCAATGTTAAAGGAACTGAGGCAGGGGATTAAACTTTTAGAAAAACGAAAGGCAATGCTTTCTGACAGTGAGGATTTGGGGGTTTTGCTTTCCCAAAACCAGGAATTGATCAATTTTGTCAAGCAGATCGAATTGGAATTATATGAAAAAACGGGAGATGAAAAATACTTAGATCAATTGATCGCAACCCACGAATCCAGTGTATATACAAAAATCCGTGCCCAACTCAACCAACAAAGACAAGTGAGGTTCAGTGGCGTACCGGAATCCATCATTGAAGCTGAATCCATGATTAAGGATGAATTAGGTTACATCCTTTCCGAAGGAGGTGATATGGAAGAATTCATGGAAGTTTCCTCCAAATGGGAAAATCATTTGAAAATGCTCAAATCAAATTACCCGTCCTATTACCAATCCAGATATGGGGATATAGAAGAAGGAGAGTTGGTATTTCCAAAGGAAAGGCAAATTGTCCGATATCTTTTTGTAGGGGAGGACCTAAAGGCCATCGTGATCAATAAGGGTAACAAGAAGCTTTATTCATTGAATTTCAATCCCGAATTGGTCGAAAAACTACCTTCCCTGTGGCATGACCAAACAGCCTTAGGAGCTGTTACTTATCAACTATATCAACAGCTTTGGCACCCTTTTGACGACAACCTGAATGATTCAAGGGTTTTGATTATACCTGATGGCATGCTTTTTAATTTGAGTTTTGACTTGTTGACAGACAGGGAAATCAAAACTTATGAAGAATTCCTCATGTACAGTTTACTTGCCAAACATGACATTTCTTACCAGTATAGCTTGTGGTTGGGTTTCACCAAAAGTTCGAATGACATAAGTGATACCTACGTTGCATTCGCTCCAGGTTTTTTGGATCGGATGAAGGAAAATTACCTCAAATCGATACAAGATACTTTAAGTTTGGACAAACCCTATCTTTCTCTTTTGCCTCAGCCATTTACCATAAATCTAGCCAACAAAGCGGCAAAAACATTCGGAGGAAACATTTTTGCCTTTGAAGAATCCACCGCAAAAACATTCCGTGAAAAGGCCGCCAAAAACAAAATCATCCATATCGGAACACATGCAGAATCCAACAATATAAGCCCGGTTTTTTCCAAACTTATTTTTGCCAAAAATAATGACCCATTGGAAGAGGATAATGCATTATATGCTTATCAAATTTACAACACGGATATGCAGTCAAACCTTACTTTACTCACTGCCTGTGAAACAGGAAAACCTGTTTATCAACCGGGAGAGGGTATGATATCGCTTTCACATGCTTTTCAATATGCCGGATCCGAGAGTCTTTTGACCAGTCTTTGGAAAGTAGATGAAAAATCGAGCATGGAAATCACCGATTACTTTTTGGAATTTTTGGCGGAAGGAATGGCCAAGGATAAGGCACTTAAAGAGGCCAAGCTCAAATACTTGTCCACTGCAACAGGCCGGACACTTTCTCCTCAGTATTGGGCGGGATTGGTATTGCTTGGAGATGTAGAACCGATTTCAGGTTTGGTGAAAGGTTACAATTGGATTTTATTGACTTTAGGGATAACTGTTTTCCTAACCTTTCTCTTTTTGATATACAGAATCAAATTTCGGTAATTTTTTTGATGACATTCTCTTTTGGATTCGATGTATGGACATAATCCCTAATGTTTATCATCATGAATTTCAAATCTACACTCCTTTTGCTGCTTGCATTTTTTCTTGCCATCAATTCATGTAAAGACACTGAAGAACCGAACTTACCCGTAAATGGTGACTCAGATATTAAAAATGTTCCCACTCTGGATGTGTCTATAATAATTCCGGACGGAACGACCCTCGACCTTTCAGGTTCAAAGGTTTTGGCAAACACCTTTGATTTTGCGGTAAATGAATCCAAAAAATCCAAAATTGCACTTCAGCCAGGTCAGACCCAACTTGCTTTTTTGTTGGATAAGGATGAAAATGTTTTGCTTTCAGGTTTTATAAATGAAGCCAAAAAAGAGATTTCTGTGGCTTCATCAGCAGAAGTTTTGCTTTATTATGGCTCAGGTGCATTTATTCTGCCTTTTGAATTCAGAGAAAGATATTTGGATAAGGTCTCCGAATTAGCCGTTTTTGATCAATTCACCCAAGATCTTGAATTGGCTTTTAAGCAAAATCCATCTGCTTTTTCAAATGGAAGTTTCAGGCCCATCCTCAATGCCGCCCTAGAAGAAATAGTTAAGGATATTGAGCCTCTGGATATTAAAGCCCGTCAGATCAACTTCGAACCGAATGGAATTCAAAGTGGAATACAGGTTTTTGATAACGATTTCCAATCTGTCTATCTGAGGAATTACTATAGAAGGAAGGCTCATGCTTTTCTATACAAAACCGCTTTTAAAAATAAAGAAGGTATTGAAACAATTTTAAAAGAAGCTATTGCTTCAGGTGACATCACAGACGTCCAACAGCCAGTGGATGCGACGAAATCAGTTTCTGGATTTTTGGGAACCCTTTCGGATGGATTGGCAGGACAAGGTATACAGTATGCGAAAACGGATTCCCCCCCGATCAATGTCCCCTTAGGTGAAAATGAATTAGAAGCAACCTACGAACTTCGTGTCATTGGACCATCACTTGGTATAAATCTGGATCTATTGCAGCTTACTTCTAAAGAAAAAGAAAAATGGGAGGACTTGATGATCGAAACTCTCTTTATGGACATCGTCATTCCCCTGATGTCTGAAGTCTTTTCGGCTGCAGGTGATATGGCAACGGAAGAACATTCGAAAATTATCGCTGCTGCTGTCAAAAATGTAGCGGATTTCACTCCATTTTACAAGGAACTATACCAAACAAAAGACTTGACCAAATTTGTGTCCGATATAATGGATTATTTTATAAGTGATAAGGTAAACAGTGATTTTCAGGAGGTAATAGCTGACCTGATGACAGAAAGGGCAATGCAAAACGGAAGTTGGGAAGTCGACCTGAATGCCAAATATAGGGAGGAGATGAAAAAAGCCCGCTTTTTAAAAGTTCTGAAATATATTGACTTGGCTATCAAAGGCGCAGATTTTTCGAAAATGATAGGAGAGATCAGTTCCTCCTCTGCTATGGAAAAGTTTAAGGTTAAAGCTGTCGCCCATGATATCACTTTAAGTCCGAAAGAGGCTTCCATTGTGACTTTTTCAAATCAAGAATTGACTGTCAATACCAAAACCCAACTTGGCGACGGTGAGGCTTTTCTTTACAAATGGTCCACTCCTGGTAAATATGGGAAGATCAGGGATAATTTGGGTAACAATGGGACTGAATTTGAAAATGGTCAAAAAACCATTACCTATCGGGCAGAAACCCAATCATCCAACCTGCCTGATGATGCAGTTGAGGAAGTTATGGTCACCGCTTATGTCAAGCAGGGATCCAATCTTACAAAAATCGGAGAAACGAAGGCATTGATAACGATCAAACCTGCAAGGCTGGAAGTTAAACCGAAAAACGTAACCCTTAGCGGAAAGGAAAAGCAAAAAGTCAAATTGTATGTCGAATGGGCAAATGGAGATGCTTTTTACAAGGCAAATGATCCGACTTTTGATTATAAATTTGAGTGGATAACCGATGGACTGTATGGCAATTTTGAAGGAGGTTTGAGGAGTGTAACGACTTTGGTACCTTACCTTTCCTATCAGGCTTTGGATGAGGATGTAAAAAGTGCAACCGAAAAGGTAAAGGTTAAAGCTTACTTAAAGTCCAAAGATTCCAATAATTGGACCCTTTATGACGACATCGAAGGAAGTGTACAGGTTGAAAATGACGAATTAAAAAAGGTAATTTATGTGAACCTTACACCAAGACCATGGGGTCCTACAGTAGTTGGTAATTATACTAACTGTGGAGCTTCCACATTATTTCTTATTCCCCCTTACGAAAATGCTGTCAGCTATTCGGCAACGATCATTTCCTTTTCTCCTAGACTAAATCCCCATCCGGAAGGAACTACCAGAACCTGGCAGGAAAATCCTGCTTTATTGAAAGATGGATTCTATGAATTTGCCGAAAGGTCCGCAGGAGCAGTAAGTTCGCCTACCTGGTTGTTTAATGCAGGCGACTGCAGTCCATATATTGCCAATGCCAATTCAAGAAGAGGAATTGCTAAGGTCGTTATTACTTTAAAAAAACCTTAATTTTCTATTTTGTATATCCTAAAAAATAATTTCTAGACATTCAATTTTAGGAATCTTATAATTAGAAATTTGAGATTCAGGGGATATTCCCCTGAATTTTTTTATTGAGGCTTCGACCAAATTTTATAATTTGCCGATATGCTTCATACCTCTTACATCGAAATCAGTAAATCCGCTTACTCCAAAAACATTGAATTTTTAAAGTCTGATATAGGTCCAAACACTGAAATATCCGTCGTCGTCAAGGGCAATGCCTATGGGCATGGGATTGAAAACATTGTTCCGATAGCTGAAGAAAACGGTATCCGACATTTCAGCACATTCAGTGCTGATGAAGCACTTCGGGTTCATCAAGCCAGCAAGGAAGAAAGTCAGGTAATGATCATGGGGATGTTGGACAACAATGATCTGGAAGAAATCATTAGAAAAGGGATCAGTTTCTATGTTTTTGAGTTTGACAGGCTTGAAGCTGCTTTGGCAATAGCCAAAAAGACAGGCATCAAAGCCAAAATCCATGTAGAAGTGGAAACAGGATTTCACAGGACCGGTTTTGATTGGGATGAATTGGAATGGCTGGTAAAGGTATTGAAGGAAAATGCTGAGCATCTTGAACTTCAAGGACTTTGCACCCATTATGCCGGAGCTGAAAGCATCAGTAATTATGTACGGGTAAGAAAACAAATCAAACTGTACAAAAAAATCAAATCCTGGTTTGAAAAGAAAGGCCTGGAGTTTGAAAAGTACCACACTGCCTGCTCGGCTGCCACTCTGCTATATCCTGAGACCAAAATGGACTTGGTCAGGTTAGGAATCGCTTCTTATGGATTTTGGCCCACGCAGGAGACTTATATGTACCGATTCCAGTCCCTCCCTGCTGACAACAAAAATCCTTTGAAGAGACTGATCAGTTGGAAAAGCAGCATCATGAATACCAAAAAGGTGAAAATGGGCGAGTTTATCGGGTATGGTTCCAGTTATATGGCGCCACGGGACATGACCGTTGCCTTGGTGCCGATTGGCTATGGTCATGGGTACAGCAGGATGTTGAGCAATCAGGGGAAACTACTGATTGGAGGAAAAATTGTTTCTGTGGTAGGAACTGTTACTATGAACAGTATTGCAGCTGATATCACAGATCTCGAAGGTATTCAGAAAGGCGACGAAGTAGTCATTATCGGAAAGCAAGGGGAAAATGAAATCACCATAGCCTCTTTCGGAGAATCCACCCAACAGGTGAATTATGAACTCCTGACCCGTTTGCCACAGGATATACCTAGAAAAGTGGTGGAGTAGATTTTAGATTTAAGAGGGTAGATTTTAGATTGGGGACAAAGGATGAAGTAAAAAGGATGAAGGATGAAGGGGGGGAGGAAGTTTATAGTTATAATGGGAGGATTTGAGAACAGTAATCCGACTTTAAATCAGGTCCAAGGATTTTAGGAATCAAAAAAACAAAAATTGATTTTGGATCAATTGATTTTCATTTTAATACACCCGTTTTTTCAAATTTTTTTAATAATTCAATTAAACAGTTGATGAATAGGACGGGCAAGTAATCAATTTATCATCGACCTCCTGGCCAAGTAATTAAGTTGGAATCCCCAATAAATAAACTTTGCTTCCTCCTTTACCCTTGATTTTTCCTTTTTCCCATTGATAATTTTCATCAGACAGACCCTGAATCAATATCTCCATATCTTCCAAAGTATAGGTTCGGGCATTAGATACTGCACCGTCCCACGCGATAAACAATGGCAGTATGGGAATAAGATAAGTAAATACCACTTGCTGCCAAGTCATTGGCCTGACCATGGGAGTGACAAAAAGACTAGTGACAAAAGCAAAAGGAATGGCAAGCCACCATAAAAAGATCGGAGGGGAATTATCACTGATTTCGAAAATCAGGATGGGTTGATTTGATTCCTTTGCATTTTTTAAGATTTGTCTTGCCACATTCGGTTTCATATGGTGCATACTGCTGACCATTGTCCGAAGGCCTTTAAGTTTCTTGTTCACATCAGAGGCATTCACAGGTGAGGTGATGTATTCAATGTACTGATTATTAACTTTATTGAATTGATCTGCAGCGGATTGATTTGGATACAGGTCGCTCAAGATGAGTTTCAGGTCGCTGGATTCAGAGGATTTTTTCAGTTTTTGAGCAACCTCGATCATCGGACCTCCACTTCCGGAACATAGATCCAAAATTACATTGGTGTCTGCATATTGGAGTCCTCTTTTTACCAATGGTAAAAGTAAGTCAGCCGTTCCCAACATTTTATGAAAAGTCATGATGTACCTTGTCATCAGTACCCTGATCCAATCCGGAAACCAAGCTTGGTCTTCAAATTCAAAGAGATGTATCCTTTTCATGTAGTACCTGTTTTAAATTGAATCAAAATTTAAAAACGTCATCTTTACCAAACAGGAAGGAATTTAAGGATTTTTTTCATAGGTTGAATTAGATTTGACAAATAGAACGACTTAAAGGTTTATTGTCAAAAGTGCCCGAAGAAGATTTTAACCAGCAATCCCTACTATGAATTCATTTGAAAACCGACGATCTTTTATCAAAAAAGCCGGAGCCTTGGCAGGGGCATTTTCCGTCAACAGTTTCTTCAACAGACTCCATGCTGCTGAATGGCAGGAATTGGAAAAAGCGCACCTCCATAAATCTCCCTTGGAAATGGCAACTGACGAAGATTATTGGACAGTGATTCAACAGGGATATTCTGCCAGTTCTTCACCCATCATTATCCTTAATAACGGGGGTGTATCTCCAAGTCCCTTAGCTGTACAACAGGCAGTGGAACGATTCAATCAAATGAGCAATCAGGGCCCCTCTTATTACATGTGGCGGATTCTGGATCAGGGTAGGGAAAATCTGAGGGCAGGATTGGCAAAATTGGGAGGTTGTGACCCTGAAGAAGTGGCCATTAATAGGAATGCTACAGAGGCTTTGGTCACCATCATTTATGGATTGGATCTTCAAAAAGGGGATGAGGTGATTGGCAGTACACAGGATTATCCCAATATGATGCAGGCTTGGCAGCAAAGGGCTTTACGTGAAGGAATTGTTTACAAACAACTTACTTTTAACTTTCCGTCCGAAAATGATGAGGAAATAGTAGCAGCATACCGCAAGGCGATTACGTCCAAGACAAAGATCATCCACCTAACCCATGTCATCAACTGGAACGGGCAGATTATGCCAATCCTAAAAATTGCCAGAATGGCCCATGAAAAAGGGCTTGAAGTGATCGTGGATGGCGCACATTCATACGGTTTATTGGATTTTAAAATTCCCGATTTGGAGGCAGATTATTTTGGCACCAGTCTTCACAAATACCTCTCAGCTCCGATTGGAAGTGGGATGCTTTGGATCAAAAAAGAGAAGATTACCAAAGTATGGCCATTAATCTGTGCCGGAGATCCAAAAAGTGACAATATCAGGAAATTTGAAAATTTGGGAACCAGAAGCTTCCCTATCGAACAGGGAATAGGGGAGGCCCTTAATTTTCACAACGCGATAGGCACCAAAAGAAAAGAGGAAAGAATAAGGTATCTCAAAGATTATTGGGCTACCAAAGCTGAGAAAATTCCTGGTGTAAAAATCCATACTTCATTGAAAAGAGAATTCAGTTGTGCTTTGGCCGGGGTATCTGTGGATGGTCTTACTCCGGGTGAATTGGAATCGAGATTGATGCGGGATTTCAAAATCCATACAACGCCCATTTCCATAGCCAATATCAATTGTGTTAGGGTTTCACCCCATGTCTATACCAAAATTTCGGATTTGGATAACCTGGTATTTGGATTGGAAAAAATATCCAAAGGATAGAAAAAAAACTCTCTATATCCAGAGTCAGTTTTTTCTGATCTCATCAAACTTTCTGGTTTGCAAAATTTCCAATTCCCTGGAAAGGGTTTTCAAATCCTGCATCATAAGATTGATCTGGGAACCTATTTGGTCATACATACTGGCCCTTTCACCAAGTTCATCACTAAGGTAAACTCCCCCATCTCCAAAAAACTTGCCTATAAGTTCTTCTTTGTCTTTTGGCTTGACATTCTCAAATACGCCCAATCCCATCCATTTTTCAATAATTTCCTCTCTTTTGGAGAGCGGTTTCTCCTTTTCAGGATAGACATAATTGAGATAATACCAGACAGAGGCTGGAAAATATCTTGATGTAGCCGGGCCATCCCAGATTTCTTGCAGATGATTCCTTTCATGTTGATAAGAGACTTTCTTTTTATTTACCAATATCATCACACCCAAAGTTGCTCCTAAAATACCGGTAGTTAAAGCTATATATTCCGGTGTTTTGCCGTTGTCAAAAAACACTGTGGTCCCAATTGCCCCTAAAGCACCAATGACAATTGAGGCTACCGTCAACTTGGTATCTGTGTCACCTTCTTTGGCTTTGAGGTATTTGGCGATCTGATCAGCCCGGTCTTCTTCGCATTCCAGCTCAGCTGACTCAGAAGAAATCTCAAGCTCAGCAAAACCAATACGCTGAAAAAGTTTTTGGTACAGTTCCAAATGTCGGAGCCTGTTTTCGATAGTGGGATTGTCATAGAAATCCTCCAGACTTAAAAGATACCTTTCCAACAAATCCAAAATTCCCATGGCATTGGCAATGTTGATGCTTTTCCTGGAAAAATTATCTTGGAGGTTTGCGGGAATGGCAATAGTATGAAGAGGTAGAGGAATTTGGTCTTCGGCATAATCGTAATAGTATTCCTGAAAACAATTGCTTTTATCCAGCCTGAGGTTGATGTTGGAATCCTGAAAACTTGCACATGAAAAAAATAAAATGCAGGAAAAAAGCATTATAAAAAATCTACCAAAGCTCATGCTATCGTTTATTTTTTCTTTTGAGATACATCACCAGAACAAAAACCAATGCGCCTGCCAAGTAAAAGGGCCAAAGCGTGACCAGACCTACAAAAACTGACAAAAATATCTGCCAGCCATTGTCCAAAGCATTGAATATTCTTACCCAGAAACCTTTTTTCTTGGGTGTATTCAGTTCATAGGGCAATTCCTCGTAGAACTGTACCTGAAGTGAACTGAACTTTATCTCTTTACTCAGATAATTGAACTGTCCCTCCATCAACTCGATATCAGATCTCACTTCGTTGAGGTTACGCTCTATTTCAAGGATATCTTTGACTTGATTGGCTTTGGATAAAATCTCTCTGTAGCGTATTTCGAGTTCTTTTTTATTCTGGATCCGACTCTGTAGATCGTAATATCTTTCGGTCACATCATCCACATTGGAGTATTTGCTTTCGACCCTAAAAGCAATTTTGGAAATAGTATTGAACAGGCTGTCATATTTTTCCGAAGGCACTCGGATTCTCAGACTATAACTTTTTCGGTAATTATCATTGATTTGGTTTTCACTTTCCAGATAGGCACTAAAACCGCTTAGCATTCCTTTGATTTGTTCATAATCCTTTTCTAAACCTTCTGATTGAAAATAAATACTCCCGGATCGGACCAGTTTTTGGCTTATATCCGGAGTGTATAATTCGGATTCGGAAGTGGTAGAAGATTGCTTGGCAAATGGAACTGATTCCATGTCCATGTTGACCATTATATCATCAGAATTTCCCCCACTGCTTATATCAACAGTTTCATTATTGGAACAGGCGGCAATGATGAAGGCTATTGCAAAAAGGATTTTCATAAAATTGTTTTAAATCATCCAAATACCAGTATTAGCTTATTTTCATGGATAAAGTTTCAGATCCCTTTTCAATGGGATTTGCGGCGAAATAAATTTTTTTGATGGCAAATGCCAAAGTAAGAAGAATTACCAAACCAAGGAAGATTATGATTTTTTTCCTCTTTTTTGCTACTTCTTTCGTTTTTGAATTCATTGGATAATAGGGTTTTAGGGAATAAAATTCAATTGGTTATCAGGAAAATTACTGATTTAATTTTGAAATCCGCAATTTCTATTCTTAAATAAATCAGTAAAGATCCATTTAATTGATTTTCAAGAATACCCTGATCTTGGAGATTTTTTGATCCCTTGAAAACAAGTGGGCTGATAGCTCTGGAGTTAATTTTAGGGCATCTATGAAAAATTTTTCTCCACCTGATTTTTCCAATTCGATCTGATTTTGATCACTCATTTTATAGATAACAGGCACCTGGCAATAGGTAAATGCCAACTCTCCCGGTTTCAATTCAATTTTTTCCTTCTGACCGGAAATAGTAAAGTATTCAAAAAATTTAGCCTCATTTATAAATTCATGTGGGTGTAGAAACTCTGGTGCAAAAGAAATACAGCCATTGGAAACCTTAACCCCCAATTCGCCCCATCTATTCATGATATCTTCCTTCACCTGACCTGTCATCCCAGGTTGCTGCGCTCCTTTATGGCCCGGCGTATGCGAATAAGGGTCAGTGGGGAAAGCGCCATAAAGTTCCGGAGATTTGTTGATTCCGATTCCGGCACGGATTTCGTAATAATGCTGAACAAGTCCGGCTATCAGTTCTTTATCCTCGTTCTGATCGATTGCAAGCTGTAAGTTTTCCTGTACAGCCAACAATAATTTTGAAACCATATGCCAGTAAATACTTCCAAGGCCTTCATAGCCATAGAAAGTACCTGATCTGCCTGTAAAACTTTTATGGTCAAATATTTCCTCAAATATTTCCAGATAGTCCTCATATTCCTTTTCAACTAGATGCCCATATTGTTGCTTCAATTCATCAAGCTTTGCACGCAGATCATCACTGTTATGAAATTCCCCATTAAAGTGAAATTTACCCTTGACATCCTTGACAATCAATTCCTGATTGAAATCGGAAAGTAACTTATTGGCCAAGGCTGAGTTATCTATAAAAGAGTTTGGAATATTGTTTTTATCCAGAAATCCCGGTAATTCTCTGTTTGGATACAGCATGTAGCTATATTGATCCTCACGGTACATTTTGCTGGATTTAAGCGCATCCAATACCTGCAGGGATTCAGAAGCAGTCAAAATTCCCGAGGAAAGAATGGCCACTTGACCTTCGAGCATTTCATAGAGATGGCTGACCGAAAGCTGATTCTCTGAAAAATTGATCAGGTTATAGGCATGGTATAAATCGTCGCTACGTTTGTTTGACTTAATACTTTGATCAATGTATTGAAGGGTGAGTTCCAGAAAGGAGGACAGTTCAGCAGTTTGTAAAGTTGTTTTTTCATTTGAAGGATTTTGGTAAACTACATTGCGGTATGCCTCGCCCAATTGTCCAAGTTGATCCACAAAACTGCGGCGTTGCTGATCTGTGAATTTCTTCCGCAAAAATACCTGATTGGTCTGCAATACTTGATAAATACCTTCCCAAAGCGAGAACAGCGCTTTGTTCAAAGGCAGTGATTTTGGGGATGAATCGATAAGGGCGTGCAAAAAAGCCACATACCTGCGCATATAGTACAGGGTTACCATGGAAACTCCATTTCCAACGAGGGCATTATTGGCATCATTCCATTCAGGTCTTTGGGTGTTAAGCCAAATGCCCGCATCTGGCACAAAATTGGATAACTTGGTCAATAAGGTTACCAACAGCTTTTCGACAAGTGTAGCCCTTATAGGTTCACCATTTTCTCCGAAAATAATTTTACCATCTGCCCCAATTTCCTTCACTCTTCCTGAAATAACTTCCTCCAATCCATTATGGTATTCAATGGTATCCTTTGGATTGGCCACAATACTGTCGTAACTCTTGATGCGATAAGGCACATTGGCATAGACAAAAATAGCCTCTTCCATCAAGGAAGATAACTTGCCCGGAAAATGATTGTGGGAGATTTCAAGCAGTTTTTGAAGATAAATGATCTGATGATCCCCCCAATAGCCAATATAAGACCATGGGTCGTCGGGTTCCACTACTTCCCAATCAATCCCATCGGAAGTAATTCGGTAAGGGTTATAGCCGTCGATGGTAGAAGCATTGACAAACTTCACAATCATGGAATGGATAAAGCCCGGAATGGAAAGGGCCAAGGCCTCCCAATTTTGGAAGATGTCCCGCCAGTTACCCTGATAATATTTTTTGGATGAGCCATCTTTATTTTTGAGGTCTATGGAAAACTTATTCCAAGGCCTACTTGGGTCACCATGTCGCCTGCTGAAGGAAAGTGGTAAATACTCGTAACTTAATCTGATAAGATCGGGATTACCTGTAGATTGGGCCAGATTCATCAGTTTCTCCTGACTGATTGAACTTGGTAAAGATTCCAAAAATCCTACCTGAACACCTGAAAGCGGCTGATTTGCTTTGATGATGTGTGCTATAAAATCAGAAGACTGTATGCTAAATTGATCCTCGAACAAACCGCCCCGCATGATATTGAATAAGACATTGGAAATATGTCTACCAGTCGCCAATTGATCCGCACTAAGCTGTAGACCATCTGCTTTAGCTACCTTATGGAGTAATTCCAGATTGCCGGCAGCGATATCATTTTCTACAAGTTTTTCCAAAGAATTGTCGGAAGTGGATAATTTTTCAACCAAACTATAGATATTGCTGTGGTCCTTATTCACATCAGCAATGATTTTCCAACTCGATGATTCTCCCCCTTCAAGTTGTAAATGGTGATGAACAAAATAGGCACCCGGGAATCCTTTGATATCTTTTTCAGGAGTAATTTGTCCATTAAACTTGAATCGATCAAGCTGAAGAGAGGACAAAAGGATATCTGTTGGCTTTAATCCAATAGTCCAACAAACAGAGGCTTTGAGTGCCTCGCTAGGTTCGGCCCGATCCACAATCATAGCTGATAGCGCATAAATGCCTAAACCTGAAACATGCTCAAGTTCATTTCTCTTGTAAGCATCTACCAAATTGCTTCTTTCTTTTTGCATGGCACTGTCCACACCAAATGGCAGTAGATTCTGTAGTCCATCGAGTACTTGACAAGTCAATTGTTTTTCTCCCAGATTTACGATGTAGGAAGATTTGACAAAGCCATATTTATCGGAAAAAGTCCAGGAATAATTGAAGCTCAGCGAAAGACTGTGATTGATCTCTTCAAAAATGAGCTTATTGCCGGTCCTATTCTTGTATAGGTTTCGCTCTAGCTGGTAGCTATCCCTATATTGATCAGAGAATGGAAGCCAAAGCAATTTTTTGTTTTCCCGGGAGACGAGTATCAGTGTTTTGCTTCCGGTAATATCACTGGAATCGGTAATCTTATCGTCGGTGTAATAAGGGAAAAGTGCATTGTTTTCGTTCATCCTTCCTGCAGAAAGACCTCCTTTACTCGATATAAACATCCAATGGTCCGCGTGACTGACCAAGCTCATAAAAAAGGGACGCATCCGGTCATAATGACTTATTTTGTAATAAGACTCCTCTCCGATGGTAACATATTCACCGGTGACAGATTCATTGGAAACAAAGAGCGGATTGTTTTCAACCCATATTTTTGCGCACATTGATTTGGATATTTATATTTTACAATGTCTGTTGATCAGAAAATCTCCTGGATTTATTTTTTTCCGTATACCCTTACATAATCTATCAGCAATTTTTGGGAAGTCACAGATTCATCCATTCCCTGGGCACCGCCCCAGCCTCCGCCCATGGCCAGATTGAGAATAATGTTTTGAGGCTTATTGAAAGGCCACTCCAGTTCATTGGCTGTTTTATCATAAACATAGTATTGCTCGCCATTTACATAGCCCCTGATTTCTGTGGGTGTCCATTCCACCGCATAGGTATGAAACTCACCTGCAATATTTTTGACATCTATAGTACTGCTGATCTGGTTATTGATCTTGAAATAATAGGCAGGGGTGTGAACCGTGGAATGGGCAATTCCATCACCGGTTTCATTGTCGACTTCATAGCCAACTGATTCCATGATGTCTATTTCCCCACTGTATGGCCAACTTTTTTCATCTACATAATCATCTCCTAAAGTCCAGCCAGCAGCCCAGTTTCCTTTTTCCCGGGGGACCTTTGCCCTGAATTCGATTTTTCCATACAAGAAACTTACCTTTCCCCGGGTAGTCATCCTTGTTGATGTCCAATCCTGCCCCATATCATTTTTTCTGGCTTCTATGACCAATATGCCGTCTTCAATTCTTGCATTTTCCGATCTATTGTCTGTGTAATATTGGAGCTCATTGTTGCCCCAGCCCCAATTGCCAAAATCAAAAGTCCACTTGGACTCATCAATGGAATCCCCTTCAAATTCATCCGACCAAACCAATTCCCATTCTTGTCCATCCATATTTTGGGTGAGGCTTATGGGAGAAGAAGAATGTTCCTTCATAAGGGAAAAGGTTATTTTATCTATTACAACGGACCCTTTATCCACATGTAGTTTTATCTTATGCAATCCTTCGTTGAAAGGGCTTCCTTCGACAAAAAATGCTTTAATATCCTCTGATGGTTCAATGTTGATCTTGCCGGTTACATCATATGTTCTTTGATCCTTATTGTCATAATAATCTTCAATCCATACAACTGCCCCATCATCCGACTGGCCGGAAGCCAAAATCTCTACCCGATATCTACCCGCCTGCTCAAAATTTGCATCCAAGCCAATCCATTCGCCTTGCCCTAAAGATACAGTGCCCTTATCCTCGGAAATCTCCACACGACTGGGTCCTGAAACAGCATGTAGCGTTTCTGTTTCAACAATAAGTTGATAAGGTTTTTCCTCTGAAGATGCCTGTTCCAAGTCTTCTGTTTGGTTTGGACCGGGATTGCATCCAAAAACAAAGAAGACCAGAAAATAAATACCTAATTTAAATATTGATTGAGTAGAATTTGATTGATGTTTCATACTGTTTTTATTTTCTAAATTATAATATCATTCTAAACACTATTTCATTGATTCTAAAGATCATATAAAAAAACCTTGGATTAATGTTTGACCAGGAGTTTTTCCAACTCTTCCAATGATTTATTCTTAGTTTCGGGTACAGCCCAGATGACAAATATCAGTCCTGCTGCTGCAAAGAGACCATAAATCAAAAAGGTGTAGCTACTTCCAAAGGTATCAAGCTGCCAAGGGAAAAACTGTTGGACCATATAGCTTACGCCCGAATTGATAAATCCAACAAATGAAATCGCCGCGCCTTTTATATTTATTGGGAAAAGTTCGGAAAACAGTACCCACATTACAGGTCCTATTGAAATGGCAAAAGAAGCCACAAAACCCAATATCCCGATCAGAATCAGTGTAGGATTCATCTGTATGGCGGCTGTGATCAGATTGGATTCAAAAGCGATTGCAGACTTATCTCCTAAAGTTGCCCTTATAGCCTCTTTGAAAGTCACGTCACTTGCAAAATTTACATCCATCAGTGGAGCTAATGATTCAGGACTGATTTCTGATGGAAGATCCGAAATGGATTCTTTGGTAAGCTGGTAATTGGCCGTACCAAATCCATAGGCCAATATGCCCATACTGATCGCAATTCCCAAAAGACCTCCAATCAGTAAAGGCCTTCTTCCCAGCTTATCTATAAACAAAATGGCCAAAACCGTAAAGACCAGATTGGTCAATCCTACTAAAATCGCTTGTATAAATGAAGCATCTGTACCTATTCCCGATTGCTCAAATATCATTGGTGCATAGAAGAACACAGAATTTATCCCTGTAATCTGTTGAAGAACTGCTACCACAATACCGATGGCTAGAACTTTTCTATATGCAGGTTTGAAGAATTCCATCAGACTGGCCTCGTCCTTTTTTTCATCTTCATGAAGACTTTTCATAGCTTCCTGAATCTGTTTTTCGGCGTCTTTGATATCAGTAAACTGCTTCATAATAGCCAAGGCCTGATCTGTCTGTCCTTTCATCACCAACCAACGCGGGCTTTTTGGTACAAAAAACAAGCCCCAATAAAACAGGATGGCCGGAAGTAATTCAAGTCCCAACATCCATCGCCAGTTGTATTCATCAAATTTGAGATTCAAAGCCCAAGCGGATTCTGATTGACCAAATTTCAGAATCAGGTAATTGGTGAAAAAGGCAACTGAAATACCAATCACAATATTGAGTTGGTTGAAGGAAACCATTCTTCCCCTCATTGTTGGTGGTGAAATTTCCGCAATATACATTGGGGCCAAAATCAGGGATGCACCGACTCCCAAACCTCCTACCATCCTTGCGACCACCAAAATAAAAAAAGTCGGGGCCAATGCAGATCCAATGGCACTGATGGCATATAGCATGGCTGCTATCTGAAGAACTTTCCTTCGACCGTATTTGTCTGACAAGGGACCGGAAAAAATCATGGCGAGGGTGGCAGTCAGAGTAAGTGAAGCCACTGACCAACCCAATTCAAGTTTGGTCAAGTTAAATTCCGGTTCGATAAATTTGACAACGCCGGAAATTACAGATGCATCAAAACCCATCAAGAATCCCCCTAATGCCACGATTAGTGCAATTTTGATGGTGTAAATTTGGTTCTTAGTCATATGGTTATCTATTCAGGTTGTATTGATTAGTGTATATTTTTTGCAATTCATGTATTAAGAGTACTGCGGAAATAATTCGCAATGATTTTTTAAATGAAAAATAACCCCTGGCAATGCCAAAAAAAGCGCTTAAACCGACATGATTTTTTTTCGGTTTAGCGAATGAACTTTCCAAGAACAGGGGAGTTATTAATTTGGATTTGGGGAAAATAATTTTGGTTAAAAAATTTTTATAGTAAACTTCTTCCTTGCTTACAAGACCTGCATGATTACTCAGGTAAAATTTCCCGAAAACAAATAATTTTAAACCAGAAAAATAAATTTCTTCATTTTGTGCCATAATTGAAATCATTGGGTTTATCGAGCTTTCCAAAGCCAAACAAATTTATTCTATAGCTCAAAATGTACATGCTGAAATACTACATCAATATTACTACAAGGCTGAAATTAAATTACTACAGGTCATTTGAAGCCTTTTTATAAATAGCTCAAAAACTATATTTCTAATCTATCCAAATGTGAGGGATTAAAAAACATTTTTCAAAGGCATAAAGTCATTTATTGCACCTTTTTTCAAGTTAAAGCAAATGGAATTAGAGTCGCATTCTTTTAATATGATTCTTATTTCTGTAACTTTAGGCAAATCGAAATTGACCAAGCGTCATAGATTTTATCAATCAAAAATTTATTTACATAAAAATAATCTTTGCTAATTTAGCTGACATAAATTATAAATTAAATAACCAAATAATACTATGGATTCTTATAACATGAATGAAGGTGATATCAGCAAATGTCCCTTTCACAATGGTCAACTTTCCCAAGCTGCAGGTGCGGGACCAAGAAACCGTGACTGGTGGCCAAATCAATTGAAGCTTAATATCCTACGTCAGCACTCTGCCCTTTCCAATCCTATGGGTGAAGATTTCAACTATGCAGAGGAGTTTAAGTCTTTGAACCTAAATGAGGTTAAAAAAGATATTGCAGAATTACTTCAAACTTCCCAAGACTGGTGGCCAGCTGATTACGGTCATTATGGTCCATTGATGATCAGAATGGCTTGGCATAGTGCAGGTACTTACCGAGTTCAGGATGGCCGTGGCGGTGGAGGATTTGGTACTCAGCGTTTTGCTCCGCTAAACAGTTGGCCCGACAATGCAAATCTGGATAAAGCGCGATTCTTGCTTTGGCCGATAAAGCAAAAATATGGTAAGAAGTTGTCTTGGGCTGATCTGATGATCTTGACCGGTAATGTTGCCCTTGAAACTATGGGTTTTGAGACATATGGTTTTGCTGGTGGACGTAGCGACGTTTGGGAACCCGCAGAAGATGTTTATTGGGGTTCAGAAGGTCAATGGATGGGAGATGACAAAAGATACAGCGGAGAACGGGAATTGGAACAACCTCTTGGAGCCTCCCATATGGGTCTGATTTATGTCAATCCTGAGGGACCTCAAGGCAAGCCAGATCCTGTTGCTGCGGCTCATGACATCCGGGAGACTTTTGGCCGTATGGCTATGAATGACTATGAAACAGTTGCCCTGATAGCAGGTGGTCATACTTTTGGTAAGACTCACGGTGCAGCAGATCCTACCAAGTATGTAGGTCCAGAACCTGAGGGTGCCAGCATAGAAGAGATGGGATTGGGTTGGAAAAACTCTTTTGGTAGTGGAATTGCTGAAAATACCATCACTTCAGGATTAGAAGGTGCATGGACATCAACTCCGACCAAATGGGGTCATGATTACTTCAAATTCCTCTTTGAATACGAATGGGAATTGGTTAAAAGTCCGGCAGGTGCTTTCCAATATGAAGCCAAAAATGCAGAAGCGATTATTCCTGATGCGCATATCCCAGGCAAATTCCACAAACCTTTTATGTTGACAACGGATTTGTCCATGAGGTTTGATCCTGAGTATGAAAAGGTTTCGAGACATTTCTACGAAAATCCCGATGAATTTGCTGATGCTTTTGCTAAAGCTTGGTTCAAATTGACCCATAGAGATATGGGGCCAAAATCCCGCTATTTGGGTCCTGAAGTACCTGCTGAAGATCTGATTTGGCAAGATCCTATACCTGCAGTAGACCATGCCTTGGTGGATGAGAAAGATATTGCAGGATTGAAAGCCAATATTTTAGCTTCTGGACTGACTGTTTCCGAATTGGTTTCCACAGCTTGGGCATCAGCGTCCACTTTCAGAGGTTCTGATAAGAGGGGTGGTGCCAACGGTGCACGTATCCGACTTGAGCCCATGAAAAACTGGTCCGCCAATAACCCTGCTCAGCTTACTAAAGTGTTGGGAACTCTGGAGAGTATCCAAGAGGAGTTCAATGGCACCCAATCAGGAAACAAAAAAGTTTCCCTTGCTGACTTGATCGTATTGGGTGGATGTGCAGCAATAGAGAAAGCCGCTAAAAATGCAGGCCTTGAAATCACCGTACCATTTACTCCGGGAAGAATGGATGCCTCTCAGGAAGAAACTGAGATTGATTCTTTTGCCTTCTTAGAGCCTAAAGCAGATGGATTCCGCAATTATTTCAATGCAAAAAATATGGCCAGTGCTGAGGAAATGTTGGTCGATAAAGCGCAGCTTTTGAATCTGACTGCACCTGAAATGACAGTTTTAGTCGGAGGTCTCCGAGTCTTGAACGCTAACTTTGATAAATCCAAGCACGGTGTATTCACCCAAAATCCTGAGACTTTGTCCAATGACTTCTTTATGAATCTATTGGATATGGGAACAACCTGGAGGGCAACATCTGACGCTCAAAATCTATTCGTAGGAAGTGATAGGGTATCCGGTGAACCTAAATGGACGGCTACCAGAGTTGACTTGATTTTTGGTTCTAATTCAGAATTAAGAGCTATATCTGAAGTCTATGGATGTGCTGATGGTAAAGATAAGTTTGTAAAAGACTTTGTCGCCGCTTGGGACAAAGTGATGAACCTAGATCGATTTGATCTAGTTTGATTTAAAATTCAATCTCCTTGAAGACTGGATAGCTGCCCGCTTTTTTGGGCAGCTATTTTTTTTGTCAAGACTATTTCCTTACACTAGGAAAGGAAGCGGGGTCTTGGCGGAAATGATTCAACAAATTTACCGAAAATCCAAAAAACAGTATTTCGGAGAAAAATTAATGCCGGCATTTGATTTGACAAAATTTAGGCGAAGGGGGAATTTAAAATAGGATTTTTGATTTCTTTTGGTCCTAAATAACAGCCGCAACTCATGATTGTGTTATAGAGTAAATTGTACTCTCTGACCCTTTTATTCTTTGCGAAATTTTAAATATCCTCCTGTAAAATATGAAATTGATGCATCACAACATGTTAAAAATCCGGAGCCTTTGAGTACAAGGGTATTTGGACTTAATTCTATTACCGAATAACTGTCTAAATAATCGTCCCCTCTAAATGTTAGTAGTTGGGATTCCTCATTGTATTCCCAAGGTCCTGTTCGAAAAAAATTATTGGTTTCAAAACCAGGAGGACATTTTGGGTTGTTGCTTTCTCCTTTATATACAATCTTACCTGTGCGGTCATCTAATAAAAATAGCACACTTTGTTTTTTGCATCCATTCCATTGAGAAAACAGGTTATTAGAAGCTTCCCCATCATTATTAATATCGCGAGGCACGCTATCATACCAATCCTCTAGTATCCACTCTCCTTTAATCAATGCTGAAGAATCATCATTGACTGTTGGCGTTTCTTCTGTGCAACTACTCATTGCGATCAGAAATGAAATTAAGCCGATCCTAAATTTTAGCATAATCTTGAATAAATTATTGTCCCTTTAGTTGTTTTGATCCGTGGGTTTATTTTAAATAGATATATGTAATTCCACCAGTAAAATAGTAGCTCAAATGAATACAAGGAAAGATATTTAAATGGCCGTTGCTTTCGTAATCGCAAAGTTACAACTTTACTGCCATTCATTTAAAGAAAACGTCAAATCTTCTTCTTTCTCTTTTACACATTGTTCCAAATTTAAGAAAAGAGCTTAAATTAATGTCTATTCAAATGTAGCAGGTCCAATTTCTTTAAATTTAGTTTAAAGGATGGATTAACCCATAATTGTTATTGCCTACCAAAAAACTTCAGGTATATCATTTTTCTAAATTAAAGCCCGTATTATCCATCTTATTACGTGATGAGGAAGAAACTTTAATTCAAATCCTCGCCATATATTTTTTCAACAATCCCCGCGATTGCTTTTGAATTTGCTTTTTCATAAGGGGAGTCCATCCTAGCAGCCAACCTTTCCAACCCAAAGCTTGTTTTGCCCATTTCCATACATCAAATCGATCAGTATGTTGGATGATTTTACCGTCTTTAAATTTGAAAGAGGCATTTATTTTATTGATCACTTTTCTTTTGTCCGGGCCAAAAATATATTCAGCTTGCCAAAATGCACTTCCTTTTTCGTTCTCAGCTTCCACATTGGAATAAGTGATTTTAATATTTCCCTTGCTTCTTTCAATGAGCATTCTCCACATGGCTTTGGCTTCCTCTCCTTTCAATTGCCCAAAAGCCGGATCTTCGAAGACAATATCATTGTGATAATGTGATACCATCTCAGCTGCTTTTCCTTTTGAAAATGCCTCATAAAAGGCTATTATGATTTTATTATGCTTTTGTGACATAGCCAAAAGTTACAAAATATTTACCATCAATCTGTGCTAATACGGGAAATGCAGGGTTAATAAATTTTCATTCACAGATTTCACGGATTCTCACAGATAGACAATTGGATTCTTCCTGGTTTCAATTCACCCTTGGGATTGTTAAAGAACCTACGCCGGATATTGAAAATATTTCTTTGCGCCTTTGCTGGAACAAACCAAAAAACCTTTTAATCAAAAAACATATGGTACATTTCCATGAGGGGCAACTCTTCCAAAACTTCTTTTTGTGAAACACCCTCAATTTCAGCCCATCTGACCAATCTGACTTTTCCATCCGCAATCTCAATTCCGGAAATACTGTCATCACTGAAACAGCAGCAACCGGCATTGAAATATGTTGGCCGGTATTTTGGTAATTCGGCATCACCAAGTGTGCACTGACTGGGATGCCTTTCGATTCTATTCTCCAATTCATGGATCAATTCCTGGTTTCCCTGAATTTTGGCCTCAGCTAATTGCTCTTTCAAAACTTTGATATGACTGTAAGAATGAAAAATAGGCTGGTGGGTATGCCCAGTCACCAAAACCAGATTTTTTTGTTGCTGACTCCATTCGTACATTAATTTATTGTGCAGCGTTTTTTCTTTTTTAGCTACAGCAGGGGTGTTGATATTGATATCCAAAAAAGACTGTAATGGTCCCCAAATATAGGCTACAATCCAAATGGAGAACTTGCTTCCGTCACTGCGCTTGTCACCCTGATGTCCATGTGTACAGAATACATCGATATATTCCCCATTTGCGTATTTCACCCGCACTACGATTCCTCCATAAATATTTATGGCTTTGTCATAAATTTCCCTAAGGTACATTTTTGAAAAGGGATCTATTTTCCAAAACAAGTCATGGTTACCATAAATTTTAAAGAAAGCATTTCGATCAATAAATTTCTTTTCAGCCTCGAAAGTTGCTTTGTTATGCTGCATGATGGAAAAGATGTTGAACTTCCAGAATTCTTCCGAATCACCTAAATTCACATAAAAAGCTCCCTTTTCATTGTAATAATCAAGTGCCGCCAAGTAGTTTTTTTCCGCATTTCGGAATTCATCCCTTCCTTTTCGGTTGCCCTTGTGTACATCACTCAGGATGATAAAGTCATTGACCCGCATATCCAAGTGGTACAATGCCCCGTCGGCTGGATTTGGGTTTTGGGTGATGTCCTCATAGATTTCGGTCAGTCTCTTAAACACAAATTCCCTATCTGGAGAAGTAGATACTTTTTTGGAAAACCAGATGATCGGCTTTCTTAGTACATAAACAATTGGAGCTTTGATCCAAGCTAACAACTTTTCCAACATTAAACAGCTTGTTAAAAATGGGTATTGGGTATGGGATACAAATTATGGATTTTTATTTATTTGAACCCAGTTTTGTGTGTGCAATTCACCAATGAATTTAAGGTTCAATCAATACCCTGTAGGAATCGTAAAGAATCAGGATGTCTTCCACGTAATTCACTGCTAAATGACCCTTGGCATAACCGCTTTTCACGACCGGATCCAAATAGTAGTCAGGATTTGTTTTCAGTTTCAAAAAGTGGGATACATCATTCCAAATCTGCGGGTTTTTACTGTATTTTCTTGTAAGCTTCCAAGCATCAAGGACGTGCCCATGCCCTACGTTATAGGAAGCTAAAATGAATTTGATTCTTTCATTATTTTCCGGAACCCGCTCTCTCCAAAATTTATCCAGGTATTTGAGGTAGTTTACCCCTCCCATAAGACTTTCCAAAGGGTCGTTGGGATTTTCGACTCCAAACCTTTCTAATGTGACAGGCATCAATTGGAGCAGCCCTGTAGCTCCTGCATAAGAAGTTGCTGTGGTGTCAAATCTGGATTCTTTGTAAATCAACGAAGCCAGCAATCTCCAATCCCATCCCAGATTATCAGCACCTTTTTTAATTATATCATCGAAGGGAGAAATACTGTTGCCTGCCAGTGATGAAAAAGGACTGTTTGTTCTAAAATAGCTGTTCTTGGAATTTTGAAAATATTTGGCGTAAAGTGTTCTGATGTATCCCGTCTTGTCTTTACTTTTTATCCATTTATTGATTTCTTCCTCCAATAACGGTGAATTTTTTCTTATAGCCCACGCAACATCTTCCTTAGGGCTAATTTCCATATTAATGTCCAGATCAGGGTAATAAGTTGAATTGACCAAGGCAACCACCTTGTCGACTACGGTATATTCTATTTCATCTTTTACTACTCTGTTGATGAAATAATCACTATCCCCTTTTTCTTCAATGATACTAAAAGAAATTCCCAGATTTCTTTGAAGGGAGCAAAGTTGCGATTTAAATATGGCGTCTTTCTGAATAAAAACTGTTTTATCTTCCAGTTCAATTGGTTTGGTCAAAGCGTCTGACCTTTTTTGCTGAACCAATACAGTGCCCATACTCCCTAATGGCACAGTGAAATTAGCAAATTTCTTTCTTTCCTCACTGACAGCAAAATTCATGGCGATGATATCTGCCTTCCCTTTGTTCAATAATTGAAATGCTTCCCCAATATCAGATTTGATAATCAGATGCAACCTGACCCCTAAAGTTGAGGCAAGATTCTTCAACAGCTCAAATTCATAGCCCATCCTTCGGCCACGATATATGTAATAACTTGTAGAGGAATTATCCACAATGGCACGGATAAAGCCTCTTTTTTTGATTTCATCTAAGTCCAGTTGTGCCGGATTTTCCCAGAAATCCTCTTCCACATTTTCTGTTCTTTCTAAAAATGAACATTGAAATCCAAAAATTGAAAATACCAATAAAAGTAGTAGGCTGATAACTGTTTTTTTCATCCTTTGACTGCCACCTAAGCGACTTTGTTCTTTGCAAATATCGAACAAAGCAAATTATATACCAAACTTTTTTGGTTACGAAATACATTTTTATGTATAAAAAAATTGAATAAAGCCTTTTCTGCTACAATAAGCGGGTTTTTGGGATTGAATTATTTTTTAAAATCCCAAGCGAAATTCCTCAAAACTTTCCTGAAAATATATTCTGCCTGACAGCCTCATCAATTCAATCTCCATTTCTTTGATATTAAAAAGGGCAGTAAGCAACCTGTTTTCAGCTGTAAGAAGGTTGACCTGGGCATCTCTGAATTGGAGATAGTCGGAAATTCCCAACCTGAATCGCTCCAAGGCAATGTCGGCATTCTCTATGGCAGTTTTATAATTTGAATATTCAATATCCAGTAATTTGATATTGGTATTATAGGTATTATAAGCTCGCTGAATATCAGATACCATTAATATTTCAAGGTCCTGCAAAGCATATTCAGCATTTAGCTTTTCGACCCTGGCGTTTTGGATTCTTCTATTGAGTGTAAAGCCGCTGAATAAATTGAGTGAGGCTGTTAGTCCATAGTTAAAGCCTGTCCTTTGGTTTAACAATAGGAAACCCGCTTCAGAGGTAAATGTGTTTCTGTTAAAAGATGCATTAAGATTTATTTGAGGAAGTCTTTCAGCCTGTGTTTCCTTTAGTGCCAGAAAGGCAACATTTTCCATTCGCTGGGTTGCCAGGTATTGTTTGTTATTCAAATAGGCATTTTCCAGGAGATCTTCCAAAAGAAGGTTCTTATCTACAGTAATGGTATCTTTGACAGAAAATTCTCTGTCAGGTGTAAGAGCTAAAAGTTCATTGAGATTGATACGTGCGTTCTGAATAATCAGGTCTTGGTTTACCAATAGGGATAAATCCGAATTGTAATCGACCTGAGCGGTCAAATAGTCTCTTTTTCCGGCACCCCCCAAATCATATTGTGCCTTGGCAATATCTAATCTTGATTGGGACAATTCAAGGGTAGTTTCCAGAACTTTGTGGCGCTGAAGTTCCAATACCAATCTATAATAGGCTGAAGAAATTGCCGCTACAGTATTTTCCACCAAGACTTTTGCCTGCAATTCACTGACTTCGGCTAACTTGCCCAATCGCTGAACAGTAAAAATAGCTTCAGGTCTAAACCCGTAAAACCCCACTAGAGAATAGTTTTCATTTTCAGTTCTTGCCCCGGGAATCTCATTGGGTTCAGGAGAATTTGCAAATTGCTGCTTAACATCATCCTTATTAAAAGAATTAAGAAAATTTCCTGTCAGGGTTGGCATAAAAAAAGTACCTACTCCGATCTTGACATCCCGTTCTGCGATGACTACATTATTGGACGCAATCTTGATACCATAATTCCTTTCAAGACCTATGAGCACTGCTTTTTCCAAGTCAAGAGGTTCTGTTCCTTGGGCAAATACAAATGAAAAGCTAAGTCCAGTAAGGGCGAATGTTAAAAGTAGTTTTCTCATTATACTCGTGCTAATCTTCCTGTTTTTGAAGTTAAATAAGTGTAAACTGCGGGGATGATAAACAGGGTCAGTATGGTGGCAAATGTCAAACCTCCAATAACTGCTACTCCCATAGGAACCCTGCTTTCGGCCCCTGCGCCTAGGGCAAGTGCAATAGGTAGAATTCCCAGAATAGTCGATAAACTGGTCATCAAAATTGGCCTGAACCTAGCGGCTGCAGCACCGATGATAGCTTCATCGATAGGCATACCCTGGGCTTTTCTCTGATTTGCAAATTCGACAATCAAAATACCGTTTTTGGTCACCAGTCCTATGAGCATGATGATTCCGATTTGACTGAATATGCTCAACGTGAAATCGAAAATCCAAAGGGAAAATAATGCGCCGAATATTGCCAGGGGAACTGTAAACATAATGGTCAAGGGATCCAAAAAGCTTTCGAATTGGGCTGAAAGGACCAAGTAGATCAGGACCAGCGCAAAGATGAAAGCAAAGATCAGGCTGTTTGAACTTTCACGGAATTCTTTTGAAAGACCAGCCACATCAGTGCTATATGATTCATCCAATACTTCTGCTGCTATTCTGTCCATTTCGTCCAAACCGCTTCCGATGGTATAGCCAGGAACCAATCCTGCCGAAACCGTTGCACTTACGAATCTATTGAACCTATAAAGCTGGGGCGGGGTACTTTTTTCTTTGATAGTGACCAAATTATCCAATTGTACCAATTCGCCATTATTTGCCCTAACATAAAGCATTCTTAGATTAACAGGTTCATTTCTATCTTGGATCTGCATTTCCCCTACCACTTGATATTGTTTCCCGTTCATAATAAAATAGGCGAACCTTTGGCCGGAATAAGACAGTTGGAGTGTACGTGCAATTTCCTGAACAGAAACACCGATGTTTTGGGCTTTTGCTCTATCTATTTCTATTTCTATTTCGGGTTTCGTGAATTTAAGGTTGATGTCCGAAAAACTGAAAACCTGGCTTTGTCCCACCTTTTCCATAAATTCAGGGATGACTTCTTTCAGTTTATCCAATGTTGGGGCCTGAATTACATATTGAACAGGCAGACCACCTCTTCGGTCTCCTATGGATTGCGGCTGCGTTGCAAAAGCCCTTACTGCAGTAAATTTTGACAGAATTTTGTTTACCTGTTCGTAAATCTCCTGTTGGGACCTTTCACGTTCAGATGCATCTTTTAATATAACCCTCAGAAATCCTGAATTTGTACTTGCTGTTCCAAAACCAGGTGAAGTGACAGTTATAATACCCTCTCTTTCCTTTTCAGGAATCTGATCCATGAATTCAACGGTCATTTCATCGATCACTTTATCCATATAATCAAAAGTCGCACCTTCGGGACCTGAAAGGTTGACTCTCATTTCTCCCCGATCCTCTGTAGGAGCAAGTTCTGTCGGAATTACTTGAATCAGTTGATAGATTCCAAAACCCATAACTATGATGAGTACGAAAGAAACCCACCGGACTTTCATAAATGAATTTAAGGAATTGTTGAATTTGAGATTCAGCCAAACAAAAATCGGTTCGGTTTTGGAGTAAAGCCAGTTTTGTTTTGCTCTTTTCTTAAGAAGCTTTGAACTTAACATTGGAGTCATAGTCAAGGCTACAAAAGAAGAAATGATAACTGCCCCTGCTACTACGATACCAAATTCCCTGAAAAGCCTTCCTGTAGTACCTGTTAAAAATATCACCGGAAGGAAAACAGCTGCCAAGGCTACTGTGGTAGCAATGACGGCAAAGAAAATCTCTTCAGCACCTTTTTCAGCTGCGATATCAGGACTTTCTCCTTTTTCTATCCTTGTGTAAATGTTTTCCAAAACGACAATGGCATCATCTACTACCAGACCAATTGAAAGCACAATTCCCAAAAGTGTCAATACATTGATGGAAAAGTCCATGAGGTACATGATAAAAAACACTCCTATCAAAGAAATAGGAATGGTTAATACTGGAATAAATGTCGTCCTCCAATCTCTCAGGAATAAAAATATGATGGTCACAACCAAAATGAATGCTACAAAAATTGTTTGTTGGACTTCACTTATTGAATTCCTGATGTACTTGGTGGAATCGAAGCCAATATCCAAAAGAACATCATCAGGCAGATCTTTTTTGATAAATTCCAATCTTCGGTAAAACTCATCTAAAATTTCTATGGTATTTGACCCGGGCAAAGGTACCAAAACCACCCCTACCATTGGTATACCGTCTCTTTTCAGTACTGTCCTCTCATTCAAGGCTGCCATCTCAGCTTTTCCGACATCCTGAAATTTTACTATGTTGTTTTGATCTTCCTTGATAATCAGGTTGTTGAATTCCTGAGGGGAACTTAACCTACTTTTGGTCCTCACGGAAAGTTCAATAGCGGAACCTTCAATCCTGCCTGAAGGTAGCTCCACATTCTCACTCTGCACTTTGTTCAGGACATCCAAAGGTGTGACGCCATAAGAAGCCATCCTCAAAGGATCCATTCTCAGCCGGATAGCATATTGTTTTTCTCCCCAAATCTGAACTCTACTGACCCCCGGAATGGTCTGTAACCTTTCTTTGAAAATGTTATTGGCAATATCTGATAGTTCCAAAAGTGTCCTTCTGTCGCTTTGTACATTCAAAAACACTATTGGTTGAGAATCTGCATCAGCCTTAGATACTACAGGAGGTTCTGTGTCAGGTGGAAGGCTTCGCTGTGCACCGGATACTTTATCCCTTACATCATTTGCGGCGGCTTCCAAATCAGCTCCTACATCAAATTCCACGGTTATGTTGCTTGTACCATCATTACTCGTTGACGTAAGTGATTTGATTCCTGCTATCCCGTTGATAGCTTCTTCCAGAGGTTCAGTAATTTGTGCCTCAATAACATCGGCATTGGCACCAACGTAGGAAGTCCTTACATTGATGATAGGAGGATCCACACTGGGGAATTCCCTGATTCCCAAAAAACTTATACCAATAATGCCAAAAAGCAAAATGGTAAGTGACATCACGATGGCCAATACAGGCCTTCTGATACTGATGGTTGATAAACTTGCCATGATCAGTTAATTTTATTGTAGTTCACAGACATTCCTGTTCTTACTTGTAATACTCCGGTGGTCAACACCAAATCACCTTCTTTCAACCCGCCAAGGATCTGAACATGACTTTCAGTCCGGGTACCAATCGACACTTGCCGCTCTTCTACTTTTTTATCCTGATTCACGATATAAACTTTATATCCGTTCAATTCAGGAATAATGGCTTCTGCGGGAACCATTAACGCATTTTCTTCAACACCCAAAATATATTTGATTCTTACAAACATACCGGGCAGGAATCTTTTGTTTCTGTTTGGACTTTCTGCCCTTATTTTTAGGGTTCTGGTACTGGCATCGATGTTGGGTTCAAACGCGTATACAATACCCTCTGCTTCCTCAACTCCTGCTTCTGTAGAAAAATTTATTTTTGAACCAGGCTTGACTTGATTCGCATACCTTTCGGGAATGGAGAATTCAATTTTGATAGGATCAATATTGATGATACTGACTATGGCATCGTTGGTACCAATCACACTTCCTTCTGAAATCTGCCTCAATCCCAAAACCCCATCAAAAGGAGCGCGGATCACAGTTTTACTCAATTGGGCCTCCAACAGCTTTAAATCCGATAAGTTTGTGTTAAACTGGTTCAGTACAATGTCATACTCTTCCTGACTGATTGCTTCTTTAGCCAACAATTGTTTTTGACGGTTCTCCTGACTTTCAAATAACTTCTTCGTAAACTCCAGTTTTTGGTATTGTGCTTTGAGTTCGTCATCATTCAAATAAACCAAAGGAGTTCCTTTTTTTACAAATTCACCTTCTTTGAAAGCAATTCTAAGGATTAGACCTGAAATTTCTGACCTGAGTGAAACAATTTCATTTGGGATGATTGTGCCTGTAATGCTCAGGTTATTTTCCAATCTTTCAGGACGTAACTCTACCACATTCACCGGCAGTGTTGCCGCTTGACCTCCCCCTGATTGTCCTGCTGAAACTGCTGAAGTTTCTTTTTTTAGCCCAAAAATCTCATTTCTTCTTGGATAAATGAATATTACAGCTATTACTGCAATGATCACAAAGGTTAAAATTATTTTTGTAGTGTTTTTCATTCTTAGTGCGCAAATGAATTTTGATGGGGTTGATTTAGATTTCTAAGAAATTCCAGTGAAAGTTGGTTGAATTTTTCCGGTTGCTCCACATTAACAACATGGCCACATGCTTTGACAATTTTCAGAAGGGAAAGTTTATGCTCTTTTACAATTTTTTTTACGGGTTCCAAAAACATGATATCTTCTTCTCCCATGATATATAAAGTAGGAATGGCAAGGTCTTTTTCTTTGAAATACTTGAGTATGGGATTGATATCCTTTGTCATTTTAAACCAACGGATAAACTCTTTCTGACAAAGCCGCTTGGCTTCTCGGATAAACAGATTTCTGGACTCTGAATGGTGTTTGCGTGGCATGATAATCCAAGCAAAAAGACTGTACAACCACATAAAAGGTACTACACTTTTAAAGGTATTTCCCAAATACACCAATACCCTCGAAGTAATATTGAGTCTTGTAATCGCCCCTGCCATCACTAAGGAACGGACTCTTTGGGGTTCCATTTCAGCCAATTGTCTGGCAAGGATGGTGCCTAAGGACACACCCATAAAATGTGCAGGAGGAATGTCAAGATGGTCCAATACCTCAATAATGTCCTTGGTTACAGCAGGGAAAGTATATTCTTCCTTCCAGATATTTTTGATAGCGTCTACCGATTTCCCATGTCCCCTCAAGTCTATCAACAACAAGTTGAAATCTTTCCTGAAATCCCGGATCTGTTTGTGCCAAACAACAGATGAACCACCTGCGCCATGAATAAATACCACCCATTCCCTGCTTGAGGAGTGCTTATATGCTTTATAAAACAACATGCTTTTTTTCATTTGTTCCCGCTTATAACCTTGGATAGGTATAGATAGTTATTCAACCGAAAGCTAGTGGCTTTCGTTCTGCTTTAAAATGAAATAAACATAGGTGGTGTTTGAGGTCTATCAGTGGTCGGAGAAGCGAGATGCGAGAAGCGAGATTTTAGAAAAAAGAGACAAAACCTGTCCCGATGCATATCGGGAGACAAGAACCAAAGCCTGTCCCGATGCATATCGGGGAGATAAGACTCGAGGGTTGAAATACGAAATCTAAAATCTTAATTCTACCCTCCCCCTGTACTTGGTACTTGGTTCATTTTACTTAGTACTTCCTAACTTTACCCTTCATTCTTTATCCTTTGTCCCTTCCTCAAAGCTTCCTTTTGATAAAATCCGTCATCATCGAATACAAATGCCAAGAGGTATTGCCTCCTGAAATGCTGTGGTTTCGGTTGGGGTAGTACATGGTTTCAAACTGCTTATCTGCCTTGATCAGGGCATCCACCAAATCTACAGCATTTTGGAAATGGACATTGTCATCCCCTGTACCGTGGATAAGTAGCAGGTTTCCTTTCAGTTTGTTGACATGGGTGATGGGGCTGTTGTCATCATAACCGGCTGCATTTAATTGAGGTGTCTGTAAATATCTTTCTGTATAAATGGTATCATAATATCTCCAGGTAGTCACAGGGGCTACTGCAATAGCGGCTTTAAATACATCATTACCCACCATCAAAGCCAAAGAGGACATATATCCGCCATAGGACCAACCCCAAATCCCGATTCTGGATTTGTCAACAAACGGAAGTGTTCCTAAAAATTTCGCCCCAGCAATTTGATCTTCTGTTTCGATTTTCCCCAGATTGGCATAGGTAAGATGTTTGAAGTCACGCCCTCTTGCCCCGGTTCCCCTATTATCTACGCAAACTACAATGTATCCTTCTGAGGCTAAATGTTGGTGCCAGAAATCCCTTGTTCCGCCCCATGAATTGGTGACATTTTGTGAGCCAGGCCCTCCGTAAACATACATGAGAACAGGATATTTTTTGCTTTCATCAAAGTCTGCGGGTTTGATCATATAGGCATTCAAGGAAGTTCCATCCACCGTATTGAAGCTGAAAAACTCCTTAGGAGAGATTGCAAAATTCCCGATTTTGGCCTTTAATTCCTGATTGTCTTCCAATACTTTGACCAACTTTCCTGAGGATTCATTGAGGGTCACTTTGAGAGGGCTGCTTGTATTGGAGAAGTTGGCGATATAGTATTTAAAGTCCTTGCTCATATTGATGGTAAAGGTTCCTTTTTCCGGTGTAAGGATTTTTTTCCCTTTTCCATCCATATTGATCACATAGAGGTTTCTCTCGAGGGGTGACACTTCGGTGGAGATATAATAGATTTTTTTTGATTTTTCATCCAATCCTACCAATCTGCTTACTTCCCAATTTCCTTTGGTGATCTGTCTGATCAATTTCCCCTGCTTGTCATGGTGGTAAATGTGCTTAAAACCATCCTGTTCAGAAGTCCGGATAAATCCCTTGTTACCTTCCAGGAACCTGAGGTCATCATTGTAATTCAGGTCCACATAAGTTTCAGATTTTTCAGTCAGTATCAAATTTGTTTCTCCAGTCTGCGCATTAGCATAAAATAGGTCCAATTGATTTTGGAGTCTATTCAATTTCAAAAAAGCCAAAGTATTGTTATCACCCGTCCAATAAATTCTGGGTAGGTATATATCTTTTTCAGAACCTGAGTTCACGGCAACTGTATTTTTACTGTTTAAGTCATAAATATGGATGCTCACTTCAGCATTTTTTTCTCCCGCTTTTGGGTACTTGAACCTGTAATCTTCAGGATATAATTTGCCCCAAGTTTGCATGTTGAATTCGGGAACTTCAGATTCATCGAATCGGATAAAGGCAATTTTGCTGCCATCCGGTGACCAATCAAAGGCTTTGGACATGGAAAACTCTTCTTCATACACCCAATCCGCTGCACCGTTGATGATATGGTTCCATTTTCCATCGGTGGTAATTTGGGTTACTTGGCCATTGGCAAGTTCGGCTATATATAGGTTATTATCCTTGACAAATGCGACTTTTTCGTTGTCGGGAGAAAGGGTGGCATACATGATTTTTTCCCCGTTCATAAGTTTTTGTGTATTCCCGGATTGGAGGTCGATCACATGAAAAATCCCTTTACTCGATCTTCTATAAATACTTTCAACATCAGAAGCAACCAAAGCCTTGGTCTCATCCGGATTGAAAGCATAACTGGAAAAATTGATTCCCAAAGCTCCTCCATCTATCAGGACTCCTGCTTCTTCTCCCGTGGCAACATTTATTTTGACCACTTTTGGACCGCTCAATCCTCTTTGCAATGAACTGTAAAACTGTCCATCTTTCATCCAATTGATCCCATTGACTGATTTTTGGGAAAAGTTGTTGGATTTGAAGACATCTTCAAGACTGACTTTCTTTTTTTGTTGGGCAAGTGCCAAACCACTCCATAGGATAGAAATGATCAGAAGGGTAGATTTGATTGTATTCATTTAAGGCTTAGTTTTAAATAGATTTCAAAAGTAGAAAAAATGGAATGAAGCAAAAAAAATATTATTTGACTGGATTCAATGAAGAAATTGCAGATGATTCAATCGGTGTTTGCTTCTAGTTTTATTCTTTCACCACTTTTAGTGCCTCTGAATTTAATTCCGTTTTCGATTATCAAAACTTCTCCATATTCCCCGTTTTTGACACTTGAATCCACCCCGATTATTTTTCCTCCAAAATGAGTCGTGACAGTTTCAAATGAGGTATGCCCTACGATGATCCGGTTGGTTTTGAAAAAGGCCAATGTTTCATCTATAAATTGCTCTGTCAATGCACCCTCTTCAAAATAACCCCGATACCATACGGGACCATCCACACCTGTCAAAAACAAGTAATCTTCTTCTTGGTTGGGTTTTATGGGTAAAGGACTTAAAATCTGATCAAAAAATATCTTGTTCACTTTTTTGGCATCGTAACCCCGGTTGAAGAATTCAGGTGATATTCCGGCATGGACAAAGAGCAGGTCATTGATGGATACGATAGTAGGGCATTGTCTGATCCAATGGCCTAATACAGAATTGAAACCGTACAAGTCTGTGAAGCTGGTACCCATGATTTCTGCAGCTTGGACATATTTTTGGTTCATATATCTATGGTCCCCAGTCAAAACCATCAGTTCATGATTGCCTAAAAGATAGTGGAGTTTACCCCCTGCTTTTATAGCCTGTTGCTCCAATTTAAATGCAAGCCATAAAATTTCCGTGACTTTATCTCCTCGGTCCAGAATATCTCCATTGATGACCAAATGACCTTTTCCATATTTCCAGTTCAGGTTTTCATCAATGACTCCTTGATTTTTCAATAATTCCACCATTAGATCATATTGGCCATGGATATCGGAAATGACAGTAATATTGGAAACCTTAGAATACTTTTGGGTTGTTCCGGCTGTTTTTAAAAAACTGTTTGTCAGTACTTCAGTATCCACACCCAATCCCAAATATTTCTTTGGAAAGTCAAGATTCAGATTTTCCTGATGTTTCAATTTGCCGTTTTCTACCCATTTGGCATGTAATTTACCATCCAGCCAATAAATGTACGGTGGTTCGGAAATCCCTGTATCGGTTTTTTGAGCATGAACATGTATTGAAAATGCTATAAAAATCAATAAGGATAAGATAATTATGAGAAGACGATTCATAGCCATTTCAATATAAATCTTTTTTTTCAAAATCAACTCAAATTCAATTAGCCTTTGTCATTTTAAAAACATGGTTTGAATCAATTCATTGGAGGAAACCGGAACCTGCTGCCATCCTTTAGACCACGATAGAAGGTCCTATCCTCGATAATGAGAACTTCTCCATTTTGTCCTTCTTTTATATTTGAGTCTACGGCGATAATTTTTCCACCCAAAAGTAGGGTAATCGACCGGACGGAAGTATGGCCTATGATGATTCTATTGGTCCCAAAGTATTCCAAGATGCTATCCATATCTCGCATCCCGATGTTATTTTGCTCAAAATATCCCCGATACCAAAGAGGTCCATTTGACCCTGTCAAAAATTCAATATCCCTTCTCCTGTTGGTTTTTGATCTTGTCGTACTTAAAATATTTTCATAAAATATTTTATTGACATCGAAAACGGTCAGTTTCCGACTTACAAATTCAGGGGAAATACCTGCATGGGTAATCAACAGTCCGTCAATGGTTACAATGGCAGGTCTTTTTCTAAGCCAGTTTCCCAAAACAGAATATTGATTGTGCAGATCACGTAGGGATTTCTTCTTTATTCTAGCAGACTTGTTGTATTTCTGGTTCAGAAATCTCAGGTCATTTTCCAATACCATCAGTTCATGATTTCCCAATAAAAAATGTAATCTTCCGCCTGCATTTTGTGCCTGATCTTCAAGTTGATATGCCAACCACAGCGCTTCTGTGACTTTATCTCCTCTTCCCAAAATATCGCCATTGATCACAAGATGGCCCTTCCCATAAATCCAGTTAAGATATTCGTCGATGATACCTTGACTTTTCAATAATTCCACCATCAAATCATACTGACCATGTACATCTGAAATGACAAGCAGATTAGGGACATCATGGTAGTTTTGATAAAAATCCGGAGTATCAGCCATTTTCCTTTTTATGGATTCCGGGTCAAGGGTAAATCCGAATTTTCTTCCAATGAAATCGGAATCCAGCTCGTAATATTTTTTCATTTTACCATCTTCTACCCATTTTACTGTGAATCTATTTTCCTTCAAAAAAATATAAGGCCCCGTGGAAATTGCGGATTTCTGAGGGTAGAGTTCTTTTGAAAAAAATATGCACAAAAGTGTTAAAGAAATATTTTTCAGGAAAAGTTTCATGGTCATGAAGTGAATATAGAAGGTTTTCTCTCCAAAGTCAATGATAAGAAGTGGCTCGAACATCCTTTTTTCGCTTATTTTAAATGTTGACTTTTAATAAAGTTTCTTAAACCATAACTAGTCCATTTGAAGTTTTAAATACCACAATGTGGCAAATTCCATTATTTAAGTCGGGCTTTTTGCCGATAATAGTCACATCTTAAAATCCATGGCATATTCATCCTGATTTTTTTATCCGAATCTTTCTTTTCCACCGATGATAAATGGAGTTTGCTTTTTACTTTTACGTCTTATGAAGAAGAAAATAGCTATTGTTACCGGGGGATATACCGGAGAGTCAGTGGTATCGCTTAAAAGTGCTGCCGTGGTCGAAAAAACTATTGATACAGAAAGGTATGATGTTTTTAAAATTTTGATTTATCCCCACAATTGGTATCATGAAACCGCCTCAGGTGAAGAAATTCCGGTAGACTTGAATGATTTTTCTATTTCACTTAATGGCCAGAAAATCACCTTTGATGGTGTTTTCAATATTTTACATGGATCTCCGGGAGAGGACGGGAAATTGGCCGGCTATTTTGACCTTTTGGGACTGCCATACACCACCTGTGATGCCCTGACTTCTTCCATTACGATGAACAAAGGATACACCAAAGCCATTGTTCAGGATATTCCGGAGTTGTTTGTAGCAAGGTCCATTCAGCTTTTTAAAAATACAGAAGAAAATACCGCAAAGATTTTAAAAGAACTTCGTCTTCCTTTGTTTATAAAGCCTAACAATGGGGGCAGCAGCATCGGAATGAGTAAAGTAAAAGTGCCCAATGAATTACAGGAAGCTTTGGACAAAGCTTTCGCAGAAGACAGTCAGGTTTTGGTTGAAGAATTTGTGAATGGAAGGGAATTCTCCATCGGAGTTTATCATGCCAAGGGCAAAACCACCGTTTTGCCGGCTACTGAAATTGTCAGTAGCAAAGAGTTTTTTGATTTTGAAGCAAAATACTCTCCCGGTGTGACTGAAGAAATTACCCCCGGAAGGATGAATGAAGAAGAGGTGGGTAGGGTTAACCGAATCATTGAAAAAATCTACAGCAAACTGAATTGTAAAGGCGCAGTGCGTATTGATTATTTTCTGGAATATGAAACCGATAAATTTTATTTTATCGAAATCAATACTGTTCCTGGTCAGACCGAAACAAGTCTGATTTCCCAGCAGGTCAAAGCCATTGGAATGGGAATCAGTGATTTTTATAATGAGCTGATTGAAGAGATGTTTTGATCAAAAGGTTTGAATACAACACCAATTGCTTTAATTTCCCATTTCCAATCATTTATCAGGCAAAATAATATGAGCGAGACCAAAACTTTGGTATTGAACCACAAGCAAATCAAGCAGAAAATAATCCGGATGGCTTATGAGGTATATGAGCGTAATGCATCCGAGAAGGAAATCATTTTTGCCGGTATCACTGGAATGGGGCAGCAGTTGGCTGGATACCTTGCAGAAAGCTTAAGGGAAATATCACCACTAAATGTCCGCGTATTGGAAATTCATTTGAACAAGCTTGATGTGAACAGAGGGGATGTGGAACTTTCTGAAAAAGATGATTTGACCCAAAAATGCATTGTTGTTGTAGATGACGTATTGAATACAGGCAAAACGCTGTTATATGCCCTTAAACCCTTTTTGGATGTAGAGGTCAAAAAAATTGAGGTTGCTGTTTTGGTAAATAGAAGCCACAAGCTCTTTCCGGTTAATCCTGACTATACTGGTTTGGAGTTGGCCACTACATTAAATGAACACATCACGGTGGATTTGTCCACTGAAAATTTCTCCGTCCACCTATACTGATAAATCCATGTCTGTCCACAACTCATCCAATATCAAAAGAATTACCACCCATATTCTTCAGGAAATGAAAACCCGGGAGGAAAAAATATCGATGTTGACAGCTTATGATTATTCTATGGCCGGAATAGTGGATGCAGCGGGGATTGATATTATTCTGGTTGGAGATTCAGCTTCCAATGTGATGGCAGGCCATGAGACTACACTTCCCATCACTTTGGATCAAATGATTTATCATGCCACATCTGTTGTCAGAGCGGTCAAAAGGGCATTTGTTGTGGTGGATATTCCTTTTGGGTCCTATCAGGGGAATAGTTCAGAAGCCTTGCGTTCAGCCATTCGAATTATGAAAGAATCGGGCGCCCATGCTGTAAAAGTTGAAGGAGGTTCTGAAATCAGGGAGTCAGTGGTAAGGATCCTCAGTGCAGGCGTTCCGGTAATGGGACATTTGGGGTTGACACCACAATCAATTTATAAATTCGGGACATACACTGTACGCGCCAAAGAGGAAGAAGAAGCGAAAAAATTATTGGAAGATGCCAAACTGCTTGAAGAAATCGGCTGTTTTGCCATTGTTCTTGAAAAAATTCCCGCGAGTTTTGCCAAGATTGTAGCGCAGTCAGTAACTATACCGGTAATAGGAATAGGTGCAGGGCCTGATGTGGACGGGCAGGTATTGGTAGTCCATGATATGTTGGGAATCAATCAGGAATTCAAACCTAGATTTTTGAGACAATATGCAAACCTGCAGGCCGTTATGACAAAAGCTGTACAGGATTATATCAGAGATGTGAAATCTTTGGAATTCCCCAATGAAAGTGAGAGCTATTGATTCTTTTCTTAATTTTTCTGTGACTATTGTTTACTTTTTGAGATCAGGTTGTAATTTTTTTGTGGCAATTAGTTATTTTGGTGCCAAATCCCATTAAATGAGGAAATTACTATTATCACCCATTCTCTTTCTTTTTGTTTTTTCATTTGGCGTTGGGCAGGATATGGCCACTCTGCTTGATAGCGCCCTCAACGGTAAGAATGGTAATGAATTATTTTTTTTAAAAGCCAGAAATCTGATCAAATCAGAAGATGATAGAATTCAATTTTTGATGGCAAATCATGGATATTATAGCAGTTTAAATGACAGAGATTCCATGATGGCTGCAGAAAGAGTCCTGATCCCTTTGCTGGAAACCAAGGAAGACAAAGAGAGATTGATCACAGTTTATAAGCGCATAGGTTATTACTATGAGGTAGCAGGATTGTATGACCAAGGTATCAAATACTACCTTGAAGCGCTGAATCATGCGGAGAACTTTGGGAATCCGGAGATTTTGAGTGAAGTCCATAAATCCTTGTCCCAGATCCATCGGCTTTTCCATGATTATGATAAAGCAATAGAATTTGGAAAAAGGGCATTCCAAGTTTCCCAAAGTAAAAACAATCAATATCTCAAATCTCAAGTAAATGCCTTGAATATTATTGGTGCGGCGTTCAGTGAAATGAATCTGCCTGATAGTGCGATCAATTACTACCACAAAATACTTGAGCTGACTCCATTGTTGGATACCCTTGCCATCGCCCCGACCATAGTGAATATTGGATATGCATATTTATTGAAGGGAGATATTGAGCAGTCTAGAATTTTCAATAAAATGGGTCTGAATTTTTATAAAAAGACAAATAATGATTATGCCAAAAGTGTGGTTTTTATCAACTCGGGTATGACCGAAAACTCTGCCCAAAATTACAAAGAAGCTTTGTTGCTCTTGGATTCCGGGCTGTATTATTCACAAAAATCCCAATATGCTGAGATGTATAAATGGATTTATGATGAACAGTATAAAATATATAATGCCGTTGGAAATTATCCGGAAGCAATCAATAGCCTGGTAAAACTGATTGCAATAAAAGATTCTTTGTTTGAGGCAGACCGGGTCAAAGTAGCCAAAGATTTGGAAACCAAATACCAAACAGCACTTAAGGACCGGGAAATCAAGGAGAAAGAATCGGAGTTGAAAGCCAATCAGGCCAGATTTAACTGGATTATGTTTTTTGTTCTGCTACTTGTGGTGATTATAGGGCTTTTGATTGTCATCCATTTTTTGAATCAAAATAGGTTTCAGAAGAAACAAGAGTTGCTTGAAAAAGAAAAGGAAATCCAGATCAGAGAAGCTGCTATTAAAGCAGCACTTGCCTCGCAGGAGGAAGAAAAAAAGCGTTTTGCCAAAGATCTCCACGATGGTTTTGGGCAATTGATCACTGCCTTGAGGTTGAATATTTCCGGATTGAACGGACAAAAGAACATTGAAGAAAAGATGGCTCTTTTTGAGCATTCCGAAAACATCCTTGGGGAGATGCATAAGGAGATCAGGCAGATTGCTTTTGATATGATGCCTGAAACCTTGGTGCAGCATGGACTATTGCCGGCACTCAGGGAGTTTGCTCAGCGATTGAGTAGCAGTGGAAAGATTATCGTAAATGTTCAGGCCTATGATTTTGAGGATAGACTGATTGAAATCCAGGAAATATCGCTCTATCGGATCATTCAGGAATGGTGCAATAATATCCTCAAATATAGCGGTGCCACTGCTATTGAGATCCAATTGGTCAATGACGAAGAAGAACTTCGGCTAACGATCGAGGACAATGGAAAAGGATTTGATGTCAGGCTTTTGGATGAAAGTAAAGGGCATGGCTGGAAAAATATCAATTCAAGGGTAAAGCTGATCAAAGGGGATTTGGAGATTGATTCCAATCCTTTGTCCAAAGGGACAACTTTGATTTTAGCCTTTAGACCGCAGATTAAATCAAAGGATCAAAAAATAATGGAAAAATGAAAGTATTGTTGGTGGATGACCATGCGATCCTTTTGGATGGGGTAAAAAGTTTACTCTCCCATGAAGCATCTGTGGATGTCATCGGAGAAGCCAATTCAGCAGAACAGGCTTTGGAGTTTTTTAAAACCAATAAGGTCGATCTACTCATTACTGATTTTAATCTTCCTGGAATGGATGGTTTGAGTTTGGTCAGGTTGGTCAAGAAAATAAACCCCGATACCAAAATCATTGTTCTCAGTATGCACGATGAGACCCATTTGGTCAAGGAAATCTTAAAAGAAGGGGTGGAAGGTTATGTGCTCAAAAATGACTCTCACAAAGAATTGAAAATGGCCATTCAATATGTCCGAGAAGGAAAAATATACCTCAGCAATAACATCAACAGGATAATCATCAACAGCCTGAACTTTCCCGAAGAGGATAGATTATTGACTGACCGGGAAAGGGAAATCCTCAAACTCATCGCAAAGGAATTTCCAAACAAGAAGATTGCCGAACAGTTGTTTATTTCGGAAAGGACAGTCGAGACGCACCGGAAAAACATATTCAGAAAGACAAAAACCAACACGTTGGTTGGTTTGATCAAATTTGCTTATGCCAATAATCTGATTTGAAAAAAATGCCGGGAGCAATGTCCCGGCCTAAAAGTCATCGGATTACTTACCCCCATTGGCTCCGATAGCCAAAGTTTTTGCAAATTCTTGGCTATACATCCTGAATAGATGTTTGCTGGCATTCATATAAGTTTCTTTGTTCATTTCGACGATGATAGGATCAAAATCGACATCCATTTTTCTTTTTAAAGAGAATAATTGATTGAATAAGGATTCGCTTTTCTTTTTGTCTGTGTACAATTTGGCTTCATATGGAATGTCAGAAATAAAATCCTCTTTAAGAGACACAGGTGCTGCCGGCATGGAACCTGTTTTATCCACAATACCGATATTGTTGTTCTTGATTTTCATGACAGGATATACATTGTAAGTGGCATCAGTGGATTTGCTTTGGTCGGTTGAAGTGATTTCATAGTAGCCCACGTTGGAAGTAGAAACCCGCATTCGGCTTTTGAAATCTACATCCAACTCCACATTGGAGAAGTCGATATCAAGATTCTGCATCAAAATGACAGCATTGGACTCTTTCATAAGGTCTTTCAGATTTTTGATCAATCCTATTCCCATTGAAACAGATTTCAAATCCCCATTGTACATCATTATCCCATTTTCCGGCAAAAACATCACTTTTCCATCCCCAACTTCTACATCCGCTGTCTTCCCTTTGGTTTTTTCGGTTTTATTGTCAAATCTTTCTTTGATTGGGGCATAAGCACTGAATTGATCAAGCTCTTCTAAGGGAAAGACTTTGAAACCTGCTTTGCTTATCTCTTCTTCCAATATTTTTTGAAAATCATTGGATAAGGATTGAAAATCTTCCGGCTTCATTTCCACACTCAAAATGGTGGTTACTTTGGCTGCGCCGGATTGTCTAACATAATTTTTGTTGGTTCCTACAGTGGCCAAATTGTTTCTGATATTACTCACTTTGCTCTCCTGCTGTATTTTAACAGTCTCTGTAAAAGTTTCAAACCCAACATTCAATTGCGGGACAATAAAACCTTCGGCTCCTTTAATGTTTTTGTTTTGAACCCCTTTGGTTCCGATGCCGTCAAAAAGATCTTGGGCAAAAATATTTGATGTACAGATTAGACAGTACACCATCAATGATATAGCTGTTTTTCTCATAATTTTTGATTTTTCTGGGGATTAAATTTTTATGCTGTAAAACTCCCCAAATCAGTCTTCTCAAAAAATACCCTCTTTGTTGTATTTACATATACCCACTGGCACGGATAGGGCTTGGCTCAGGGCCTTACAATCATTTTTCGGCTAAGCCTTTTGCCATCTGAGTTGGTCAATTGGATAATATATAATCCAGCAGATAAAAATGGTGCTTGAACCTCAAACTCCCTGTTGGCAGTCAACCTGATTTGGTCAAGCATAATTTGTCCAAGACTGCTGATGATTCTTAGCTCACTGTCCTGGGAAGCAAGAACTTTGAATTGTCCCTGACTGGGGTTTGGATAAATTTTAAACAAAACTTCACTATCCGTGGGATTTTCACCTTCACCTTCAAATTTTAAATATTCCAATCCCCCGGCCGTATTGCCCAAAAGTAAATCAGGATTTTCCGAAAAGGGTTTTGGAACTGAGGTTAGATAAGTATTCCTTCCGAATTTTGTCGTTTGGGTTTGATTTTCCTGCAAATCAATCAAAATGGTTTCCCTTTGATTTTGATTCATAAAATCTGAAATGTAAACCAAAACACCACGCTGATCTATGGCATAAAGGGAAGGATTTGAACCTGCAATTACATGAACATTCAGGTTGCGGTTTGCCGGATTGTCTGTAAAATCCAAAAATTCTCTCTCTAAAAACCTGAGCTTTTGTTCTGCGTTGATGTCGAATTCAAAAATCACCAATTCACCTGTTTGTCTTGCCAATAGGAGATAATCTTTATCATCGTAAACAAACATTTCTATATGATCCAAGGGTCGTATTCCGGTAATAGGGAAAGTTAATTCCTGAAGATTGGAAAGATTTGGATCGGTATCAAAAAAAACTCTTTGCTGTAAAGAAAAATCCATGGTATCCGTCCCTGCAACCCAATAGGTATTTTGGTTGGTGGTAGAAACAAATTCAAGGTATTGGAGGTTGGTAAAATCCAAAGAAGATAGACCAAGAAAATCCTCTTCTATTAAATCCCAGGAGTCTGAATTGATTTCAAACCTGTGCGCAATACCTATGACTTTTCCTTCTTTAAAACTATTGGCTGTTAAAATCAACTCCCCGGATTCTTTGAAGCCCCTAAAAAAAGGTCTGCTGTTTTCACCCAAATCAAGTATCCGAGATTGAAGAAATGGCTTGGCTTCTATGGGAACTTGTTCATCAAAAGAAAGTTGGAATACATTTTCACTATAATCGGCATTGAAGACTCCGGCTGCAGCTGAAGAATTGCTGCTTATCAGCAAACCCCTGTCCCAAAGATAGGATGCATGGAATATCGGGAACTCAGGTAAGGGTCCAATATTGGGCAGTTCGGTAGAAAATTCATCAAATAATGGTTCGGCATTACTGCCTTTGTTAGGGAGGTAATACAAAGATTGACATTCATCCCTACCCACTAAAAGATCCCTGATACCATCATTGTCAAAGTCTTGATACAAAATAGAATGACCGCCAGCGTGTTTGATCCGGGCAGACTCAGATTCCCAGGCAAGTCTTTCCATAGGAAATCCGGCGCATGTTATCCCAAAACTAAAAGTCCCACAACCACAGAATTCAAACTTTCCCCACCTTGGTTCCGGAAAAGCAAATCCATCAATATCAGCAATACCTTTTCTTTCGATACTTGTATTTAAGTAAAAGTCCACATAGTCGCCGGGATTAAAAGATGCTATATCAAGATCACCATCGCCATCAATGTCTATGATCAGAGGAATATCCAAGTTATTGGCCTGAAGGTTGGACCCGTTGTCCAGGCGCAGGAAATTTTGCGCCAGTTCCCAACTTGGATATTTGGCGCCTTGCTGAGTGATATTTCGATAAGCCCTGATTCCAAAGGGGCTGCTGGTAAACAAATCTTTTTTACCGTTTCCATTGAAATCGGCAAGCACTAAAAATCCTGAAATGTCATTTGGGAAATAGTATGACATTTCCGGAAGGTATTCAAAATCATCTCCATCGGTTTGAAAAACCAAGACTCTACGTGAATTGATGTCCCAAACAATCAATTCTTCTTTACCATCTCCATTGGTATCCAATTCTTGGAATTGGGCTGCATTGATGCCTACTGCAAAGGGCATTTCAATTTCTCTGTTTTGACGGGAAAGTGTGATGCTTTGATCAAAAGTGAAGCTTTGTTGGGCATTTGCCCAAAAGGTGATTAAAAATAAGATCGAAATAAAAAGGTACTTCATCAATTGGTCTTCGTATTAAGTCCTAAAATTAAACGATAGAATTTGATATAAGATGTTTGTGAATCCTTTAATTTTAACGTCCTGATCCGCCGAAGATAATTATTCCGTAGTAAAAATCGGATAGTAATTTATTTGCTTCGGGGATTTAGAAAAATTGTATTTTTGATGCATGAACATTATTGACAAAAATTTGGACAGAATTAGGGCTTTATGTGACAAACATAAGGTGACAAGACTTTTTGTATTTGGTTCAGTTTTGACAGATAGTTTTAAAAAAACAAGCGACATTGATTTTCTGGTAGATTTCGAAGGAGTTGGTTTGTATGAATATGCAGATAATTACTTCAGCTTAAAAAAATCATTGGAGGGATTATTAAAAAGGGATGTTGATTTATTGGAGGAAAAAGCTATAAAAAACCCTTACTTACGCCAAAGCATAGATTCATCCAAACTAATGATTTATGGATAATGAAATAAAAACCTGGCTATATGATATTTTGCAATCAATTAATGAGAATGAATTTGTAATATGAACTTGTCTAGACCTGCAAACTTAGCGCTTTAATCCATTATTTATGAATATCCCCCAACTCTACTACCATTTCCTTCAAGCCACAGGAGTAAGTACAGATACCAGAAAAATAGATCAAGGCAATATCTTTTTTGCCCTGAAAGGGCCAAATTTCAATGCCAATGATTTTGCCTCCAAGGCTTTGGAAATTGGAGCTTCTTTGGTAGTGGTGGATGAAAAAAGGGTCGTGCCTGAAAATGACAACAGGTTTTTTTTGGTCGAGGATGTATTGTTGGCATTGCAGCAACTCGCAAATTATCATAGGAAACAACTGACCATACCCATTATTGGATTGACCGGAAGCAATGGAAAGACAACTTCCAAAGAATTGCTTCACGCTGTTTTGAAAAGAAAATATAAGACTGCTGCCACTGTCGGCAATCTGAACAACCATATTGGAGTTCCTTTGACTATTTTGGGGATAGGGAAAGAAGTGGAAATCGCTATCGTGGAAATGGGGGCGAATAAACAAGGGGATATCAAAGAACTCTGTGACATCGCAGAGCCTACACATGGATTTATTACCAATATTGGCAAAGCTCATTTAGAAGGCATGGGCGGACCTGAAGGGGTGCTGAAAACCAAGACAGAACTTTTTCAGCATCTGCGAGAAAATAAAGGAACAGTATTTATCAATTCACAGGATCCGATTTTGTCCAATATGGCCAAGCGTTTTGGTGATCCAATTCTTTATTCTGCCAAAGGAGATTTCTGTGAAGTGACGTTTGTGGAGGCTGATCCTTTTGTAAAGTTCAGGGTTGAAGGCCAGGAAGGCACCTATCAATCCGCTTTGATTGGGGCATATAATTTTGGAAATATTGCTACTGCACTCTGTGTTGGTAAGTATTTTGGAGTGCCCATGAGTGCGGCCGTAGAAGCTGTGATTGCATACAATCCTTCCAATATGCGTTCGCAATTGTTGGAAAAGCGTAGCAATCTGATCATTCTGGATGCCTATAATGCCAATCCTTCCAGTATGGAAGTTGCCATCAAGACTTTTGGTGAAATGACAGGCAGAAAATACAAGATGGTGATTTTGGGGGATATGTATGAATTGGGGGATAGCACCGTTGAAGAACATAGCAAATTAGGAGAATTGGTCAGTCAATATGCCTTTGACAAAATCTGCCTGACCGGCAAGCATATTCAGGCCGCCCTTGGAAAAGCACCTATTTCGACCCTTTATTTCCCCGATCCTTTTTCCTTCAGAAACTGGCTTCAGGATTCCAAGTTGGAAGATTATATGATTTTGATCAAAGGGAGTAGGGGGATGAAGTTGGAGGGGTTGGTGGAGTTTATTTGAGGATGATATTTTCATTGGAAATGAACTATAGGCTATAAATATCATAATTATCAACATTTTTTTGCTAACCATTTCAACATTTTCTATTTTTATCTCATTAATTAAAAATCCATGTACCTCAATTCCAATATCAAAGTCCTTAGGAAAAGGAAATCCATTACCCAGGAAAATATGGCAGCTGCCATTGGCATCAGCAGGTCAAAACTTGCAGGCTATGAATTGAACGTCAATCCTCCTTTGGACACGGTCCTTTTGATAGCAGATTTTTTGAGTGTATCCGTGGATATTTTGCTGAGGAAAAATCTGGAGGAATTGTCAGAATATAAGCTTCGGGAAATGCTGGAAACAGATCAGTTTCTCAAAGGCCGGAACCTGAGGATTTTAACTACAACGGTAGATGAAACTGGAAGGGAACTGATTGAAGTTGTTTCCCAAAAGGTCAAAGCAAGTTACTTGGCAGGATTTTCTGATCTGGATTTTATAGGGGAATTGCCGAGGTTTAATCTGCCTTTTTTACCCCAGGACAAAAAATACCGGGTTTTTCAGGTTGATGGGGATTCTATGCTACCGATTCCGGAAGGGGCTTGGATTGTCTGTGAATATGTAGAGGATTGGACAGCCATCAAAGACGGGGGGAAATTTGTAGTCGTGACCGAAGCTGATGGTGTCACATTTAAAATTGCTTACAATCAAATATCAGAGAAGCAAAAATTATTGTTATGTTCCTCAAATCCTATTTATAAACCTTTTGAAGTGGATATAAACGCCGTAAGAGAGCTGTGGCGGTATAGGTTGATGATGGTTTAGATTTGATTGTACCATTTGCAGAAAATATCAGCAATCCATTTTTATATCCGGTATTGTAATTGATTTTTTTTAGAATTGTTTATCATGTATGTAAGCAACAATTCCAGAAGATTGGGCATCCATGTTAATTCTCGTCTGAGGGCTGAAATGCCCGATAAATCGGTCTTCCGACTTCGGTCTTCTGTCCCGATTGAAGAAGAATATAGGGTTACTGCCAAAGAAGCGTATATACATAATATTTAATTTGATAGGTGGTTTGTTTTAAATTTTTTGATTGATTAAATCTGTAATCATTTCATGACTTTTTAAATTAATTTCATTTTGAAAAGACAAAATGAGTTTTAATCCGTTGTAGTGTAATAGTGTGGAAGTGCTTATTGACAAATTGAGTAGTAACCTTAAAACGATCAGTAATCATGAGAGAGAATGCGGTAATGAAAACCCCATTGGGGAATGTATGGGTTGAAGTTTGGGATGGATATCTGCTTAAGCTTCAATTTACTGACCTTCCAGAGACAGATGATTTTTTGGATGGCGTATTGATGGATGTCCGAATTCAGCTTGGTCTTTATTTTCAGGGTAAACAGAAGACTTTTGATATCCCTGTTGCCTTTGGAGGGACGGATTTCCAACATAAAGTCTGGATGGAAGTTAATAAAATTCCTTTCGGGGAAACTAGTACCTACGAGAAGATAGCAGCTAATCTTGGTAATCCGAATGCTGTAAGGGCTGTTGGAACTGCTATAGGAGCCAATCCCATATTGGTGATGTTGCCTTGCCACAGGATTTTGGGAAAGTATGGTCAATTGACCGGCTATGCGGGAGGTCTTTGGAGAAAATCCCAATTGCTGGATCTGGAGCAAAAGAATAAAGTAGGGAAACAGGTTCAAATACAGTTTTAATCTTATCGGGAAGAGTTTTAAGTTGTTAACGAAGCTTATAGAGATCAAAAGCCAAGTCTGAAGTTTCAGGCTTGGCTTTTTTATTTTATATTTCCTGTATAATTCTTTGATTTTTATAATCTCATATTAATATGTCCGACGTTCAAATAATTGACTTTAATCCGACTCTCCAGTCCCATTTTGAAAGTATCAACAAGCAATGGGTGGAAAAATATTTTACTTTGGAGTCTTTTGACCTGGCACAATTGGAGAATCCTGATGAGAATATCCTTGCAAAAGGAGGCGCCATCCTGTTTGCAAAAGAAGGTGAAAAAATCATTGGGACAGTCGGTTTGCTTAAAGTGGAAGATGGAGTATTTGAAATGGTCAAAATGGGTGTAATACCAGAAGCCCAGGGAAGAAAAGTCGGAAAATTGCTTGCGATGGCTGTCTTGGAAAAAGCAAAAACATTTGGGGCAAATAAGGTGATTCTATATACCAACAGTAAACTTGAAGCAGCCTTGAATTTGTATAGAAAAATTGGTTTTCGGGAATCTGTACCAGAATGTGGGAAGTACAGCCGATGTGATATTAAAATGGAAATTGAATTATGACTGAAATAAAGATCAGAAAAGGCACAATCAGGGAAGTGGTGGAATTGAGTCAAAAAGTCACAGAGTTTTATCAGCCCTATTCCGAAAAAACCTATGAAGAAAGGCTTTCAGGAACCCAATATTTAATATTAATAGCAGAAGTTGATGGCAAGCCCGTCGGTTTTAAGGTGGGATACCAAAGATATAGTCATGATGTTTTTTATTCCTGGATGGGCGGGGTATTGAATGAGTATCGAAGAAAAGGCATTGCGACCAAACTTGCCAATGAACAAGAAGCATGGGCAAAGAACCAAGGATTTACCAAAGTGGTGTTTAAAACCAGAAATAAGTTGACAAAAATGATTCATTTTGGAATCAACAGGGGATTTATGATTGTCGATCTCATCAAAAAAGGGAAATTAGAAGATTATAGGATAGTGATGGAAAAAATGCTTTGAGAGTAGTGAAAGTACAATGAAGGAAGTACCAAGCAGTAAACAGAGAAAAGGTATATCAAACTAAAGCAATTTGCCTTGACGGCCCTAAAACTTTACGGACCAAAAGGGCTCCTTTAGGTTTTGTCCTTCCAAATCAAATAGGAATTTAGCCATTTCCCCCTTTTTCCTATACCTTTGCAATCCAAATTTCAAATTTTATCACTCAGCGGTTCAATTACCCGCTTTATCAAAAATTATGGAAAATATCATAAAAGAAGTTAAGTCAGGGATAAAACTCCCTCTGATGGAGGCATTTTATACCATTCAAGGGGAAGGCATGCACTCAGGAACTGCGGCATATTTTATAAGGCTTGGAGGCTGTGATGTGGGTTGTGTATGGTGTGATGTCAAAGAATCATGGGATGTTTCCAAGTGGCCGGAAGTAGACATAGAAGATATTGTTGATTCTGCTTTAGAATATCCCGGAAGATTGGTCGTTATTACCGGTGGTGAACCTTTAATGCATGATTTAGGGCCTTTGACCAAATTATTGAAAGAAAAAGGTTTTGTCACCAATATTGAAACATCAGGTGTTTACCCTGTAACAGGAGAGTTTGATTGGATTTGCTTTTCACCCAAAAAGTTTAAAAAACCACATCCAAGCATCTATGAACTTGCGGACGAATTGAAAGTAGTCATATACCATCAATCAGATTTTGCCTTTGCAGAAAAACACGCCGAGAAGGTGAAAGAATCCTGTAAAAAGCTACTTCAACCAGAATGGAGCAAAAAAGACAGAATGACGGAGCATATTATAAATTATGTTAAATCTTCTCCAAATTGGAAAATATCGCTTCAAACTCATAAATTTATGGACATCCCTTAATCCCATGAAGATATCTGCTATTTTATTACTGATGTTTTGGCTTGTCTATACTGCAAATGGGCAGAGCTATTCCATCATTGATAGCAAGGCAATCAAATTACATCAAGAGGGAGATGAATTGGTTCAAAAGAGGCAGTATGATGAGGCAATTTTGAAATATCAGGCATCCATTCAAAGAGAAGCAGGATTTTTGGAATCGTACCTTAAATTGGGGCGGGTATTACTGACTAAAGGAGAACCTGAAGAAGCATTGGCAATTTCCGGTAAAGGACAAGCCCGGGCTGCAAGATCCGCCAAAGCCACCAATCAGCTCAAAGGAGAATTTCATTGGCTTAATTTACATTGTAATTTGGCGATTGGTGATTTTCATCAAGCCATTAGCCAATTTAGGATGGCGGATAATCTGCTCGATGGGAGTTTCAAAAAAACCATTGATTACAGAGAAACCAACTTGCAGATCAATTTTTTGGAAAAACAATTGGAAAAGGTCCTTTCGATAGAAAAGGAAATTTTGCCTGATCCGCTGAATCAATTCAAACTTCAATATTTTCCTGTTTTGACAGCGGATAGTAAGAAGATCATATTTGTAAAAAGAGATGGATTACAGAATCACGAACATGAAGATATTTTTGTCAGCTATTATTCGGAAGAGGACAGTATTTGGTCCAGACCGGTAGGTATTTCAAATAATATTAATACAAATTACAACGAAGGAACCTGCACCATTTCTGCTGATGGGAACATTCTTATTTTTTCCTCCTGCGAAACTCCGGATTCTTTGGGAGATTGTGATCTTTATATTGCTTACAAAATCAACGATACCTGGCAACGACCTGTCAACATGGGTAAAAATGTTAATTCGAGGTTTTGGGATTCCCAGCCGTCTCTTTCGGCGGATGGCAGAATTATGTTTTTTTCATCTAACCGTCGGGGCGGCTATGGAGGAAATGATATTTATTACACCCTCAGGATGCCGGACGGTTCTTGGTCTGAGGCCATCAACCTCGGCTCCAAAATCAATTCCTCCAAAGATGAAGTTTCACCTTTTATTTATTTCAATAACGAGATATTGTTTTTTGCGTCCAAAGGCCATAGGGGATTCGGTGGCATGGATTTATTTGTTTCCAGGGTGGTTAAAGGAGAATTTACAGAACCTGAAAATATGGGATATCCCATCAATGATCACCTGGATCAATATTCCTTGTTTATTACGGCTCAAAGAGATTTCGCGTATTATACAGAGAGCACTTACTTGGGAAACAGTGTCGAAAGATCTTTTATTTACCGGTTTGAATTCCCCAAAGAAATTGCACTGGGTGAAAGATTGGTAGTGACTCAAGGCAAGGTTTTGAATGGAAAAACGGGAGAGCCCATTGATGCCAGACTGTCATTGGTCAGTCTAAGCAATGACAGCACATTGTATGAATTCCGTTCGGATGGAAAAACGGGTGATTTTATGATGCTCTATCCTGACAAATCTTTTTCAGGTTTGTACGTGGAGAAAAAAGGCTATTTGCCGAAAATCTATAATGTTGAAAAAGACAATCTGAAGAATCAGGATAATCTTTTGGTGACTTTAATCCCCATAGCATCCGGTGAGGAGTTTGTATTTGAAAATATCTTCTTTGATTTTGACAAAGATGAACTGAAGCCTGAATCCATGAGCTCATTGAAAAGGTTACTGACTTTCCTGGATGAGAACCCAAAAGTTTCTATTAATATCATCGGTCACACTGATAATGTTGGGAATGCTTCTTACAATGAAATCTTGAGCAAGAGAAGGGCTGAAAGTGTCAGGGATTATTTGTTGAAATCCGGTATAAATGATCAAAGAGTTGCGGCTATCGGAAAAGGCCAAGGTGAACCAATGGTACCAAACGATTCAGCAGAAAACAGAGCCTTGAATAGAAGAATTACAGTTTCAATCCAATGATCTATTATCATAGTTAAAATCTCAACTTTTTGTTAAAACCGATTTATTAGTATTATATTTTATTTGAAAAATACAATATAATTGAATTATTTTTGAAATTATTTAATTTTAATTACAAAATCAATCTCGGTACATTTTCTTTTATATGAAATACGCTTTAGTATATTCTAATAATTAAATAATAACTTAGAAAAGTTATGATTATGAGGCTGATGACAAGAGATTTATAGAATGGACAAAATGGCTTTTGACAGAATTCAAGGCAGAATTCATTAGATTAAAGGAGAATTTTGGAAAATTTATCGATTTTAATAAAAAAAATTAAATTTTGTAAAAATTACATTTTTAGAATAAAAAATAATTAATATCTGAATTTATCTATAATAAATCGATAATTGTTTTAAAATATTAAATAAAACAGAATAATTTAAAATAATTCAAAAAATTTAATTTTTATTATTTTTTTAAATCTTATTGTAATATTTAAAGATAAAGGATAAAATTGGATTAAATTATTTGCTTGTCACCAAATTATGAGGAAAATTTTACTGATCAAGTCAATACTTGTATTGATACTCTCAACTGCGTTTGCGCAGGACCGGATTGTGTCCGGTACTGTCATATCGGCTGAGGATGGATTTCCTATTCCTGGTGTCACAATTCTGGTAAAAGGAACCATGATCGGTACCGCGACAGATTTGGAAGGTAATTATTCATTGAGCGTCCCTTTTGAAAATAATATCCTGGTTTTCCGTTTTATAGGATCATTCACAGAAGAAGCGCTGATCGATAACCGCTCCCAAATCAATATCTCGCTTCGACCTGACACAAAAAATCTGGAAGAATTTGTAGTCACCGGCTACAGCGTTCAACCAAAAAGAGAAGTCACAGGAGCAGTATCTTCTGTAAAGGGCGAGATCATAGCAAATCTTCCCATGCAATCTTTTGACCGGGCATTACAGGGACGTGCAGCTGGCGTTCAAGTAGCTTCTGCCAATGGTCTTCCCGGAGGTGCGGTCAATATCAGGATCAGAGGCACAGGTTCTATCAATGCCGGAAATGAGCCACTTTACATTGTAGACGGCGTTCAGATCAATGCAAGGGACGATGCCGCATTTACACAATCCAATCCATTGGCATTTTTGAATACCAATGATATAGAATCCATTGAAATATTAAAAGATGCTGCTTCAGCTGCTATTTATGGAGCTCAGGCAGCCAATGGTGTAGTTATCATCACCACTAAAAAAGGGAAGCAAGGGAAAGCACAGTTCACCTTCAATGCATTTGGGGGCAGCAGTCAGCCATTGAAATATATGGATGTGTACAATTCCCAAGAATGGTATGAACTGAGAAAAGAATCATGGGTCAATGCGGGAAATGCAATTCCTGAAGCCAATACTTTAAATAATATGGGGATTCTCCCTAGCAATTGGCAGAGTTTAAGTCCTGAAGAATTGGATGCGGTAGCAGGGAATTTATCCACTTATGATTGGCAGCGTGAGGTGATGGGCACTGGAAACCTTCAAAATTATGAGATGTCCATCGCCGGAGGTGACGAAAGAACGCTTTTTAGGGTTTCGGGTTCATACAATTATCAGGAAAGTACATTTAGCCCCGTTGATTTTGAAAGAGGAACGCTGTTGTTTTCATTGAGTCATCAAGTGAATTCCAAACTCAGGATTGAAAATAATTTAAATTTATCTTCATTCAGTCAGGATATACCATTCAGCACTTCAGGCTCTTTTTTGGGTAACCCGGCTTTTGCATCCTCATTGATCCTTCCGCACAATGCCATTTACAATGAAGATGGATCATTCAATACCAACATTGCAGGTGTCTTAAATCAGAATGTTGTCATGGTGAATAAATACAATTCAGGTCACCAAAGAACCAATACTATAGTAGGCAGCCTAGCTGCCAACTATCAGATTCTTGAAAATCTCACTTTCCGTTCTATGTTTGGGTTGGATTATAGGTTATTGCAAGGAGAGCAATTCAGAGATCCAAGAACTCCTGATGGCGCCGGAGTACAGGGCAGAGCTTCTACCCAATCCAATTGGAATGTAAACTTTATCACGACACAGACTTTAAATTGGTCAAAGACTTTAGCATTAGATCACCATATTGCTTTATTGGGAGGTTTTGAATACAGATCGGAGACCAATGAAAGTCTCCGTGGATCTGCTATAGGCTTTCCTTCCTATGAATTCAGAACCATTCAGTCAGGAGCAACACCTGAGACCTTATCCAGTTATTGGTCCGGTTATAGAAGGGCGGGTGCATTTGCATCTTTCAATTACGATTTCAAGAAAAAATATATGCTTACCATCACAGGTAGGTATGATGGGTCTTCCCGATTTGGAGTAGATACCCAATATGGGTTTTTCCCATCAATCAGATTCGGATGGTTTATCAAAGATGAGGCATTTTTGAGAGATTCGGAGGTAATATCTGAATTGAAAATCCGGGCATCCATAGGAAAAACAGGAAACGATCAGATCGGTAATTTTTCGGCAAGAGGGTTATTTGGTGCTGAAGGAAATTATTCCGGTTCAGGTGGGATCAGACCTATTGGTCTGGAAAACCGTAATCTCAGTTGGGAAATCAACCAATCCACCAATTTTGGCGTCGATTATGGATTTTTCGGAAATAAGCTCACCGGTTCAATAGACCTTTTTAATAGACGGTCAATGAATCTATTACTGGATTTGCCTGTCATTGCTGTTAACGGATTTTCATCTGTTACTTCCAACGTTGGAGAACTGGTAAATAGAGGAATTGAATTGGAACTTTCTTCTACCCTCGTTGATAAAGGAAGCTTCAGATGGAATACCAGTTTTAATTACACCTACATACAAAATGAAATTACCAAACTGTATGATGGGAATCAATTTTTGCCTTCAGATCCATCCATTGCGGTGGGATATTCTTTGGGGACACATTTTACCCAACAATATGCAGGAGTAAATCCGGCAACAGGTCGGCCAATGTGGTACGATATCAATGGAGATATTACCTATCAGCCAAGGGCAGAGGATAGAGTCCATTTAGGTAATTCTCTTCCAAGCCATTTTGGGGGATTTCAAAATGCATTTTATTTCAAAGGTTTTGAAGCTATAGTGTTTTTCAATTATGAATATGGTAGGGTAATCACTGATGGTCAGTTTAATTCACTGAGAGAAAACGGTACCAGATTAACTACCAATGCGCTACGGGAAGTAGCAGATAGAAGATGGACCACTCCCGGTCAGATAACTGATATTCCAAGACCATATGTAGGCGGACCTGAAGTTAGATCCGTCAATATGAATACAGGTTCATCTGTGTTGCTGAAAGCTGATTATATCAGACTAAAACAGTTGACTTTGGCTTATAACTTCAATCCTGAACTGATTAAAGGATTGGGGCTTTCTGCTGTAAGGGTTTTTGCCCAAGGTATCAATCTTTGGACGTATTCTGAGTTTCCTGGCTATGATCCGGAATTTTTGGGAAGCGGTACAGGGATTATTCCTCAGACAAAAAATTATACAATTGGTATTCAGGCAGGGTTTTGATTTGAAAAGGAATTATGAAAATCATAAAAAAATATAATTGGAGGTTTTATATTCTGGCATTTTTTGCTGCTTCGGTATTGGTTTCCTGTGATGGTCTCCTTGAGGTAAATCCCAGACAATCCATAGAAGGTTCGGATGCATTGAATTCTCCTGAAAATATAGAAGCTGCATTGAAATCTCCCTATGCAAGATTACGATCTGTAAATGCCTATGGTAGAAACCTTATGGCTTTTGGTGATGCTTTGGCCGACAATGGCTTAGCCACCAACAATTCAGGAAGGCTTCTCAATGAAGCAAGGAACCAACCTTATTTTCATTATACCCATTGGACAAATTTTTATTTTGGGATCAACGAGGTGAATTTGATTTTGGAAGCTATTCCGGAAATCCAAAGTATACCTGCCGTTTCACAAAATACCAAAAACAGATGGGAAGGAGAAGCCAAATTTTTGAGGGCACTTTTTTATTTTGATTTGGTAAAAGCATATGCCTATATGCCTGGGGTAATTGTCCCGGAGTTGGATAAAGGAGGTATTCCTTTGGTACTTGAAGGAGTCAGTACATCCGATATTGAGACAGCACTGAACAGGCAGCCTGCCAGGTCAACTGTAGCGGAAATTTATGCTCAGATTTATAAGGATTTGGAAGATGCCATAAGGCTATTGGATGACAGCAGGGGAGTACAATTTGCTTCGGAATCTGCTGCCAGAGCCCTTTTTTCCAGAGTTGCTCTGTACAATCAAGATTGGGGAAGAGCCGTTACGGAATCTACAGCAGTGTGGCTTTCTTCGAGAGGTAAATTCCTGGAAGGTGAAGATTATATATCCGGTTGGAGAGTGTCAGTACATCCCGAATCCATATTTGACCTTAGATTTGAAAACGCCTCAGAAAGCAATGGCACAAATGAGTCCATTCAATCCACCTATACAACCATCAGAAATCTTGAAAATTTAGCACAAGTCGGAGGTTGGGGCGACTTTATACCCACTCCGGTTTTTGTCAATTTCATAGGTATAAAAGTTGCCGGCAGTGGGGCTGCACTGGAGATTAGTGACAGAGGGAATGATGTCAGAGCATTCCAATATGAAGCAGGTCCGGGAAGGGTACCGAATGGCACAGGCAAAAGAATTGAATGCATCAAATTCGCATCCAAAAGTGGTTTTGCTTTTGGAGATAATATTCCGATCCTGAGAAAGTCAGAAATGATTCTTAATAGAATGGAAGCAAATTTTCACTTGGGAGAGGTTAGTTTGGCATTGGAGGACCTCAATAGGTTGAAAATTGCTAGGGGACTTGAAGAAGTGAATCTTGAAGGTGAGGAATTGCTTGAAGAAATATTGATAGAAAGAAGAAAAGAATTCGCTTTTGAAGGTCACCGTTTTTTCGATATTAAAAGATATGGAAAAGACATCATCAAACAGCAGGGAAATGTTGCATTTACAGATTTCAGGATACTTGCCAACATCCCCCAAAATGAAGTTGATGGGAACAAAAATCTGGAACAAAACGCAGGATATTAAATTAAGGTTACTTATGAAAAGATTCAGTGGACTTTTATTGATTTTTATCTCTCTTTTTAATTTCTCATGTATTGAGCAGGATTATCCTTTATTCGAGGATTCCTTGGTTGAATGGGATGCTACTGTGATGAATAATCCAGTGTTGGGAAAAGACTTTCCCCTATTGGTCAGGGTGCCAAGACCTACTTTTGCATTGGCACCTTCAGATCCCCTGATTACCCGAAGGACAGGAACGGTAAGCTTAAGGGTTAATTTTGTAAGCCCCCAGAAAGGAAATGATGAAATCATTTCTTTCAGAGTAGTCACTGACGAAACCACTGCTGTGCCGGACGTGCATTATTCCGTTGGTGGGCAAGTGACTATTGAAGCCAATTCAAGTTTTGCAGATGTGCAGGTACAGATTTTGGATCCTGGACCTGGAACCGGTTCGGTGGATTTAGTTCTTGAATTGTTAGGAAATAGTGTTGTAAGACCCAGTGAAAAATATAAAAGGATCGGGATCAGGATTTCTCAGATTTAGGATTTGAAGAGGGATTTTTAAGTATTGTCAGATCAATTCTTTTTAAATTTTACAATAATTATGGGTAAGTCATATAGATTTGTTTTTGGGTTATTTTTCATCCATCTGACAGTTTTTGGTCAGGTCGAAACTCTTCTGGATGTCAGTATTCCTGGTGCTCCATTGATTGCCAACGCTTATCCGGAAGTAAAGGGTGATCCCTATTTGGGAAATTTTATGCAAGGATCAATTTTGGTAAGCAAGAAGGACACGCTCACAAATATTGCAGTAAGATTCAACCTTTATGGCAATATGCTGGAAGTAAATAGAATGGGTGAATTAATGGGGTATTCAGGGAAAAATATCCATGGGTTTATTATTGATACATACAAACAGAGGGAAATATATAAATCCGGATTTGATATCCCTAAACTGGGCAAAGGTGTATTTGTACAAATTCTGGAAGAAGGGGATTTCACACTTCTTAAGTATAGGTATAAAATCATAACTGATGATCCTTCCGCTGCTTATGGTTCACAAAAATCAAAGTCATTCCAGAATAAAGTTGATTTTTACATTGCCTTTGAAGAAGAAATCCATCCATTCAAAACAAAAAAGAAACAATTAAGCAGTGTTTTTGGGGATTCTACTGAAAGAGTATTGGGATTGATGGAGAACATGAACCTTGATCTAAAGGATGAAGAAGATATGGTTAAATTGGTGCGGGCTTTGAACAAGTGATTTATCTGTTCTGAACTTTATATTTATTTTTGATTTTCATTCTGTTGGGAATGCCTATGTTTTTGTAAAGATTAGGTTTATTTTTGCACTCCAAAATCAGGAATACCCGTATCATGGTACACGTTTGTAGAAAAGAGCATTTCAACGCAGCGCACAAGCTTTGGAATCCGAATTGGTCAGAAGAAAAGAACAAGGAAGTTTTTGGACCTTGCTCCAATATCAACTGGCATGGGCATAATTTTGAATTGATCGTGACAGTGAAAGGTCTCCCTGATCCGGAAACGGGTTTTGTGGTCGATTTGAAAGCCCTCAGTACCCTGATCCGGACTTTGGTGATTGACAAAGTGGATCACAAAAATCTCAATATGGACGTGGATTTTATGCAGGGTAAAATGGCAAGCTGTGAAAACCTGGTTATGGAATTCTGGAAAATCCTCGAGCCGGCCGTTAACGAAATCGTTCCGCATGGAAGTCTTTACAAACTGACTCTATATGAGACTCCAAGGAATTTTGTGGAGTACTTTGGTGAAGATTAAAAGATATTCACTTAGCCCAAATGCTAACTTATTTGAAACTTGGCAATTATCCATTGGGGCTATTAATGAATTTTAATGAAAAAACGCTGGTAAATGGCTTAAAAAGAGTCATAATCTAAAATATTTCTCTGTGTATTCTGTGCCCTCCGTGGTAAACTAAAATGCGATATTATATCATTTCAGGTGAAAGATCCGGGGACTTACATGCTTCCAATTTGATCAGATCAATAAAGGCGTTGGATAGTGATGCTTCATTTCGTGGCATGGGAGGAGATTTTTCTCAGGCTGAAGGTCAGGAACTTCGTGTCCACTATGAGGAAGTGGCTTTGATGGGTTTTATTGAGGTGGTGTTGGGATTCCGAAAAGTTCTGAAGTATCTAAGGATCGTCAAAGAGGATATTATTGCTAAAAGACCAAATGTGCTGATTCTGGTGGATTATGGTGGTTTCAACATGAAAATGGCGGAATTTGCAAAGCGACGCGGCATTCCTGTTCATTACTACATCCCGCCAAAAGTATGGGCATGGAACCAGAAAAGGGCCTTGAAAATCAAGGAATTCACTGACCATGTTTATTCCATTTTACCGTTTGAACCTTCATTTTTTGAAAAATTCGGAGTGAAAGCCCATTATGTAGGCAATCCCCTGTTGGATGAAATTGCTAAGTTTGAACCACATCCCTTTTTCCATCAAAAGAATGAATTGAGTTACAGCCCAATCATTGCTTTGCTGCCAGGAAGCAGGAAGCAAGAACTCCAAAATATGATGCAGGTAATGCTGGAAGTGGTGAAGAATTTTCCACAGGCCCAATTTGTCATTGCAGGAGTATCTAATCTTTCCGCTAAGCTCTATGTACCGGCTATTAAGGCAGGTATTAAAGTTATTTTTGATCAGACATATGATTTATTGCATCACGCCAATGCAGCAATCGTGACTTCTGGTACCGCAACTTTGGAAGTTGCCCTTTTTCGTGTTCCGCAGGTGGTTGTTTACAAAACCAGTTCGGTGAGTTATGTCATCGCAAAAAGATTGATCAGGGTTCCTTTTATATCCTTGGTCAATTTGATAGCAGAACGAAAAGTGGTGTCTGAGTTGATCCAGGGAGAATTTAATGTGCAAAGATTGAGTCAGGAATTAAATAAAATTCTGGCGGATATACAGCACAAAGCGGCAATCTTGGATGGTTATACAGAAATAAAGGAAAGGCTTGGAGATGGTTCTGCGTCGGATGCAACGGCCAAAATGATCGTTGAAAGCTTGAAGATTTGACCATATAGAGATTTAATTTTTGCTTACCACATAGAAACATTGGGCACCTAGAACTGAATCAATATTGTCAGTTCATAAATTGAAAATCAGTCCGGGAAAAATTCTTTATTTTCTTTCAAGTGCCGCAAGTCATAAAAAAAATAACCGCAAAAGGGGTTACCCTATGCGGTTATTTAAATATTGATTTTATGCTTATTATTTCAAGCCACCTGCAGTTTTTTGAACTTGGACTTATCAAACTGCTCTTGGGCATATTTTTCATCGATTACCAACTCTTTTATGGAATCATCAGATGGTAACTCATACATAGCATCAGTGATGATAGCTTCACAGATGGATCTTAATCCTCTGGCGCCAAGATTGTATTCCACTGCTTTCTCCACAATATAGTCTATACCACTTTCCTCAAATTGAAGCGCAACATCTTCCATGGCCAACAGTTTCTTATACTGTTTAACCAAAGCATTTTTGGGCTCAGTGAGTATGCTTTTCAATGTAGCCCGATCCAAAGGATCCAAGTGGGTCACTACAGGAAGTCTCCCAATAAGTTCAGGGATCAAACCAAAAGATTTCAAATCCTGTGCTGTCACATATTGAAGCAGGTTTGCCCTGTCTACCTGTTTCCCTTCTACAAATTTGCTGAAGCCCATGGGCTGTGTATTCAGTCTTTTGGCTATGTGTCTACCTATGCCATCAAATGCTCCCCCGCAAACGAACAGGATATTTTCTGTATTCACTGCGATCATTTTCTGGTCAGGATGTTTTCTTCCTCCTTGCGGTGGGACATTCACAATTGTACCTTCCAATAATTTCAAAAGTGCCTGTTGAACACCTTCCCCGCTTACATCTCGTGTAATGGAAGGGTTATCTGATTTCCGGGCAATTTTATCCAATTCATCTATATAAACTATGCCTCTTTCCGCAGCTTCCACATTATAGTCGGCCGCTTGCAGGAGACGGGTCAGAATGCTTTCGACATCTTCGCCCACATAACCTGCCTCTGTCAAAACTGTCGCATCAGCAATGCAAAATGGTACTTCAAGGACCTTGGCTAAGGTTTTTGCCAAGTAAGTTTTGCCTGTTCCAGTATCCCCGACCATGATGATATTTGATTTTTCAATCTTGATTTCATCTTCATCATAGCCTTTTTGCTGCAACCTTTTGTAGTGATTATAGACCGCCACTGTCAGTACCTTTTTGGCATCATATTGACCTATGACGTATTGGTTGAGGTATTCTGTAAGCTCTTTTGGTTTTTTGAGTTTGAATTTAGGGTTTTTAACAGGTTTTTTGTTTTTTTCTTCCTCCCCTAAAATCTGGTAAGCCTGATCTATGCAGAAATTGCATATATGGGCTGATATCCCGGAAACCATCAGGTCTACGTCTCTCTTATTTCTTCCACAAAAGGAACAGGTAACTTGTGCCATTATTTTACTTTTCTAACCAATACTTCATCTATTAAACCATATTCTTTGGCTTCAGGAGCTCTCATCCAATAATCTCTATCTGAATCTTTTTCGATCTCATCATAAGTTTTGCCAGAATGGTCTGCCAATATCTGATACAATTCCTGCTTCATGGACAAAATCAGTTTTAAAGAAATCTCCATATCTTTGGATTGACCTTGCATACCACCGGAAGGCTGATGAATCATTACTCTGGAGTGTTGCAATGCAGATCTTTTGTCTTTTGCACCACCTGCTAACAGCACAGCACCCATAGATGCTGCAATACCGGTACAGATAGTGGCCACATCAGGATTGATATATTGCATGGTATCATAGATACCCAAACCTGCCGTTACAGAACCCCCTGGGCTGTTGATGTATAAAAGTACGTCTTTTTTTGGATCAGTCGATTCCAAAAACAAAAGTTGGGCGGTAATGATATTGGCAATAAAATCATCCACTTGGGTACCAAGAAAAATAATTCTGTCCATTATCAATCTTGAAAATACATCAATTTCCCTGAAATTAGTTGGCCTTTCTTCGATAACCGACCGGGTCATGTTTTCAACAAATGTGTTGTACTGGTCAAATGCATTGCCGCTGATGCCTCTATTGTGAACGGCATATTTTCTAAACTCGTCTTTATTGATCATGATTTAATTTTTATGTAATGTACAAAAATAAAAAAAGCCCTTACAAAAGGACTTTTTCTTAACAATTTTATATAAGAATTAGTTTTCTAGCAGTTCCTTGAATTTTTCTATACTGATTTTTTCTTCCTTGACATCAGCTTTTTCTTTCACAAAGGCAAGTACCTTATCGTTCTGCACTGAAGTCAGCATTTGCATGTAATTCTGTCCTTCATTGCCTTTGAGGTAGTTGTCTACAAACATATCCATGCTGGCTTCCAATTGTGCACCAAGACCTGAAGAGGCAAATTGCTCTCTAATCATTTCCTTGGTTTTTTCGATCACATCGGCATGTTCAGCCTGGATATTATTATCCTTGGCGATTTTGTTGGAAATCAAAGTCCAAGCCAATTGCTTAGCGTAGATGGGATACTCCTGTTCAACTTGCTCTTTTGTCACTTTTCCATCATTTGCTTTAAGCAACCATTCTTTCAGGAATGTTTCAGGAAGGTCTAAATTGGTATTGGCAACCAGCTTTTCTTTGATTTTTTCGTCGCTGTAAATTCTGATTTCTTTGTTATAGTTTTCGGCCATGATTTCTTTGACTCTATTGATAAGGCCTTCTTCAGAATCAACCTGACCTTCTCCAAAAAGCTTGTCGAAGAATTCCTGATTTAATTCTGCCAATTCAGTCCGATTTATGTTTTGAACTGTGAAAGTGAATTCACCCGAAAGCTTTTCTGCTTCTTCTTCTGAAACCCCGATAGTAGACGCCAAATCTTCTTTAATCACTTTGGTAGGATCAAATTCAACCACATCACCTTTTTTCAATCCAACAAATTTATTCATGGATTTAGGTTCCACTTTTGAAAGAGGAAGTGAAAAAGTTTTTTCAAATGAGCCATCCGCTGATTTGAGGTCACCATAAAGAAAATCATTTTCTTCGCTGATCTCAGGATTGGTCATTTTTCCATATTGGCTTCGCATATTTTGGATAGCATCGTCCACTTCTTTTCCGTCCATTTCTACAGAATAAGAAACGGCTTCCAAATTTCCATCAAGGTTTACCTCAATATCATCTACAAAACCGATTTTATATTGGAATTCGAATTCTTTTTGGTTTTTCCAATCGATTTTATCAGCATCTTCAAAAATTGGAAGCGGGTCTCCCAGGATTTTAAAGGTCTGCTCTTTCAGGTAATTATTCAAAGAGGAAGAAAGAAGTTCATTGATTTCGTCCACAAGAACAGATGTACCATACATTCTTTTCACCATAGAAACAGGAGCTTTGCCGGGCCTAAAACCTTTGATTGTAGCTTTTTTTGCATAGTCCTTCAGTTTCGCATCAACCTTTGGTTGATAATCTGCTTCATTTAGTTTAATTTTAACAGAAGCTTGATTTGCTGCGTGCTTGTCTAACGTGATTTCCAATTTGTTTGATTTTGGTTTGATAAAATTTAAAAACCCCCAATCCCTTTTCTTAGTCGAGATTCCTGACTCAGGATCGATTTCGGAAATGTGATTGAGGGCTGGAAAATGTGCGGATAGAGGGACTCGAACCCCCATGCCTTACGGCGCTAGATCCTAAGTCTAGTGCGTCTACCAATTTCGCCACATCCGCTTAATGTGGATGCAAAGGTAATAAGTAAAATTTAACTTGCAAAAATAGATTTGAAAATTCCCGCATAATAATTCTGAAAATCTATTAGACTTTCGTTGTTTAGATAAAAGTATTGCTTTAGCTTAGATTATATGATACAAGTAGATCTGGAAGAGGAAAGAAAGGAGATAATTAAGAGATATAGGAAGCTTTTGAAGATGGCCAAACCCATGTTGAAAGACGGGGATTCAAAAATCATAAAAAAAGCTTTTAATGTTTCCAATGATGCCCATAGGGAAATGCGCCGCAAATCGGGGGAGCCTTATATTTATCATCCATTAGAGGTTGCCCTGATATGTGTAGAAGAAATTGGCTTAGGTACCACAAGTATAGTGTCTGCACTCCTTCATGATGTCGTAGAGGATACAGATTGGGAGTTGGAAGATATCGAGAGAGAATTCGGTCCAAAGGTTACTCAGATTATTGACGGTCTTACCAAAATCTCCGGAGTTTTTGATTATGGTTCCTCACAGCAGGCAGAAAATTTCCGAAAAATGCTGCTTACCCTATCGGATGATGTCAGGGTGATTTTGATAAAACTGGCTGACCGCCTCAACAATATGAGGACCTTGGATAGCATGCCCCGACATAAGCAACTGAAAATTGCCTCGGAGACAATGTATCTTTATGCACCCTTGGCGCACCGCCTGGGCCTGTATGCCATCAAATCAGAACTTGAAGACCTTTATCTGAAATTTACGGACTCAGATACTTATCAGTTTATTATTACTAAAATCAATGAGACCAGAATTTCAAGAAATAAATTTATCAAAGGCTTTATTGCTCCAATAGAAGAGGAACTTGAACTTCAGGGTTTCAAATTCACCATCAAAGGAAGACCGAAATCTGTTTTTTCGATTTACAATAAAATGAAAAAACAAAATATACCTTTTGAGGAGGTGTATGACCTTTTTGCCGTCAGGATTATTATTGAAAGCGAATTGGACAATGAAAAGGCCGATTGTTGGCAGGTCTATTCAGTAGTCACGGATTTTTATCGGCCAAATCCCGATCGGCTAAGAGACTGGATCAGCACTCCAAGAGCAAATGGCTATGAATCCCTGCATACAACAGTTATGAGCAGTACAGGACAATGGGTTGAGGTACAGATCAGAACTTTAAGAATGGACGATATTGCGGAAAGAGGCTATGCCGCTCATTGGAAATATAAGGATAAAGATGTGGTTCAGGCAAAAGCAGGAACAGGCCTGGACGAGTGGATTACTCAAGTAAGGAGCCTTTTGGAGTCCAATGATGGATCTGCGATTGAATTTATGGATGATTTCAGAGGAAATCTCTTCCATGATGAAGTATTTGTTTTCACTCCCAAAGGCGAATTGAAAGTGTTGCCATTTGGGGCAACGGCACTTGACTTTGCATTTGAAATCCATACCGAAGTAGGGGCCAAATGTATTGGTGCAAAAGTTAATCAACGGCTAGTTCCCATTAATCATAAGTTAAAAAATGGAGATCAGGTTGAAATTCTTACATCCAACAAGCAAAAGCCAACAGAAGATTGGTTGGGCTCTGTGGTCACTTCCAAAGCCAAAGCCAAAATAAAAGATGCTTTAAAAGAAGACAAAAAATCCATCATTATGGATGGAAAAGAAATTGTCCAAAGAAAGTTGAAGCAGATGAAAATCGAATTCAATTCTGAAATTGTGGAGCAATTAAGGGCTTATTTTGAAACCAAAACGCCTAATGAATTTTATTACAAAATCGGTAGAGGAATTATAGATGCCACCTCGATCAAAAGCTTTAAAGAATATAAAGAACATAAAAAGCAAAAAGGTAAGCCTTCTTATGAAAAAGTAAAGGATGAGACCACCTTTACAAAAGAAATCAAAAGCCTTAAAGGTCCGGATCATGATCAACTGCTAATAGGAGAGGATATGGATGTGGTGGATTATATCTTGGCAAAATGCTGCAATCCAATTCCCGGTGATGATGTTTTTGGCTTTGTCACCATAAACGATGGAATCAAAATCCATAGAACCTCCTGTCCCAATGCTTTGGAACTATTATCCAATCATGGAAACAGAGTTATTAAAGCCAGATGGACAAGCCAAAAGCAGATTGCATTTTTGGCAGGATTGAGAATTGTAGGTACTGATAGGGTTGGATTGATCAATGATGTCACCAAAGTGATTTCCAATGAGCTAAAAGTAAATATGCGTTCTATTACAGTCGACTCAGATAGCGGATTATTTGAAGGTACTATCAAGCTGTACGTTGATAGCACCCAGCATCTGGAAAAATTGGTCGCAAACCTCTCAAAAGTAGAAGGCATCATCAAAGTTTCACGCTTCGATTAATTCAACTTAGACCCACATTATTTGAATCTTTTCTAAATAAGAAAAGTTATATTTGCACAAAAACCAAATACATGGCCCTTAACGTAACCCTTTTTGAAGAGGTAAAGAAAATTTTCACTGCATATTTAGAGAATAAGAAGCTGAGGAAAACGCCTGAACGCTATGCCATTTTGGAAGAAATCTATGGCAGGTCGGGACATTTTGATGTTGAATCGTTGTACATCAGCATGAAAAACAAAAACTATCGTGTAAGCCGAGCGACAGTGTATAATACCTTGGATCTATTGGTAGAATGTGACTTGGTCACCAAGCATCAGTTTGGACAGAACCTTGCCCAATTCGAAAAATCCTATGGATACAAGCAGCATGATCACCTCATTTGCGTAGAATGTAATAAAGTATTGGAGTTCTGTGATCCGAGAATACAGAATATCCAAAATACTGTAGGGGAAATCCTCAAATTTAAAGTAATGCACCATTCCCTTATTCTTTATGGTAGCTGCCAAAACATGAACTGCGAAAACAGACCTAAAATATGAAGTTAAAATACAGAATTGAAAAAGAAGCAAAGGCTCACTTTTTATACCTGACAGGGGATTTAATAGGAGATGATATCGGCCCAAAGTTGGTTGAATTTGTGTCGGACGCAGTCAATGACAAAGTAATGGTTTTTGTAGTGGACCTTTCCGAAGTGAGGTATATCAGTTCGAGCGGGATTGGCCTTTTGATCACAATGCTTACAAAAATGAGAAATGCCGGAGGAGATGTGTACTTGACTACCCCATCTGAACATGTTAAAAAATTATTGATCATCACAAAGTTGAATAACATTTTCACTGTTTTTCCAACAATGGAAGAAGCCAAGCTGAAGTTAAAGTGATTTCAGACATTCCTTTCAATATTTTCATGAGATTTTTTTAAAATGTCATCCTAGAAAATCGGCTCAATTATATTTTCTGATAATTGGATTTTAAACAATTGCAATTGGGACAATACAGTTTGAAGAGACCATTGAGAATAAATCCCTTCATTTACTTGCAATTCATTAACCTTATTCCAAATTTCACACCTCAAAAAGACTTTAATATAAGAGTTGATTTTACAGGAAATGAAAATGGATATTTTATTAGGCCTACAGTGGGGCGATGAAGGTAAAGGTAAAGTGGTGGACGTATTGGCGCCACAATATGATGTAGTAGCCAGATTTCAGGGGGGACCCAATGCGGGACATACCTTGGAATTTGATGGAATCAAGCATGTGCTACATCAGATACCCTCAGGCATATTTAGGGAAAACATTCTTAATATCATCGGAAATGGGGTTGTTCTAGACCCTGTTGTTTTGAGAAAAGAAATAGAGGGCTTGCATAAATTCAACATCTCCTTCAAGAAAAACCTATTTGTTTCAAAAAAAGCAACCATTATTATTCCTACCCACAAGCTGCTTGACGCCGCTTACGAAAAGTCAAAAGGTGATAAAAAAATCGGATCGACTTTAAAAGGCATAGGACCAACTTACCAGGATAAAATTGGAAGAATTGCGCTACGAGTAGGGGATATATTGGCACCTGATTTTGAGGATAGATACAATGCCCTGGTAGAAAAGCATAAAACTATCCTGTCCTTTTATGAATTTGATCTTGTCCAATTACCCGAATTGGAAAAAACATTTTTCGAGGCGGTTGAATTTTTCAGGACATTGAATTTGGTGGACAGCGAATATGAAGTGAATGGTTATTTGGATTCCGGGAAAAGAGTTTTAGCAGAAGGGGCCCAAGGGTCCTTGTTGGATATTGATTTTGGAAGTTACCCTTTTGTGACTTCCAGTAATACCATGGCTGCAGGGGCCTGCACTGGACTTGGCGTTGCACCATCCAAAATCGGCGAGGTTTTCGGAATTTTCAAAGCATATTGTACAAGAGTTGGCAGTGGGCCTTTTCCAACCGAACTTTATGATGAAGTTGGTGAAGCCATGAGAAAAGAGGGTAATGAATTTGGGTCCACGACCGGTAGACCCAGAAGATGTGGCTGGATTGATTTACCCGCATTGAAGTATTCTATCATGATCAATGGTGTGACTCAGCTGTTTATGATGAAGGCAGATGTGCTCAATATTTTTGAAGAAATAAAAATCTGTACCCATTATGAATTACCTGACGGTAAAAAGGTGGATAGGCTAACTTATGAGCTGAATACCCAAGATGCCAAACCAATTTATAAAACAGTTCGGGGTTGGCATACTTCATTGGCTGAGGCAAGTGATTATGATAAATTTCCCATTGAGCTAAGGAATTATGTGGATTTATTGGAAGATGAACTTGGGGTGCCTATAAAAATGGTTTCTGTTGGTCCCGATAGAAACCAGACCATATTGAGATAATGATTGAAAGCCCCCTTTTTGGAGGCTTTTTTGTTTTCAAAAACACATATTTGAATTTTAAATAGCCATCTAGGCAATTCATCATTTTTTTTATTTCCTTTAATTCATAATTTACACTTTCGATTTTAATTATAAAGTGAGGGAAGTTAATAAAGTGTATAAAGGAGTAGGAAAATTTATAGGAAGATTAAGTATTTTAATGATACTTTATTTTTCTTTTTTGGTTATTCAAGATGCTTATGCACAGGTTGGATTTCCATATTGTGAAGATTTTCAGGATGGTTCAACTCAAAGCACCACGATATTTGGAGGGAGCGCCAGATTGGTTAATGGCGTCCTGAGATTGACCGATGCTCAGCTTGAGCAAAATGGATATATATATATAGACATACCTTTTCCCTCCGCCTTTGGTATCAAAACTTCTTTTGAGTTTTTTGTATATGGAGGAAATGGGGCCGATGGACTTACTGTCTTTTTGTTTGATGCAGACACCCCCATTTTTAGGCCGGGAGGTTTTGGAGGCTCTCTTGGGTATGCACAACGAGGGCAGACCGCGGGGTTGACGGGAGCCTATCTTGGAATAGGACTTGATTCTTTTGGGAATTTTGGAAATTCATCTGAGGGAAAAATAGGAGGTTTTTTTGGTGGAGGAGATGGCCTTTATCCAAATAGTATTATTGTAAGAGGGAATGGCTCTGGCCTTAACGGGTATCAGTTTGTAACGGGAAAATGGACAAACAATGAAGGGGCTTTTGCTCTTCCTGCTGTTGATAGATTCCCACTTGAATCTGGGGGAGCCGGTTCTCAAAGGGTGACAGATCCCAATATTCCCGGATATAGAAAATTGTTTGTTGACCTGGAACCTCACCCTGGGGGTATTGGCTATTCGATTTCTGTTGATTTGATGGTAACCACGAGTCCTGGAAATCCCAGAATGGTAAAAATCTTTGATAAGACAGATTATATTTTTGAGGCACCTGAGAATTTAAAAATTGGTTTTGCTGCTTCAACAGGTGGATTAATGAATATTCATGAAATCAGAAATCTTCAGGTAGAGGTATCTGATCAGGATAGACTGGAAAATCCCATAGGCACAAATATCGATGACAAGGCTTCCTGCGAAGGTCAGGAAAATACCTATGAAATTACTGAAGAAGAAATAACCCTTCCCAATGAGGGTTCTTCAATCAGATGTCTGCAATTATACGGTTCATTGGATGAGATAGAAGCCGAAGGAGATGACATTTGTTCCCAAGGCAGGTGTAGGCCCGAAAACAGGCAAATGGTTTTGCCTCAGGGCACTTTCCGCGCAGCTGATGAAGGAGGTAGCTTTACATTTTTCCCCAATGTGGGATTTGTGGACGAGACGGTTGAGATTTATTATACTGTAACAGATAATTACGGAAAAACCTCCTCAGGGAATTATATCCGCCTTCTGATTAAAGAATCTCCCGAACCGGTAAATATTATAGCAGAGGGTCTAGGTGAAGAGGAAGACGAAATCAGACTTTGTGTAGGAGATGGTATTTTACTCAATGCAGTTGGCGAAGAAGAATATGTGAGATTTGAATGGTTTAAAGATGGGATATTAATACCGGAATCAAATGCCCCTGAATATTTTGCTGTGGAAGCGGGTTCATATACTGTTACCGCATACAATTCAAAAAGTTGTCCAACAGAATCTGCTGTATTTGAAGTTATCAATCCTGCTTTTCCCGAACTTAGAATTGAAGACCCTGTGGTTGGATGTACCCCAGGAATGACATTGGATGTAAGGGATTTTATATTTGATTATAATGAGGATGATTTTGATTACAGGTTAGAAACCCCCTCAGGTCAATTTTTGATCAATGAAGAAATGGCCGCCATTGGGCAGTCGGGTCCTTATAGTATTAGTGTGAAGCATAAAGATTTAGAATGTTGGTCAGACCCCATTGATTTTGAACTGGTCATTATTTCGGAGGCCCTGATTTCAAATTTTGTATATGAGGTAGATGGGACAGGTATAACAGGTGATGAAGGCGGGGGAATATTTATCGATGACCCCATCAGGTTCAATGATCTTTCGACGGGTGGCGCTATCGCTTGGAATTGGGATTTTGGTGATGGGAATAGCAGTAATGAGCAATCTCCTGTTCATGTTTTTGGTAAAAAAGGAAATTTTCTGATCAAGTTGACAGTCACCAATGAGTTTGGTTGTGAAAATACCTTTGAGTTGGAGCTTCCCTTGACAAAATCCTTTAGGGTAATGTTTCCAACAGGCTTCACACCTACTTTATCTGAAAATCAATTTTTCAGACCTAAAACAAAAGGGATTATAAAAATGGAAATGCTGATTTTCAATCTCTGGGGTAATATGATTTTCAGAACCAATGATATCAATACCCCGGGATGGGACGGTAAAGTCAACGGGCAACTGATGCCATCCGGCAATTATGTCTACAGGATCAATATGGAATCAATAGATGGTGATAAAATTGAAGAAAGCGGAAAATTCTTATTGATCAGGTGATATGAAGAGGATTTTATTAATGATCAGTTTAACTTTTGTGTTCGGAATTTCCCAGGCTCAGGATGTTCAGTTTTCACAATTTTATGCCTCCCCACTTTATCTTAATCCAGCATTTGCCGGGAGTTCTGAAATGACAAGAATAGGCATTAATTTCAGAAATCAGTGGCCCTCATTGGATCAGACATTTGTCACTTTTTCGGCTTATGCCGATCATTTTATTGATGAGAAAAATTCGGGAATCGGGATCATAATAAATGGAAGCCGGGAGAGTTTGGCAAATTTGCAAAACACAGAAGTAGGTTTGGTATACTCTTATAGAGTAAGATTGGGCGAATCAGGTTTTTTGCATATGGGGATTCAGGGAAGTTGGGCCACGAGATCAGCGAGTTTTGATGAAGTGGTTCTCAGTACGCAATTGGATATCAATCGTGGAGTTGTGATTCCAGGAGGAAATGGGGGATCCATTTCTGATGATAGACAGCGGAGTTTTGCTGATTTTCATTCAGGTATGCTCTATTATAATGATAGATTTTGGTTCGGCTTTTCAGGGCATCACCTTACTCAACCTAATATTTCCTATTTGGAATTTGACAGGGATGTACTCCCGATCAGGTATTCGGCACACGGCGGCGTAAAATTTGACTTGACACCGGGTGGCATTAATGACTATTTCAATAATACCCAACAGGAGCGAACGTTTTCTTTGGCATTCAATTATAAGCGGCAAGGGGTTTTTGATCAGTTGGATTTCGGTATGGAGCTTTATTTTGAACCGATAGTTCTTGGATTTTGGTACAGGGGATTTCCAACCAGGATTGGTTTGCCTAACAATGAAGCACTTATCGGTTTGATCGGTTTTTCACTTCAAAACGGTATTGACCTTGGGTACAGTTATGATTTTACACTTTCTCAATTAGGCTGGAGGCAATCCGGAGGGGCACATGAAGTGTCTATGCGGTATTCATTTGTTGATCAATTTCTGAAAAAGAATTTCCGCAAACGAATGCCAACGTTTAAGTATTAATAATTTTCAAGTCATTTTATATTTTTTCTGCTTGAATATCAGTACACTTTATCTTTATGTGGAATTATTTTCAATTCTATTTTTGCAAATGAAAAAAAGTGTTGCACCTTTGCAATCCCAAACGACGGGCAGCGAAATCAAATACCCTAATTTATTCGGATTGATTGTATCAAAATCAGATAATAAAAAGTAAATTTTATAAATCCGATTTTGAAAGAATAAAATATTGAATTACCTTTGCGATCCTGTTTTAAAGAATAGGAAAGAAAATATCCCAGCAATAGTCTGGCGTTGATCGGTTGAGACCGGTCGGAAGTTCATTGAAATGTTGAAGACGAAACAATAGAATATTGTGTGATTTAATTGCATGATAGAGGAAATATGGGCAGGAAACAACTTCTTAGCGATAAGAGGAAAAACAAACTATACAATGGAGAGTTTGATCCTGGCTCAGGATGAACGCTAGCGGCAGGCCTAATACATGCAAGTCGTACGGCAAGTTGA